>CAUWMZ010000049.1:0-74526 GCA_963560035.1 uncultured Parabacteroides sp.
CGTGTCGTAATATACGACACGCCTCTTTTCATAAGATTTGTATCAAGCCTAAAATCATAAACCTAATTTATTTTTGATCGTTTTAGGTATCGCATCTTTATGAACCATAATATAAATGGTCTTTGCTCGCACATAACTTTCAGACATATTTAAATAACCTCCAAAAGCATTGCGCTCTGTTCCCCAAGAATTTTTAGTAATATAATATTTCGTTCCATTTTGATCTTTTGTAATACCTGTAAGATGCATCAAATGATCGTCTGTTGTCACAAAAGCCTCAAAGCCATTTTGACGAATCTCTGGAGTCACTTTTATTTCAGGAAAAGGTTTCTCATATTTATAAACTTCTTCCAAACGTTCCCTTTCATCCATCTTTTCAAAACGTGCACGATCACTACCTGACAAGTCTTCTACCTTTTTTACTTCCGGATTAATAGCGACACCATGTGTAAAAGAGAATCCTTTCTCGCTAACATCACCATCCCAACAAATTGTAAACCCATTCATCAAGGCATAATCCGCAACTTCCATCAACTCATCCAATGGAAGATTATACATCAAAGAATGTTCCCAATTGTCTGTTACTTCCATGTCAAATTTTTGATAATAAGGATGATGTGTGAAACTTGTCAATTCTATATAATCATCCATATTTAAACCTAAGGATGCAGCAAATGTCTTGGGTGTATATTCCTTTCCTTTGTAAGTAAATTTCTCTGGCAACTTACCTAAATAAGTATCAAATAAATTCTTGATTAACTCATCATACTGTAGACTACGCTTTCTCATCTTAATAGCGGCAGTAGCTATCGCATTCATATATCGTACCATTTCAGAATGATTATGTCTATCTGAATCATAATTAATGCCTGAATAGACCTCTTCTGGAACAATACCGACTTGACGATATGCATTCATAAAAGTATGAGAAAGACTACCCTGACCGATGTTTCCATCTCCTCCACGAATATAATTATCTTGTAATTGATTCATATATTTCTGACGAACGATAAACATTTCAGACAAATCATACGTGCCTTTTCCCATACGAAGTAGCTCTGACTCCATAAAAGAAGTTGTCGCAAAACACCAACATGTACCCGTTGATGCTTGATTTTTCACTGGCGTAGCGGGAACTTTCACTGCATCTTTAAATTGATAGCCTTGAGCGAATGCGCTCATTGAACCTAACGCCAAAGCGCATGATAAAATTAATGCTTTCATAGTAATAAATATTAATTGCTCCGATTATTAAAAACCTCTCTCAAACATATTCCAAAATGAATCTCCCAACTCTCTCCAACGCAACATTGCCGCACCAGCGAAATCCGCGGTATAACCTGTCAAGAAAGCTCTAGCAGCCTCTTCTCCTTGCTTTGACAATATCTCCTTATAACGACTTTCCACAAATGGCAACTCGCTCTGTCCTTTTTCTGTAAAATGAGCGATGGCCTCTTGCATACTAGCACGAGTAACTCCCCAACGAACAGTCGCTAACTTATTCGCACGTCTAAATGTCCATACGGCAGCATCTTCACGATAACGATGTTGTCCACAAACCTTAAAGCAAGCTGGAAGATCTTTTGTACCACAGAAAATAGGAATACGAGGACTTTGTCCAGGATTATCAAATGACATCCATACTACACCACCTACCGCATCAGGAAGCCAACTTCTTAATTGAATAACAGTAGAATATGCACACTGAGGAACAGCCACCAAACGATAGCGCTTAACAGCATTGGGCTGTAAACCATTTAACATATTTACCATATCCATTGTCATCCAAGGATTTGCGGCAGGACTAACAATTGTATCTACCTGATTCGTTTTCTTGTTCTTTACTGCCACTTTCAAATTCTTGGTCATATCAAACTCCGTGTCCTCATAAGTTTCACTCAACAAAGCCATAACATCTGTCGCAGAAACCAACTTCTCAGGCTTCACGCTAAAAGGTAACTCTTCCGCATCATAAGAGAGATGTAATGAGGGCGCTAACTTATTCAAAATAAAATATTCACGAATGCTAAAAGCTTTATCATCACCTCCATAAGCTTCCCAAAAACGGAATGGCTTCTTTCCATCCCAAAAACCTAATCGTTTTGCGACCTCAAAAACATTGGCGGAAGCCATACAATTATCTTTATCTTTCACATCAATCTTTGAGATGCGAGGTATATTGGCAGAAACGCCAACATGATCATCCGGAATACGAATAGCGGCCCATACTCCACCTATCTTATCCGGCCCCTCACCAAATACCTCAAAATGCCATACCTCCTTTGGATCTGCAATCGTAAGACACTCACCCCAATCTCCATAACCATATTTCTCTATTAACTCTCCCATTAAACGAATCGCTTCACGAGCAGTTACACAACGTTGTAAGACAATTTTCTGAAGTTCTTCAATCATAAACATACCATTTTTATTGACTAAAGCCCTACGACCGCTAATTGTAGTCTCACCAATACCTAATTGCTTTTCATTTAAACATGGATATGCAGTATTCAAATATTGATATGTAGAACGAGCTTCTGGTATACTTCCTTTTTCTATCACTCCACGCATTCCCTTATCATATTCCGTATGCATCTTACCCGCATAAATCATGATTGTCGTATCATGATCGTAAGAAGCAGAAGGTACAATATCCATCCATGTGCGATAATTACTATCACAGGTATGACTGGTCATAACCGAACCATCTGCTGAAGCGTTTTTACCAACCATAATACTGGTACAACTTTCCGGATTTAATACCAGTTCCGGAACTTTTGTCTGCTGTGCCATCAATATAGAGAAATTAGCACAAAGCATCATAACATAAGTGACAAACTTTTTCATTCCAATTGTATTATTTATCGAGTATTTATTATATTATTTGACAGATTTCCCTTCTTAATTAAATTTATAAGCTGCTTTACGCACATCTTTCACTGACTTAAAAGGCTTATTAGGCTTTAAATATTTAGCAAGAAACTTATAAATACCTAATCTGATTTCAGAAGCCTCGCCTGTATCTACACGGTCAAAACTATGTGCGCCCGGAGATTTATCAAAAATCTTATATTCAAATTTCTTATCCTCTGCCTTTAAAGCTTGAATCAAGTGCTCTACCTCTACGACATTTACATCATCGTCACTCGTATTTGTATGAATTAACAAAGGATCCTCGAGTTTGGAAGCGTTCCATACCGGAGAACGACGTTTATATTCCGCCATGTTTTCTCGTGGTGTCGCACCTATATGCCGCTTATCAGAAAAGATATCCCGATAATCTTCTGGAGAATATCCCATACGCATAATGATATCACTCACCGGTACTCCCGCAAAGCCACATTTATATTTACCAGGATAAGAGAACAGATTCATTAATGTAATCATTCCGCCATGGCTCCAACCCATAATGCCAACCCTATTACCATCAACTATATCAAAATTCTCTACCATATAATTACGACTTACATAAACATCCTCATTTTCCAAACCACCATAATCTATATTATTATAGACCGCTCCACCATATCCTGTACTTCCTCGATATTCAGCCGAGACAATAATATATTCTTGAGCTATCAACTCTCTTACGATATGCGCATAATAAGTGTTAAAGTCAGCATGCACACCACTATGTGGTAATACAATCAATGGATATTTCTTATTAGGATCTACACTTTGGGGTATAAATATATAAGTCCAAAACTTCAGTTCGTTGCCAGCCCCCATTTCTGTTGGATTTGATTCTTTCCAACGAGCGGGTCCACAAAGATAAACCTTGTCGATATAAGCGATATCTCCCACTTTCTCATACCACAAAAGATCATCAACCTTTTTCATCACTTGATCAAAGTCGTGCTGATAATTTTGGGCTGTAATATAACCCAATCCCCCTATCAATAAAAAACAAAGGATAAAAAAGTACTTGTAGACTGTTTTCATATTAAAATTAGATTTTAGGTATATTTCTTTTGTAAATCATCTTCGCAATAGGCCTATTCACACATAAAGCACGGATATAAGACTCCTTTTATCCGTGTACTTTATCGGGACTTCCGCATAAATATTCCGAGAACAAAAGATGGATCACAATCGAGTTGTTATTTGCAATTATTCATTTCCTCACATATCTCCGAATACTTTAACCTATGATAGGTTGAACCTCTTTTCTTCGCCGTAAATATAAGATTTATTTATTAATTCCATTTTTTTGACATAAAAAAAAACGACAATCCTTTAAATTTGCTAAGAATATTCATATATGAGTCATATTATATCCGCCATTCCTTTTAAATCAACACCCTTATTTACACGAAATATATCTACGCATTACTCTTGCTTCCATAAATAAAAGCCCGACAATCCTTTAAATTGTCGGGTGATAAAAAGAATAATGATTCCTATTCAGCTTTATTTTCTTGTATCAGATAGCAGCTATTTTTCGTAAACCAGCATCCCACTTAGGCAAAGAATATATCAATCGAACAGCCTCTTCCGGAGTTTCTGCTACCGCCCATAAAGCAGCATGCTGAGGTCTCATAAAATGCTCGTCCATTGCTCTACTCAACAATTCTAACAAGGTATCAAAATAATGATTGATATTCAAAATCACAATCGGATTCAAATATAATCCCAACTGCTTCCATGTGATAATTTCCAAAAGCTCTTCTAATGTACCACATCCACCAGGAAGCGCAATAACCGCATCAGACAAGTCGGCCATCCGGCGTTTCCGCTCATGCATTGTATCAACTTCTATCAGCCGTGTTAACCCTTTATGACACCAATCTTGCTCTACCATAAAGCGAGGTATTACGCCTGTTACCGTACCACCTGAGCTCAAAACAGCATCCGACACTGTACGCATTAATCCCATGCTTCCTGCTCCATTCACGACACATAAACCATGAGCTCCCAATAATAACCCTAATTTCTCCGCACCTTTAAAATAAATATCAGGTATTTGTGTACTTGATGCACAATATACGCAAACAGATTTAATATCATTTTTCTTTTCCATATTAATTATTTCCCTTGATTTATATCATAACCAAACAAAGCGAAATCCCCCAAACAGGGATCATCAGGGAATACATCTAACAAAGCTTTTGTTATCTCCCTTGCGGTACGCAACGAGGCATCCTTTCGCATTGTCAAAGCTAACCGCAATGATATTTGATGAACATGTGTGTCTAATGGAATTATCAACTGAGACGGCTGAAGAACTGTTTGCCAAATACCCAAATCAACGATACCATCACGACGAACCATCCAACGAAGAAACATCGCTAAACGCTTACAAGCTGAGACACTCCGCAAAGCCGGTATTCCACGAATTCCTTCAAAAAGCTGACGCAAGGATAAAAGTGGATCTACAGATGGAGATGCTATCAAGGCGTCTTCCAAACTGTCATATCGCTCATAAATATCCTTCATACGATCTAATAGCATCAACAAATCTCCATAAGTATAAAAACGATAAAACGTATCACGACCTTGGGCTAAACGATTACGCAGTAAGGAAAATGTCAGCTCTCCATCTCGTATAAAATGATAAGGACTCTCTCCCATTAAAGAGTGTAATTCTTCTGCCTTTTGAAGAATATGTTCACGCCTTCCATAAGAGATCCACGCTGTTAAAAAAGCAGAAATCTCTATATCTTGTTTTTCTTTAAAACGATGAGGGAAACGCACAGGATCGTGCTCTATAAAAGCTTTCGTATTGTATCGTTCCGCCCATCCTTGAAGTGACAAAATAAGTTCCCTGTCCATAGATTATTTTTTCTTCAAAAAATACTGTCTCCTAGATTCCGCATAATGCTCTATTGCGTAACGTAATGCCGTTCGAGGTAAATTCAAAGCATGTCTCTCTAAAAAATCAGTAAGTACTTGCTCATCTTTTTTCCCAACTTCGCGCAACATCCAGCCAACCGCTTTGTGTATCAAATCATGCTTATGTCCCATCAAACGTTCTGCCAACGCCAATGTATCACGAAAATCATAAGAACGAATGAATGTCCACGTAGAGACAATCGCCATACGCTGTTCCCATAAGACAGAACTATCAGCTAATAAATAAAGAGGCGCACGATCTTTATCCAACAAATAAGCACCAATGATATCTCGACAAGACAAATCTACCAAATCCCAATTATTACAAGCTGCCGTATGACAAAGATAGAAGTTATAAATTTCTTTCCGCTCCGCTTCTGTTGTCTTCTTCCTTTTCATCCGATAGATTAATATCAATAAAGCGCACAAACGAACTTCATGCCAAGGACTACTCAACAGAACATCTATTTCTTCTAAAGGGAGCGACATATTCTCTTTTGCCACCTTACGAATATCTGGAACACTTACACCTAAAAAAAGATCCCCCTCTCCATATTGCCCTGGACCAACCTTGAAGAATCGACTTAAATGAACCGCTTTCTCCGCAGAGCTTTTCGCATATATTTGCTCACAAATAAGATTTACTTTCATGGCCTAAACAACACTCGAGACATGGGACGATTTCCCTCGATAAAACCAATCACATTATCACAGACAGCACGAGCCATATCAAGACGTGTTTGTATTGTTTGCGTACCAATATGAGGAGTTAATACCACATTATTCATTTTCATTAACTCGGGCAACGGCATATCATCAAACTCAAAAACATCCAATCCTGCACCTAAAATAAGGCCCTCTTTTAAGGCTCTCACCAATGCATGCTCATCAACCAACGGACCACGAGCTGTATTAATCAAAATAGCAGAAGACTTCATTCGCCTTAAATCTTCTTCCGCTATAATATGATACGTCTCGGTTGTATAAGGAGCATTCAAAGAGATAAAATCTGATTTCTCTAATAATTCTTCTTTTGAAACATACAAGACATTCAATTTAGACTCTTCCTCTATACAACGTCTTCTCCTATTATGATAGATAACTTCCATACCTAATGCATTTGCTCGTTTCGCCAAAGCTTTGCCTATACGTCCCATACCAATAATACCCAAGACCTGTCCACTCACTGGTACTCCTAGATTTTCCAACAAGCCACGTTTCATCTCTTGCCCCATCACACGCCAAGTACGGTCACACTCTGAAATACGACGTGCCACGTCTAACATCAACCCCAACGCAAGATTAGCAGTAGCTGCTGTTACCGCATCCGGTGTATTCGTCACCGTTATATTTTTTTCGATAGCATATGCTATATCTATATTATTATAACCTACTCCAAAATTAGCGATCAATCGTAAGTTAGGAGCCCGATCTATTAAAGCTTTATCCACAGGAAACGTAAACATAGAACATAAGACATCATATCCAGATATCATTTCTAAAACTTCCTCGTATGAAAAATCTCTTCCCTCCGGGAACGTAACTTCATACTTTTCTTTTAGCTCAGCAAACCCTTCGTAAAACATATCATATGTCACTAATATCTTCATATTGGATCCTTTTATTTATCAATAATTCGAAAAACAAAAATACGAATCAATTAGCAATAAATTGCTAAATTTGTGACCAATATAATTTCATTATGGTACTAAATTACATTTGGATCGCATTCTTCTTAATCGCATTTATTGTTGCTTTAGGTAAGTTGTTTTTTGCCGGAGACACCACAGTTTTCACAGAAATAATCAACGCTTCTTTCTCATCTGCCAAAACAGGTTTCGAAATATCACTAGGGCTAACAGGTATTCTTTCTCTTTGGTTAGGAATTATGAAAATTGGAGAAAAAGGAGGAGTAATCCAAGCATTCGCCAAACTAGCCGCACCAATATTTAGTAAACTGTTTCCTGATATTCCCAAAGATCACCCTGTAACAGGATCTATCTTTATGAATTTGTCCGCAAATTTATTAGGATTGGATAATGCGGCTACCCCTATGGGGCTAAAAGCCATGAAACAATTACAAGAACTAAATCAAAACAAAGAGACCGCCAGTAACTCAATGATCATGTTTTTATGCATCAATGCATCTGGATTAACATTAATTCCTATCATGATCATGATGTATAGAGCGCAAATGGGAGCCACAAACCCTTCAGATGTCTTTCTCCCTATTATGCTAACAACTTTTACATCGACATTGGTCGCAATACTAACGGTTTGCATACATCAAAAAATAAATATTTTACAACGGAATCTACTTCTGTTTTTTGGAGGAATGGGATTACTTATAGGAGGATTAGTCTTTTTGTTTAATACAATGAAACAAGAGCAAGTTTCGCTTTACTCCACTCTCTTCGCCAACACCCTCCTTTTTACCATTATCTGTGGATTTATCCTTTGTGGCATGCGAAAAAGGATAAATGTATATGACACCTTTATTGAAGGTGCCAAAGAAGGATTCCAAACCTCAATAACCATTATCCCCTATCTTATCGCCATTTTAGTCGGTATTGGAATATTTCGTGCGTCAGGAGCCATGGACTTCCTTATTAAAGGAATTCAATTTAGCGTTAGCCTCTTGGGAATAGACACCGAATTTGTTGGCGCACTTCCAACCATACTGATGAAGCCATTAAGTGGCAGTGGAGCGAGAGGCATGATGCTTGATGCCATGAACACCTATGGAGCCGACTCTTTCATTGGAAGGCTTTCCTCGATTGTGCAAGGCTCATGCGACACTACATTTTACGTTGTCGCTCTCTATTTCGGAAGTGTTGGCATACGTAACACAAGATACACGATACAATGCGCATTGCTCGCAGATTTAGCAGGCGCAATAACAGCCATCGCCATGGCTTATCTATTCTTCTAAAAGTTCATACAACCAATCCCGTAGGATTGACTATTTTTGCAACAAAATCATATTTAATAAAACAAGCTTATGGCAATTACATATTATGCCGAAGATGTCCAACTTCCGGCAATCGACGAAATAAGGGTCAGCTCTTGGATAAAAGCTGTAGCTGAAACTTATGGAAAGAAAACAGGAGACATCAGTTATATCTTTTGTTCTGATGAAAAAATTCTTGAAGTCAATCGTCAATATTTACAACACGATTATTACACTGATATTATAACATTCGACTATACGGAACGAAACAAAATCTCCGGAGACCTTTTCATCAGTCTAGACACTGTACGATCAAACTCTGAAACATTTCATACAGATTATGAAGAGGAATTGCATCGCACAATTATACATGGAATTCTCCATCTTTGTGGCATTAATGACAAAGGCCCCGGAGAACGAGAAATAATGGAAGCAAACGAAAATAAAGCATTAGCAATGCTCAAGAATAACTCTCAAACAATAGCGTAAAATAAATTAGGGTATATAAAATGACATTCAATTACGATGTAATAGTAGTAGGAGCTGGTCATGCAGGCTGTGAAGCCGCAGCAGCTGCCGCAAATCTTGGATCAAAAACGCTTTTGATCACAATGGACATGAATAAAATAGCCCAAATGAGTTGTAACCCTGCAGTTGGAGGTATAGCCAAAGGACAAATTGTTCGCGAGATTGATGCCCTAGGTGGATATATGGGAATCGTAACCGATCAAACAGCTATTCAATTTCGCATGCTTAATAGAAGTAAAGGACCTGCAATGTGGAGTCCACGCGCACAAAGTGATAGAGCCCGCTTTATTGAATGCTGGAGAGACATATTAGAGAATATACCGAATCTATCCATTTGGCAAGATATGGTTCATGAATTGCTCATCAAGAATGGACAAGTTTGTGGCGTTCGAACCGGCATGAATGTCATATTTCAGGCAGGTGCTGTTGTCTTAACTAATGGTACTTTTTTAAATGGATTGCTCCACATAGGCAAAACCCAAATTAGAGGTGGACGTATTTCTGAACCCGCCGCAACAGGATTAACCGAGCAATTAAAATCTTTGGGCATTCGAACTGATCGAATGAAAACAGGAACCCCTGTCCGTATAGATGGAAGAAGCGTCCATTTTGACGAAATGAGCGAACAGGCGGGAGAAGATGATTTCCATAAATTTTCTTACCTAGACACTGTACACCGTAAATTAAAACAATTGAGCTGTTGGACTACTTTCACGAATCAAGCTTGTCATGAGATATTAAGAGAAGGTCTCCCCGACTCACCTCTTTATAATGGACAAATTAAAAGTATTGGACCGCGCTATTGCCCAAGCATCGAAACGAAGATTGTTACATTCGCAGATAAGCCGCAACATCAGCTTTTCTTAGAGCCAGAAGGTGAAACGACCCAAGAATATTATCTAAACGGTTTTTCATCATCTCTTCCTTTGGATATACAACTAAGGGCACTTCAAGCGATCCCCGCTTTTCGAGATGTCCAAATATACAGACCTGGATATGCAATCGAATACGATTTTTTTGATCCCACTCAATTAAAGCATAATCTAGAGACAAAACAAATCCGCAATTTATTTTTTGCTGGACAAATCAATGGTACTACAGGTTATGAAGAAGCAGGTGGACAAGGACTAATCGCAGGCATTAATGCACATATTAATTGCAACGGAGGTGAGCCATTTATTCTTGGACGAGATGAAGCCTACATAGGTGTACTAATTGATGATTTAGTAACGAAAGGCGTAGATGAGCCCTATCGCATGTTTACTTCACGCGCCGAGTATCGCATTCTTCTTCGACAAGACGACGCAGATATGCGCTTAACAGAAAAATCATACAACATAGGATTAGCGAAACGTGACAGATATAATTTATTACAAGAAAAGAAAGAGAATCGCGATTCTCTTATTCATTTTGTGGAGAACTATTCCGTCAAGCCTCAATATATAAATAGTGGATTGGAGAAGTTGGGCACAGCTCCTTTAGCTCATGGATGCAAATTATTTGATGTAGTATTACGTCCACAAACGACCCTGGAAAATTTAGCGGATATCATCCCTGCTCTGCGAGCTGAGCTTGACAAAGTCCCCGCTTCACGAAAAAAGGAGATCATTGAAGCTGCAGAAATTTTAATTAAATATAGTGGCTACATCAAGCGTGAACAAATCATCGCAGATAAAATAAACAGGCTTGAGAACATCCGCATCAAGGGTAAATTCAACTACAGCACCATACAAGCTCTATCGACAGAAGCTCGTCAAAAACTCACAAGAATAGACCCAGACACCATTGCCCAAGCGAGTCGAATACCAGGTATCTCTCCTAGTGACATCAACATACTATTGGTCATGCTAGGACGATAAAGAGCAGAATGTTCCACGTGAAACAGATTAAAGAAGATATTCAAATGAATAACGCTAACACATTGATTATACGAGGGAATCTAGTAGATATCATTAACAAGAAGATCCATGGCGCAGAAATAACAATACTTAATGGTGTCATTAAAAAGATTACTTCCACAGGAAAAGATGAAGGGAGCTTTATCCTCCCTGGCTTTATAGACGCACATGTCCATATAGAAAGCAGCATGGTAACACCTGCTGCTTTTATTCAAGAAGTGGTACGCCATGGTAGCATTGGGGTTGTTGCTGATCCTCATGAAATAGCAAATGTAATGGGCGAAGCAGGAATTGAGTTCATGCTAAACAACGTTAAAGGAATACCATTCTATTGTTGGTTTGGAGTGCCAGCCTGTGTACCTGCGACAACAATGGAAACATCAGGAGCTACAATTAACTCTGAAAAGACTGCAGAACTTCTACAGAAAGAAAATCTACATTTCCTTGCCGAGATGATGGATTATCCAGCTGTTTTAAGGAACGACCCTGAAGTAATCAATAAAATAAAAGCCGCACAAAAATATAACAAACCTATCGATGGACACTATCCTATGGGCACTGGCAATAACTTACGAATTTATGTACATGCGGGCATCTCAACCGACCATGAGACCATAGATCTAGAAAACGGAAGAGAAAAATGTCAACTCGGAATGAATTTGCTCATACGAGAAGGAAGTGCAGCCAAAAATTTTGATGTTCTTCATCCCCTATTAAAAGAGTTCCCCGCAAAAATCATGTTTTGTACCGATGACGCCCACCCTTCTATTCTTTACAATGGCCATATAAATAAACTGGTTCAAAAAGCGTTAAAACTCGGTTATGATTTATATGATGTATTAAGAGCAGCTTCTTATAATCCCGCGAAACATTATCAAATACCTATTGGATTTTTACAGGAAAATGACTCCGCCGATTTTATCATTATAAACAACTTTGATGATTTTAATATCAAAGCAACATACATACACGGCACTTGCGTATTTAACGGAACCGACAGTCTTATTCCTTTCCACTCACCTACTCCATGCAATAATTTCCACACTAAACCAATCTCCTTAGAAAAGCTTGCAGTTAAAGCGAAAGGAAAACAAATGAGAGTTATTGTATGCAAAGATCGTGAACTCATCACACAAGAAGAGATACTTCCAGTACATACATTTGATGGATTTGTTGAATCAAATCCACAAAAAGACATTCTTAAATTAGTCGTTATTAACCGCTATCATACGACACAGCCATCCATCGCTTTTATCAAAGGCACAGGATTAAAGCTAGGCGCTATTGCACAAAGTATTTCTCACGATAGCCATAACATTATTGCTGTCGGAGCTACCGATTTTGAGTTAGCTCAAGCGATCAATGCTGTAATCAAAGCAAAAGGAGGTATAGCGGTAAGCTGCATGGATGAAGTCTGTCTTCTACCCCTTCCTATAGCGGGATTAATGAGTGATCAGACTTTAGAAGAAACAAGTAAGCGCTATCAAGAAATCGAACAAAAAATAAAACAACTAAAAACTCCGATGGATTCATTACAAATGACACTCTCTTTCATGGGGCTTCTTGTTATTCCTTCTTTAAAAATTAGCGACAAAGGATTATTTGATGGAGAATCTTTTCAATTCTCTTCTCTATTCGTATGACAATAAATATAGATGAACATATAAAAACAATTCTATCGATCATTCCTGAAAAACCTGGATGTTATCAGTACTTTGATGCGAATGGAACGATTATATATGTAGGTAAAGCGAAGAACCTTAAACGACGTGTCTCTTCTTATTTCAATAAAACTCATGATAATAATAAGACGCGAGTACTTGTTAAACAGATTAAGGATATAAAATACATCGTCGTAAATACAGAAGAAGATGCTCTATTGCTCGAGAATAATTTAATTAAGCAATACAAACCTCGCTATAATGTACTTCTCAAAGATGATAAAACTTATCCTTCTATAGTCGTAAAGAATGAATACTTTCCACGAATTTACCAAACACGAAATATTGTCAGGGATGGTTCTTTATATTATGGACCTTATCCATCCGTATTCACAGCGAAGACTATGCTGCAAATGATAAAGGATTTATACCCTTTACGCACATGCAAGTATCCATTAACGCCTGAATCCATCGCTCAAGGGCGCTATAAAGTGTGCCTTGAATATCATATTAAACGGTGCAAAGGCCCTTGTGAAGGTCTACAATCTCCTGAAGAGTATCAACAAAATATTTCTGAAATAAAAGAAATATTACGAGGAAATATTTCTCAAATAAGCAAGCTCCTTTACGAAGAGATGCAATCTTTAGCCGCAAATCTCAAATTTGAAGAGGCTCAAAAAGTAAAGGAAAAATACGAAGTAATCGAAAATTATAGATCCAAATCAACAGTCGTTACGTCATTGCTTCATAACATAGATGTCTTTTCTATTATAGAAAATGAGCATTCAGCCTATATCAATTTTATGCATATCGGAAATGGAGCAATCGTACAAGCTTATACCTTTGAATACAAAAAACGATTAGATGAGACAAAAGAGGATTTGCTTGGCTTAGGTATCATCGAAATGAGGAATCGATTCAAAAGTAACGCTAAAGAGATCATCATCCCATTTGAATTAGGAATAGAATTAGAAAATGTATCATTTACTATTCCTCAAAGAGGGGATAAAAAGAAACTACTCGATCTTTCAGAAATGAATGTCAAACAGTTTAAAGTAGATCGACTCAAACAAGCAGAAAAGCTCAATCCCGAACAAAGAAACACACGATTACTAAAGGAAATTCAAGAAGCGCTTCATTTATCAAAAATTCCGGCTCATATTGAATGCTTTGATAATTCAAATATACAAGGAAGTGAAGCTGTCGCTGCTTGTGTCGTATTTAAGATGGGCAAACCATCTAAGCAAGATTATCGCAAATACAATATTAAAACAGTTATTGGCCCAGATGATTACGCATCGATGAAAGAGGTGGTCCGTAGACGTTATCAAAGAGCTATCAATGAAAATATGCCCCTACCCGATCTAATAATTACAGATGGAGGAAAAGGACAGATGGAGGTTGTACGCTCTGTCGTTGAAGATGAACTAAAACTATCTATTCCTATTGCGGGATTAGCAAAAGATGGTAAACACCGTACATCGGAGCTACTATTTGGCTTCCCGCCTATTACAGTTGGCATGCGATTAGACAGTCCATTGTTTCATCTACTTACACGAATGCAAGATGAAGTACATCGTTTTGCCATTTCTTTCCACAAGGAGAAACGAAGTAAAACACAAACAAAATCTGAATTAGACTCGATCAAAGGTATTGGCGAAAAAACAAAAATATTACTTTTACGTCATTATAAAAGCGTAAAACGAATTAAAGATGCCACATTCGATGATCTAAAAACACTCATTGGAGAAGCAAAAGCGAAGGCAATACAAAATGGATTGAACATAAATAAAAAAGAATAACATAAGATATGAGAACAGTTACACAGCGTGTACAATATGCTTCTGTCACAATAAACGGACAGCTAAAATCTAAAATAGGGAAAGGACTTTTGATCTTAGTAGGAATTGAAGATAAAGATACTCAAGAAGACATCGATTGGCTAACAAAAAAAATTACGAATTTGCGTATATTTGACGATGAGAATGGGGTCATGAACCGTTCTGTTATTGATATTGACGGAGAAATATTGGTGGTTAGTCAATTTACATTACATGCTTCAACCAAAAAAGGAAATCGCCCTTCTTATCTGAAAGCGTCTAAGCCAGAAATTGCCATTCCTATGTATGAAGCATTTTGTGCAGAAATGGAACTTCAACTAGGGAAATCTATACAAACAGGGAAATTCGGAGCTGATATGAAAATAGAATTATTAAATGATGGACCTGTTACTATCATCATAGACTCTCAAAATAAAGAATAAACATGGATGATATTACATTAAAACAAGCTCAAGAATTGGTAGATTCTTGGATAAAAACATATGGAGTCCGCTATTTTAATGAACTTACAAATATGACAATTCTCACGGAAGAAGTCGGAGAACTTGCCAAAATCATGGCACGCACTTATGGAGAACAATCTTTTAAGGAAAGTGATAAACATAGGGATTTAGGCGATGAAATGGCGGATGTATTATGGGTATTACTTTGTTTAGCTAATCAAACAGGCATAGACATGACTGCCGCTTTTGAAAAAAATATCCTGAAAAAAACAAATCGAGATAAAGAAAGACATAAAAACAATCAAAAATTAGTATAAAGCTATGACACATCAACACGATTGCGATTGCGGACATCACCATGAAGAGTCCGAAGTTATGATTGATAAATATCATGAAGCGTTCAATAAATTTGAACCTGCGTTATCTGATGCTCAAACAACAGAAGCTGTTAACACTATTCTAGATCAACACTATCAAGAGAACTTTACTCCTGAGGTTTTAAAAACTATTCATGGATGTATCGACCTAACATCTCTTACTAGTATGGACACAAAAGAGAGCATTTGGCAAATGGTTAATTCAGTCAATGACTTTGAAGGAACACGGCCTGACGTACCAAATGTTGCGGCTATTTGTACTTATCCTCTCTTTGTTGACACTGTCAAACAAGCACTCACCGCTGATTCTGTAAAAATAGCTGCTGTCTCAGGAGGATTTCCATCTTCTCAAACTTTCATGGAAGTAAAAATAGCAGAAACTGCTATGGCTGTAATGCAAGGAGCAGATGAAATTGATGTCGTAATTAATCTTGGCTACTTCATGGAAGAAAACTATGAAGAGCTAACAGAAGAATTAGAAGAGATCAAAGAAAGTTGTCGTGATTCTAAACTTAAAGTAATTTTAGAAACTGGCGCTTTAGCTACTCCTGAAAACATTCAAAAGGCAGCTATTCTTGCCATGTATTCAGGAGCGAACTTTATTAAAACATCTACAGGAAAAGGATATCCAGGAGCTAGTGCAGAAGCGGCATACACTATGTGTAAAGCTATAAAAAAATACCATTCTATCACAGGAACAAAAGTTGGTATTAAGCTTTCTGGTGGTATTCGTACGGCTGAAGATGCTGTTAAATACTACACCATCGTTAAAGAAATTCTTGGTGAAGAATGGCTAAATAAAGATCTATTCCGTATCGGCGCTAGTAGCCTCGTTGGCGATATCGAAAAAAGATTGGGTAAATAAATTACGTAAAGATTTAAAATGATCATATAAGAAAAGGAGCCTAAAGTTTTTTCTTTTAGGCTCCTTTTCTTATATGAATTTGCTCCTACTTCGTTCGTGTAATAACATAATCCGCTAATAACAGTAATGACTCCCTTGCTTCTGATTCAGGCAATTTCATTAATAATTTTACAGCTTCATCATAATACTTTTTCATTTGATTTTCCGCATACTGTATACCTCCACGCTCTTTTGCAAACATTATTAAAGCTTCTACATTCTCAGCAGAGAATCGTTTTTGCTTTATAATTTCTTTATAGGAGTCAACCTCTTCCCCCCTACCTGTTTTTAATGCATACAATAATGGAAGTGTCACCTTTCCCTCACGAATATCATTGCCTGTTGGCTTCCCTATATTAGACTCTTTGAAGTAATCAAATATATCATCTTTTATCTGAAAACAATAACCCAGTTTCTCACCAAACTCACGACAAATAGCAATACGATCTACTGATGCTCCAGAAGAAATAGCTCCAATTTCAGCACAAGCAGATAATAAAGTCGCTGTCTTTTTCTTTATTACTTGCAAATAGCAATTCTCATCTAATATGCTATCTTCCGCCGTTTCTAATTGCTTAATTTCACCTTCAGATAGATCCCGACCTAAATTAGAAATAATACCAACAATTCTCAAATCTCCTGTTTGTATCGAGCGTATTAACGCAGAAGAAAGTATATAATCACCTACCAACACCGAGATGCGATTGTCAAAAATCGCATTCAATGAAGGTACGCCTCGACGCTGCTTTGTTTCGTCTATCACATCGTCATGAATTAACGTTGCTGTATGCAATTGCTCTAATAATACAGCCGAATTAATCGTATTATCTGTTACCTGACCACAAGCTTTTGCTGTAAGAAGCGTTAATAATGGACGTACATGTTTACCTGTAGCATTTAAGATAACATCTATAGCCGATTGCAACAAGTTTGTCTCACTACGTAAAGAAGCATCAAACTCTTTATTGAAGCGCTCAAATTCAGTAGATACTGGTTCTTCTATTTTCCTTCTATCACTCATAATTCTACGCAAAGATGCGCAAAAGTAACAAAAACTATCGAGTAAGCGACTTTTTTAGTACATTTACCCCAGTTTTGTCCCACTAAAACGTGTTAAAAGCAATGAAGTTATTCCTTATAGATGCGTACGCGTTAATTTATCGCTCTTATTACGCTTTCATTAAAAATCCCCGTATCAATTCTAAAGGTGTAAACACATCTGCCATCTTTGGTTTTATCAATACACTGGAGGATATTTTAAAACGTGAAAACCCAAGCCATATCGCTGTAGCTTTCGACCCTAAGGGACCAACATTTAGGCATGAAGCCTTTGAACTATATAAAGCACAAAGGGAAGAGACCCCAGAGGTCATCAAACAATCTGTTCCTATTATTAAAGATATAATCAATGCCTATAATATCCCAATCTTGGAAGTCCCCCGATATGAAGCAGATGATGTAATCGGTACAATAGCAAAACTTGCGGAAAAAGAAGGATTCGATGTCTACATGATGACACCAGATAAAGACTATGGACAATTAGTCTCGGAACATATATATATGTATAGGCCTAAGTTTGGTGGTGATTATGAGATCTTAGGTGTTTCTGAAGTTTTGGAAAAATATAAATTAAAAAACACAGAACAAGTTATTGATCTTCTAGGACTGATGGGAGATACGGCTGATAATATCCCTGGATGCCCAGGAGTTGGAGAAAAAACCGCTCAAAAATTATTAAATGAATTTGGAAGTATTGAGAATCTTTTAGCCAATACTTCCAAATTAAAAGGTGCTCAAAAAAAGAAAGTAGAAGAAAATGCTGAACAGATTCGCTTCTCCAAATTTTTAGCGACAATCAAAACTGACGCACCTATTGAATTTAATGCGAATCTTTGTGCAAGGGAAAAACCTAACGAAGAACGTTTAACTGAGATTTATACAGAACTTGAATTTAAAACATTTATTAACAAACTTCAAGCCGATGCAGAAAAAGTGAATCTACAAGCACCTATTCAAGGTGATTTGTTTGCGATTTTTGCGCCCAATGATACAGATGATTCTAAAAATTCAAATCTCACGGACTTAAAGTCTATCGATCATCATTACTATTTAGCTGACACAGAGGAAAAACAGTCCGATTTAGCACGCTTTTTATTAGATCAGATTTTTTTCGCTTTTGACACGGAAACAGATAATATTGAACCAATGAATGCTCATTTGGTGGGAATGTCTTTTGCGGTGAAAGAAAATGAGGCATGGTATGTGCCTATACCCGCTGACAACGAAAAAGCTTTACAAATCGTAAACCTTTTTGCCCCTGCTCTACAAAATGAGAAATCCCTTAAAATTGGACAAAATATTAAATTCGACATTTTAATATTACGCAATTATGGAATACGGATCGCCGGTCCTCTATTCGACACAATGATTGCACACTATTTGCTTAATCCAGAACTCCGACATGGTATGGACTATTTAGCAGAAACTTATTTAAAGTATAAAACAATCAATATCGAAGAGCTTATAGGACCTAAAGGTAAGAATCAACTTTCCATGCGAGATGTACCTATTGAACATATTTGTGAATATGCCGCAGAAGATGCAGATGTCACTTTAAAATTGAAAAATTTCTTTACTCCTGAATTAAAGAAGGAAGGATTAGACAATCTTTTCAATACAATTGAAATGCCGCTTATCTATGTCTTAGCGGAAATGGAATATAGTGGAGTAACTATAGACACAACCGCACTTAAACAATCTTCAATAGAACTAACAGCCTCTTTAAATAAAATTGAATATGAAATTTATGAGTTGGCAGGAGCTGAGTTTAATATAAACTCCACAAAACAAGTTGGGGAAATTTTATTCGATAAATTAAAACTGGACGAAAAAGCAAAAAAAACAAAAACAGGCAACTATAGCACTAGTGAAGATGTCTTAGAAAAACTAAGGAATAAACATCCTATTATTGGTAAACTATTAGAATATAGAGGTCTAAAAAAACTACTAAGTACCTATATAGACGCTTTACCTCTGCTTATCAACCCTAAGACAGGCAAAATTCATACTTCTTTCAACCAAGCTGTAACCTCCACAGGACGATTAAGTTCTACAAATCCCAATTTGCAAAATATTCCTGTAAGAGATGAGTTAGGAAGAGAAATTCGTAAAGCTTTTATCCCTGATAATGCTAACTGTCTATTCTTCTCCGCAGATTATTCACAAATTGAATTACGCATTATGGCACATCTTAGCGGAGACCCTCATATGATAGAAGCCTTCCGGACGGGAGCTGATATACATGCTGCTACTGCAGCAAAAATATATGGCGTTCCTGTTAATGAAGTAACAAGCGATATGCGCCGAAAAGCAAAAACCGCGAACTTCGGTATCATTTATGGCATCTCTGTCTTTGGCCTTGCTGAACGATTAAGCATCCCTCGTACTGAATCAAAAGAATTAATTGATGGTTATTTTAATACTTATCCTCGAATTAAAGAATATATGGATGAAAGTATTAAAGTAGCCAAAGAAAAGGGATATGTAGAAACTATTTTTAAACGCAAACGTTTTTTACCTGATATAAATTCTCATAACGCTATCGTTAGAGGTTATGCCGAACGAAATGCCATTAATGCACCTATTCAAGGTAGTGCTGCTGATATCATCAAGTTAGCCATGGTTCGAATTTATGAACGGTTTGAAAAAGAAGGACTAAAAAGTAAAATGATACTTCAAGTACATGATGAGTTAAATTTTAATGTATATCAAGAAGAAGCTGATAAAGTAAAACGAATCGTGCTAGAAGAAATGGAACATGTCATCGACCTTCAAGTTCCACTAATTGCCGATTGCGGAGAAGGAGCTAATTGGTTAGAGGCTCATTAAACCTCTAACCAACTTCTTTATCAAGAAATATATCTATAAGAAAGCAATATCCAAACGAAACAATGACCTTAAACTATTTGTACCTTTGCCGGGCTTAAAAAAGATCCTTATTTTATAAAATCAGTGATCTTGAGCTATAAATGCATCCATCTCGGTATCAACACAAAAAGATTGTTTTTAGATCATTAAAGTATGAAGAAAAGTTTAGTGGCCCTAGCATTTGGTACGCTAGGACTTGGAATTGCGGAATTCGTTATGATGGGTATTCTCCCCAATGTAGCGAAAGATTTAGACATCAGTATCGCAACAGCAGGACATCTCATTTCAGCATATGCTATGGGCGTATGTGTAGGTGCACCTATGCTTGTTATAGCACGTAAATACCCATTAAAAATATCCTGCTCGCCTTAGTTGGTGTTATGATGCTAGGTAATTTTTGTGCTGCTCTAGCTCCTAATTATTGGGTACTAATGCTGGCTCGCTTTATGTCTGGATTACCTCACGGAGCTTATTTTGGCGTAGGCTCTATCGTAGCCGAAAAATTAGCAGATAAAGGAAAAGGTTCTGAGGCTGTGTCTATTATGATTGCAGGAATGACTATTGCAAACCTTTTTGGCGTTCCTCTTGGCACAGCGCTATGCTCTATGTTATCATGGCATGTCACATTCTTATTGGTCGGATGTTGGGGTATAGTTATTCTTTACTTCATCGCACATTGGGTTCCAATGGTTGAAAATTTACCGGATAATGGATTCAAAGGACAATTTCATTTCCTAAAAAGCAAAGCGCCTTGGCTTATTATAGGCGCTAATATCTTAGGCAATGGAGGTGTCTTTTGTTGGTATAGCTACATAACCCCTCTATTGACAAATGTCTCTGGATTTTCAACACAAAGTATTACGCTATTAATGATCTTATCGGGCTTTGGAATGGTAGCGGGCAACCTAATAGGTGGTCGTCTCTCTGATAAATATACTCCTGGACGTGTTGCATATAGCGCGCAAGGTATTATTTGTATCACATTATTACTCATCTCTTTTATTGCGCAAATACCATGGCTTAGTGCTCTTCTAATGTTTATCTGCACTGCGGGACTATTCGCTATATCAAGTCCACAGCAAGTCCTACTGATCCGTCATGCTAAAGGCGGTGAGCTATTAGGAGCCGCAAGTGCACAAGTCGCTTTTAATATAGGTAATGCCTTAGGTGCTTTTTGCGGAGGCCTACCTCTGGCGGCTGGCTTTGGCTATCAATATCCTGCGTTGATAGGCTCTACTTTTGCATTCATCGGTTTCATATTACTGGTCATTTTCCATAAAAAATATGAAAAAGATATATAAGCTTAAATTCCTATTTCAATAAGGCAAAGTATAACAAAATCTAAAGACTTTCTAAAAGATTGATTATCTTTGCAATTTAATAATCCAAACAAAGATTCAATCGACAATAATAAAGAAAATAGCATACTATGGCATTACAATGTGGCATTGTTGGACTTCCTAACGTAGGAAAATCCACACTTTTCAATTGCCTATCAAACGCAAAGGCACAATCAGCGAACTTCCCTTTTTGTACAATTGAACCGAATGTAGGCGTTATTACTGTACCAGACGAACGACTTAATAAATTAGCGGAAATAGAACATCCCCAAAGAGTTATTCCAACAACAGTTGAAATTGTTGATATCGCAGGATTGGTAAAAGGAGCCAGCAAAGGTGAGGGTCTTGGTAATAAATTCTTAGCCAACATCCGTGAAACAGATGCGATTATACATGTTTTACGCTGTTTCGATGATGACAATATCGTACATGTTGATGGATCTGTCAACCCTGTTCGTGACAAAGAAATCATTGATTATGAGCTACAAATTAAAGATTTAGAGACTATCGATAGTCGCATTGTACGTGTACAAAAACAAGCTCAAACAGGTGGTGACAAACAAGCGAAAATCGTATATGAGGTCCTTTGCAAATATAAAGAAGCATTAGAGCAAGGGAAAAGTGCTCGTACGGTTACTTTTGACACAAAAGATGAAGAACGTGCCGCTCACGACTTATTTCTATTGACAAATAAACCTGTTCTTTATGTATGTAATGTAGATGAAGGCAGCGCCGTAAATGGCAATAAATATGTAGATGCTGTACGCGAAGCTGTAAAAGATGAAAATGCGGAAATTCTTGTTGTCGCAGCAAAAATAGAAAGTGAAATTGCGGAATTCGAGACTTATGAAGAGCGCCAAATGTTCTTACAAGAAATTGGTCTAGATGAATCTGGTGTAAATCGCTTGATTAAATCTGCTTATAAATTATTGAATCTTCAAACTTTCTTAACTGCAGGACCTGATGAATGTCGTGCTTGGACATTCCATAAAGGATGGAAAGCGCCTCAATGTGCTGGCGTTATCCACACTGATTTTGAGAAAGGTTTCATCCGGGCTGAAGTAATCAAATATGAGGATTATATCGCATATGGTTCTGAAACGGCTGTTAAGGAAGCGGGAAAAATGAATGTAGAAGGAAAAGAATATGTTGTGCAAGATGGTGACATCATGCATTTCCGATTTAATGTATAATTGAATTATAATTAATCATATCTTTGAAACCGGATAAAGTATTTATCCGGTTTTTTATTTTTTAAATCAATCTATTATGAAACGATTTTTCTATTCTTTTTTATGCCTATGCATATCGCTTTGTTGCGCTAAAGCTCAACAGAAAAAGATAATTAGCGTATTAGAAACACTGGATATTACAACAGGAGAACGCCACACGATCAAAAAGTTCTCTTTTTTAATAGAAGCTCCAAACTGGACTCCTGATGGAAAATGGCTCCTGTTCAATAGTGGTGGAAAACTTTATAAAATATCTCCTCTTTCGCCTAAAGAGCCTCAGATTATTAACAGTGAATACGCATATAACTGCAATAATGATCATGTTATCTCTACAGATGGAAAATATATTGCGATAAGTAATGGTACAAAAGAAGATGGAAAATCTCGTATTTATACTCTTCCTTTTAAAGGTGGAACACCTCGCTTGATCACGCCTCTTGGGCCAAGTTATTTACATGGCTGGAGCCCCGATATGAAGCAGTTGGCTTATTGCGCAGAAAGAAATGGAAATTTTGATATCTATGTTATTCCTGCTCTTGGTGGAGAGGAAAAAAGATTAACTTCCTCTATCGGACTTGATGATGGACCTGAATATTCTCCTTGCGGCCAATATATTTGGTTTAATTCTGTACGCTCTGGACTAATGCAAATATGGAGAATGAATGTGGATGGATCTGAGCAAACGCAAATGACTTTTGACGATACACGAAATTCCTGGTTTCCTCATGTGTCTCCTGATGGAAAACATGTGATTTTCATTACTTATAAAAAGGGAGACTTAAAACCTGATGAACATTTACCTAATAAAAATGTAGAACTTCGAATCATGTCAACGTCTGGTGGTAATCCTAAAACATTAATAAAACTTTTTGGAGGACAAGGCTCTATCAATGTAAACTCATGGTCTCCAGATAGCAAAAAAATTGCTTTCATCAGCTATATCTTGCAATAATTCGTCAACCCTCTCTCCTATATTCAGAGGGAATAACTCCTGTTTGCTTAATAAATGCACGACGAAATGTACTGATAGAATGGAAGCCTGAACGCTCGGCTATATCTTGTATACTCGCTAGAGGTCCAGCTTCCAATAAACGTTTGCTCTCCTCTATCCGATAACGATTTACATAATCAGAAAATGAACATCCTAATTCTTTATTAAAGAGCTGAGACAAATAAGAACGACTCATGGGAAAAATACGCTGTAAATCCATCAAACGCAAATCCTCTCGAAGATAAGGCTTTTCACATTCAAACCATTCCTCAACTTCTTTTACATATTTCTTTCTTATAAAAGAACGCTGCTCTTCACTCTCCTGCCCTGTCTCTATCTCTGATACTATATTTTCTTTTAAATCATCTTTTAAACTAGGCAATCCCCAACCTTTCTCAAAGGTATAATCTAAATGTATCACCTTCAGAAATAAAGCTTTATAAAAAAAGTAATACCATATTATTAGCAAAAAAACTTTATCTATAACATATAGTATAGCTCGATCGGTAAATAATAGCACTAAATAAAATAGATACATTGATGAAAGTATCAGCATTATCTTTTTTAACCAATCCAAATCATAATCATCTGGGTCTGAGACATTTTCTCGCAAAAAACATTTAAATTCTTCACTATAGCGCAATATGATATAAATCGGAATTATCATATATAGAAAGGTAAATAACAATAATGACATACGAATACATAAGTCTATATCAATTTGGCTAAAAACCTCCTGAAAAGAGCTATAACAATGTATCTCTCCTCCAGACAACCGATAAACTAAAAAAGAAAAAGCTAAAATCCAGACAGGACAAGTATATACCATAAACCTCCTGAAGTTTAAATAGTAAGGACGTAATACCTCTATTACATAACAAGATAAAGTTGCTACTTCTACACAACCCATTATCAATATATCTGGATGAAAAATCTCCTTCGAGTCTTCTACATACAAATTTACAGATACACGAATAGCTACCAAGAAGGCCCATAAAAGCATACTCCAACCTAATATTTGCCTAGATCTATTCTCCCTAGACCGCAATAATAGAGTGATACCACCAAATACACAAAAACCCAAGATTTGTAGACTAAGCAAAAATTGTATTTCATCCAACATAATGATATTACCTTCTTAGCTATTAAACAAAACACCTATACAAATGTTTTTTTGATTATTTATCGAAAATATGACCTTATTATACAAATTGAACGGTTCATTTAGATGATTCTACTCTTATTTTAAATTGTATGAATCTTCTCTCTCATATTACATCCCGAACTTTGAAATGAAAAAGTTTTACACAAAAATAGGATAAAATAATGAGATTATTATTTCTATTTACTAGCTTGACTTTAAGTATGTGGGGATGTTCTGAAAAACCTAATTTCCGACAAATGGATAATCTTGGTCTAAATAAAACGAAGCTACAAATAACAACCCGTATATTAATTCCTAAATCTACTCTATTTAATCAAGAATTTCAAGAAGGTGCTATTCTTGGACTTAATGTAACAAACGAAGATTGTAATGATCTCTACAATGGCATTTATAAATATAGGAATGTATGCGCTAAAGCTTATATGAATCGTGGAGAAATTCATTGGCAGCAAACTCCAGAAGTTATTTTGAACGAAAAAAACGCTATTATTTATGCTTATCATCCCTACAGGAAAGATCTGCTAAACGTAAAAGAGATTCCTGTTAAACTATCTCCTGACGCATCTAAAACCGATGATTATATGTACGGTTCTCATGCAATAGGACAAAAAAATGTCAATCGCACAGCTCCTGTCGTTATGCTCTATATGAATCACGCTTTATCTCTTATCGCTTTTCAGCTGAATTTATCAACAGAAAAAAAAGGTGCTTACATTGTCAATATGATACAAATAGGCAACAAACCTGGCGGAACATGCCTAGTTAGTGAAGGGGTTATGGATATAACGACAGGAGATATTCATGGCTCTACCGACAAAAGTACCTTGACTGCGACAGGAATCTCTCTCGCAAATCCTGTTATATTAATTAACGATCAATATTGTGCGCCATTACATATTATGGTAATCCCAACCGCTCATAAAATCAAAGAGGGAGACGTGGAGGTCCTTTTTATGATTAATGGAGAAACTTTTAAATTCAAAATTCCTTCCAACTCTTTTTGGGAGAAAGGAAAACGATACTTATATAAATTAAGTTTCAATGGAAAAAAACTAATATTAAATAAAACATACATTACAGAATGGCTGCCTGGTCATATTGAAAAGAACCAGTGCCACTAAAGTTATTTAAACGAGTCTCGTCGAAACATCAGTCGCTTTATAACCCAATCTTCCAAACTTTACGTCAAAACTTTTTTAATAGATTAGCATAGACGAGACTCGTTTTTTATCTGTAATATCACCCCATAATGATACGCTTTATCTCATTCAATTTATTCAACGCTTCAATTGGGGTCAAATTATTTACATCTAAATTCTTTATCTCATCTCTCACTTGACTCAATACTGGATCATCTAATTGAAAGAAATTTAATTGATAACCATCAGATGATGAGTTTTTAAGCGACTTTCCCGCAATACCTTCTTGACGATTCTCCGTCTCTAATTGCTTCAATATCTCGGAAGATCGCTGAACGATACTTTTGGGCATACCTGCCATTTTAGCGACATGAATGCCAAAACTATGCTCACTTCCTCCTGGCACTAACTTTCTCAAAAATACTACCTTATTTCCTATCTCTTTTACCGATACATTGTAATTCTTAATACGTTTAAATGTACGCTCCATCTCATTCAACTCATGATAATGAGTCGCAAAAAGAGTCTTTGCATGCGCATTGGGATGCTCATGAATATATTCAACAATAGCCCATGCTATAGATATTCCATCGTAAGTACTCGTTCCTCGCCCTAATTCATCAAAAAGAACCAAACTTCTAGATGTCATATTATTCAATATATCTGCCGCCTCATTCATCTCTACCATAAATGTAGACTCACCTACTGATATATTATCAGATGCTCCCACACGTGTGAAAATCTTATCAACAACACCTATTTGAGCCCTATCAGCCGGGACAAAACATCCAATTTGCGCCATTAGCGTAATTAATGCAGTCTGACGTAATAGAGCGGATTTACCCGCCATATTCGGACCTGTTATAATAATTATTTGCTGCTTTTCTTCATCTAAATAGACATCATTGGCGATATAAGATTCACCCAATGGCAATTGTTTTTCAATTACAGGATGTCTTCCTCCCTTGATATCTATTACTTCTGTATCGCTTACGACAGGACGAATGTATTTATTCTCTGCCGCAGCTTTAGCAAATGACAATAGACAGTCTATGCGTCCTATCAAATTTGCGTCCATCTGTATCGGAGGAATATATTCTGTTAACGCTAATATAAGCTCACTGAAAAGACGACTTTCCAATGACAATATTTTCTCTTCCGCTCCTAATATTTTTTCTTCATATTCTTTAAGTTCTTCTGTGATATATCGCTCAGCATTTACCAATGTCTGCTTACGAATCCAATTAGCAGGAACTTTATCTTTATGAGCGTTACGAACCTCTATATAATATCCAAAGACATTATTAAATCCTATTTTCAAGCTTGGAATGCCTGTTTCCTCACTCTCTCGTTGCTGCACTTTCAATAAATAATCCTTACCTGAATAAGCAATAGCCCGAAGTTCATCCAACTCCGCATTCACACCATTTGCTATAATACCTCCCTTATTCACAAGAGATGGTGGATCATTATTTACCTCTTTCTCTATCCGATCACGAATTAAGGCACATATATTCAATTGATCACCGATGCGACATAAACTAGGCTCCCCACTTTCTTCACACGCCTTTTTAATTGGCTCAATTGCACGAAGAGCAATTTTTAATTGAACTACCTCACGAGGAGAAACACGGCCTACCGCCACCTTTGATATGATACGCTCCAAGTCTCCTATTTGTTCTAGCTGTGTATCCAACAGATCTTTCGTCTCTGGATGACGGAAAAAATATTCCACGACTTCTTGACGCTCTTGAATAGGCTTTACATCTTTCAGTGGGAATAAGATCCAACGACGAAGCATACGTGATCCCATTGGGGAAATGGTTTTGTCTATCACATCCAAGAGGCTAGTCCCCTCTTCGTTCATTGTGCTTACTAATTCCAAACTTCGTACCGTGAACTTATCCAAGCGGACATAGCGATCTTCTTCTATACGAGACAAAGACGTAATATGGGATATGTGTGTATGTTGCGTTTGATCTAGATAATATAAAATAGCGCCCGAAGCAATAATCCCTAACGGAAGATGTTGAACACCAAAACCTTTCAGATTTTTCGTTTCAAAGTGTTTCAATAGTCGATCTTCTGCCGCAGATGTAGTAAAAATCCAATCATCTAACTCGAAAATAAAAAAACGAGGGCCAAAAGCTTCCTCAAAACGTTTCTTATTGCCACGTTCTATCAACACCTCTTTAGGCGAAAAATTGTTTAAAAGCTTATCTATATAGTCAAACGAACCTTCCGCTGTCATAAACTCTCCTGTAGAGATATCCAAAAAAGAGATACCACAAATATTCTTGGAAAAATGAATGGCTGATAAGAAGTTGTTCTCCTTATGATTTAAAATATTATCATTAATCGATACACCAGGTGTTACTAATTCCGTAATGCCACGCTTCACTAGCTTCTTTGTCATTTTCGGATCTTCCAACTGGTCACATATCGCAACACGTTTACCCGCACGTACTAATTTCGGTAAATAAGTATCTAATGCATGATGTGGGAAACCGGCCATCTCTACGGATTGCCCCACACCATTTGCACGTTTTGTCTGGACAATACCTAAGATTTCTGCACCTACCACAGCGTCATCGCCATACATTTCGTAAAAGTCACCAACCCTAAACAATAAAATCGCATCTGGATGTTTCGCCTTTATATCAAAATATTGCTTCATCAAGGGGGTTTCCACTACTTTTGCCATGGTAAAAATTTTTTTTAATTCATTCTTTATTTACGCGAATGTACTACTTTTTTCAAAGCCTTCTCTTTCGTTTTCACAGATAACATTCCAAAAGATTTACGCTTTGCCCGCTTTGTCTCAATAAAATAAGCGATACGACATCACTCTATCAATCAAACTCTTCACTCCCCACTTTTCCATCGTCAAAAATCGATCTATCAATTCTTTATCATCTTCATTTTTGTTTTATAAATATTAAACATGGATCATAATAGAAACTTACAAAAAACTTTGTCCATGTTTATTTTTATAAAAGCAAGAGCAAAAAGAACAATCTAAACAGTTAATTTTTAATTTTGTGAGCCTAAACACTAAAAAAACATGGTACAGAGATTCGATTACTTAGTGATTGGCTCAGGAATCGCCGGCATGAGCTTAGCCCTTAAAGTCGCCAACAAAGGCAAAAGCGTAGCTCTTATTTGTAAAGCAGGTCAAGAAGAAGCCAACACCTATTTCGCTCAAGGAGGCATCGCTTCCGTAACCAACTTAAAAGTAGATAACTTCGAGAAACACATCGAAGACACAATGATCGCAGGTGATTGGATCAGCGACCGTGCCGCCGTAGAAAAGGTGGTACGAGAGGCTCCCTCACAAATAGAAGAGCTTATCAAATGGGGCGTTCACTTCGATAAAAAAGAGAATGGAGAGTTTGACCTACATAAAGAAGGCGGTCACTCTGAGTTCAGAATTCTGCACCATGCGGACAATACGGGAGCTGAAATACAAACCAGCTTAATAAAGGCTGTTAGCGAACATCCCAACATTAAAGTGTTCGTCAACCATTATGCCGTAGAGATTATTACACAACATCATCTGGGTATTATTGTCACTCGTCATACTCCCGGTATCAAATGTTTTGGAGCTTATATCTTAAACGAAGAGACGGGTGTCGTAGACACGTTCCTATCAAAAGTTACCATTATGGCAACAGGCGGTTGTGAGGCGGTTTATCGAAACACTACCAATCCTTTGGTTGCGACAGGTGATGGCATCGCCATGGTATATCGCGCGAAAGGCGCTGTCAAAGATATGGAGTTTATCCAATTCCATCCAACAGCTCTCTACCATCCTGGTGATCGTCCTTGCTTCTTGATCACCGAAGCCATGCGTGGATATGGTGCCGTATTGAGAAACTTAAAAGGGGAAGAGTTCATGCAGAAATATGACCCTCGTTTATCGCTAGCACCTCGTGATATCGTCGCCCGCGCTATTGATAGCGAAATGAAACAACGTGGAGATGATCACGTTTATTTGGATGTTACTCACAAAGACCCGGAAGAAACAAAGAAACATTTCCCCAATATCTATAAGAAATGCCTTAGCTTAGGTATTGATATTACCAAAGATTATATTCCTGTCGCACCCGCAGCTCATTATCTATGCGGAGGTATAAAAGTAGATTTGGACGGACAATCCAGCATTCGCCGCTTATACGCTATCGGAGAATGTTCTTGTACCGGTTTACACGGAGGAAACAGATTAGCGTCCAACTCCCTTATCGAAGCGATCGTTTATGCGGATGCAGCAGCTAAGCATTCTTTAAGCGTCTTGGATCGTTATGAATTTAATCAGGATGTCCCTGAATGGAACGATGAAGGAACAATCTCTAATGAGGAGCGCATCTTAATTACTCAAAGTATGAAAGAGGTGAACCAAATCATGGAAGCATATGTTGGTATTGTACGAAGCAACACACGCTTAATCCGAGCTTGGAATCGATTAGATATTTTATACGAGGAGACTGAAAGTCTATTTAAACGCTGCAAAGCCTCTCGTGAACTTTGCGAATTGCGTAATATGATCAATGTGGGCTACTTGATTACGCGCCAAGCTATGGAACGTAAAGAAAGTCGCGGACTACATTACACTATCGATTATCCTCCTAAAAAATAAAAAGAAGAAAAATTTTACAGAAAAAGGCCTTGATAGAGTCTTAATCGCTCTACCAAGGCCTTTCTATATTGGAAAGATCTAACTTTTAATAGTTTTGTTTCATTGGCTCAAAATAAGCCTGTGGATGGGCACATGCAGGACATGTTTGCGGAGCTTTCTTTCCTTCATATACAAAACCGCAATTACGACATTGCCACAATATTACCTCATCTTTTTCGAACACCTTACCTTCTTTTACATTAGCTAATAATTTACGATAACGTTTCTCGTGTTCAGCCTCGACTTTAGCAATCATTTTAAATGCGACTGCTATTGCCGGGAATCCCTCTTCCTCTGCTATTTTGGCGAATTCAGGATATAAAGCAGACCACTCTTCATTTTCACCAGATGCGGCAGCTTCCAAATTTTCAGCTGTTGTACCAATAACACCTGCAGGATAAGAGGCGGTAATTTCAACCATTCCACCCTCCAAGAATTTAAAGAAACGTTTAGCGTGCTCTTTTTCTTGTTCAGCAGTCTCCATAAAGACACCCGCTATTTGTTCAAAGCCCTCTTTCTTTGCAACACTTGCAAAAAATGTATAACGATTTCTTGCTTGCGACTCTCCCGCAAAAGATTTAAGCAAATTCTGCTCTGTACGTGTACCTTTAATGCTCTTTTCCATAACTCTAATTTTATATAGTTGTTTGTTTTTTCTCTTTGCTCCACAAATGTAAGTATAGGTTTTTATTTATTGATAGTCTGATCATTAGATAATATCTATCTAGTAATAGACATACTCTCTTACATAAGAAAGTTTACATAATGCTAAACATCTATCACTAGCATATTGTTTGTTTAAACTAAGTTATATTCTATTTCTTAGTATAAACAGCCATTTACCAAATTGCCATTCGCAAGTTTTTATTTTTAAGCCTAAGAACAAATCTTTCTACAACTTGAATCGCTCGCACAAATCTGTTTATATTTTTTACATCTTCTTTATTTTATTAACTTTGCAACTTAAAATCAATAGGCAAAAAGAAAAATGAAGAACAAATTTGATTTTCAGCCCAAGCTCTTTACGGCGCTGAAAAATTATTCCAAAGAGAAATTTATGACGGATCTCATGGCAGGTATCATTGTCGGCATCGTCGCTTTGCCTCTTGCCATCGCATTCGGTATCGCTTCTGGAGTAAGTCCGGAAAAGGGATTGATCACCGCTATTATTGGTGGATTTATCGTCTCTCTTCTAGGTGGTTGTAACGTACAGATTGGAGGACCTACAGGTGCTTTTATCGTTATTGTTTATGGCATCATCCAAAATTTTGGAATTGAAGGACTTGCCATCGCTACGGTAATAGCCGGTATTATCTTGATCCTTATGGGTGTCTTAAAGCTTGGTACGGTAATCAAATTTATCCCCTATCCCATTGTCGTAGGCTTTACCAGTGGTATCGCTATAACCATTTTTACCACTCAAATGAAAGATTTATTTGGCCTAACAATGGATAAAGTACCGGCTGATTTTATCTCTAAATGGATAGCATATTTCGAGGCGATCGACACAATCAACCCTTGGGCTTTTGCTATTGGTTTCGCTAGTATATTAATCATCGCGCTAAGCCCCAAATTAACCAAAAAGATACCAGGCTCTTTAATTGCAATTATCGTAATGACGATTGTTGTTTATATTATGCGTTATCATTTTGGTATTACTGGCATCGAAACAATTGGAGATAGATTCACGATCAACGCATCTCTGCCTGCTCCATCTCCTATTAAGTTTGATATGACGACTATCAACCTTTTGCTTCCTTCCGCCTTCACTATCGCTATTTTAGGCGCAATTGAGTCTTTATTATCAGCTACTGTCGCTGATGGTGTGACTGGTGATAAACATAACTCAAACACAGAACTTATCGCACAAGGAGCAGCCAATATGATCGTTCCTATTTTTGGAGGTATTCCTGTAACCGGAGCAATCGCACGAACAATGACCAACATCAATAATGGTGGACGTAGCCCAATCGCCGGTATTATTCACGCGATCGTATTACTATTGATCTTACTCTTCTTAGGCCCATTGACCAAACATATCCCAATGGCTTGTCTCGCCGGCGTGTTGATCATTGTCTCTTATAATATGAGTGAATGGCGTACATTCCGCTCTTTGATGAAAAATCCGAAAAGTGACGTATCTGTGTTATTGGCTACTTTCTTTTTAACCGTTATCTTCGATCTTACAATCGCTATAGAAATTGGCCTGTTAATAGCCATGCTATTCTTTATGCGCCGTGTAGCGGAGACAACACACGTATCTGTCACTACTGATGAAATTGATCTCTCTGATGAAGGAGAAATACATCATGATGAAGAGGTCCTTTCTTTACCTAAAGGTGTAGAAGTTTATGAAATAGATGGTCCGTTCTTCTTTGGTGTTGCCAATAAGTTTGATGGTGTCATGAAGAGTATGGGTGATAAGCCTAAGGTCCGTATCATTCGAATGCGTAAAGTGCCTTTCATGGATTCTACTGGATTACACAACTTAGAAAGTCTTTTCCGCCTTTCTAACTCAGAAGGAATCCGTTTAATCCTTTCCGGTGTTAATGAGCATGTTCATCGTGTATTAACAAAAGCTGGTTTTGATCAAAAAATTGGTGCGGAGAATATTTGCGCAAATATCAATGAAGCTGTAGAAAAGGCTCATATTGCCGTCAAACAATATGAAAAATAATATTTTGGCAACTTCTTATATGACACTCATGTTCGAATGATGCCATAACCATAATCATATTAATTAATCATTCAACCGCTTGGGTGAATTGAAAAAACAATCGTGCCAACAAAGTTTAAATCTTATTTTATTCTTTGTTGGCACGATTATTTATTCCTCAATCAAAAAACAAATCTAAATGTTTGGTGATGCTTCGCACGATATACCAAAACTTTGATCAATAACATGGAACATAAAGCATCTCATCCGGAATGACTTTTTCAGGAATCTCTCTACTCGATATACCCACTTCCAATGATTCACCCATATAATCTTCAAAATACAACACTTTAAGCTCATGAAAACCGGCCTCTAAAGCAACTTTTCCCTTAGCTAGGCGAGCATTGTGAGAGTCATCATTATCAACAACAACCTGACCATCTATCAACAATTTTGAACCATCGTCTGAATAGGTATAAAAACGATATACTCCTTTTTGGGGTATCTTTATCAATGTTTTAAATACATAGGCAAAATGATCTTTGCTTGGAGCCTCGGAAATAGAAATATTTTTCATTATTCCCTCTTTCAACATTTTTCCCGCACCTATTTGATCGGTATGCTTGAACTTACCTTCATAATAAGTATACGATACACCCTGCCGCGTCGCTTGTACCTGCTTGGCAGAAAGATATTTCATACTTTTTTCATCTTTTGAAGATAAGCCAGAAGGATAATAAAATGTATCTTCACGACCTTTCGGTGTTGTTATCCATGTATCAAAAGCGAACTCACCTTCACGCAACTCAATAATACGTCCACCTCTTTCAAAATCACCATAAGCGTCCCAACCGGAAACTCGTCCATAAGCTAATCCCTTTTTAAATAACATACCGATATAATCATTTGCATGATCATGACCCGCAAATGTACACATCACATCGCCCATTTCTAAGAATGAAGCAAAAAGACCCGTGTTTATATCAGGAGAGGTCACCTCCCCCTCTTCCATACGACCCAATGTTGTCTCAGCTCCAACAACTTCTTTATACTCAGGTAAGGGTATGTGGAAAAATGCGAGTGAAGGAAGAGGATTTCCCTCATTCTTATTTGTATAATATTTACTTAGCGTACGATACCATTCGATTTGGCCAAAATGAATCCAATCGTATGTTCCATAATCTTTTAATACAGGATAATCATTTGAATCAAGGCAATATAATAATGCCGCAGGCTGTTTACCATCTGTTCCATAAATAGGAACGACATAATTACCCATTCCTTGTATATTCACAGGTCCACGTTCTCCCACAAAAAAAGGTGAACGTCCTAATAAGGAATAAATCTCATCTTTAGCGACCATCTCCGCATCATGATTTCCCATCACAACCGCAAAAGGAATCTGAGCTTGCTCAAAGATAGAAATAATGGATTTCCAGCCCTTAACACCCGGCTGAGCGGTGACTACATCGCCTGTTAATATCGCTACATCCGGATGTTCAGCCTCTAGTACCGCCTGAATAGAGGTCTTTGTTTTCTCACAATTTGATGATTTTTGATCCCAATGTATATCTGTGAATTGCGCGACCTTAAACTTTCCATCTTTAAAAAAGAGCTTAGATTGTCCACACAAACTAAGCGATACGCTACACTGCAACAATAAGATGATTAATTGAATTGTTGTCTTATTTCTCATTTCTACTACCTTATTTTATTTCACTTTTCATGCTCTCAACGAACAATAATACCTATATCAATAGACAAAAATAGTGAAAAGGTTCCCTTTAATACGAATCTGTGATAAACAAACAAAGATATCTCTTATCCTTTTTATTAAAAAATATAGTTCACATATCACACACTACCTCTTCCAACCACTTCTCGCAAAGAGAGATATACTATCAACCGTAAAATCTATTATCTTTGATTCTTGAAATTTTTAAATCTATATTATCATGGAACAATCTAAGCGACTACTTTCCCTAGACGTCATGAGGGGCATCACAATAGCAGGTATGATTATGGTTAATAATCCCGGCTCGTGGAAATATGTATATGCGCCACTCAGACACGCACACTGGAACGGCCTCACTCCTACTGATCTAGTATTTCCTTTCTTTATGTTTATCATGGGTGTGTCAATGTTCTTTTCTCTCCGCAAATATCAATTTAAACTTACAAAAGAGAGCGTCAAAAAAATATTAAAACGTACGACCTTAATCTTTCTCGTTGGATTTATGCTAAATGTTTTCAGCCATTTTTGCTACAACGGAATAGGTGATTTCCAAGATATTCGAATATTAGGAGTCATGCAAAGATTAGCTTTGGCTTATGGAATCGGTTCTCTCATCGGATTAAGCATAAATCACAAATATTTATTGCCGACAGCTATTGGTATATTAATCTTTTATGCAGGATTACTGATTTCTACACATAGTCTAACAATGAGCGAAGACAATATTATAGCACTGTTAGACAATTATCTATTTGGATCGTCACATATGTATCACGATGATACAGCCGAGGGAGTACGAATTGCTTTCGATCCGGAAGGATTATTGAGTTGTATAGGTAGTGTCGCTCATGTTTTATTGGGTTTCTATGTAGGGAAAATCATTATTGACCATAAAGGAGATAATGAACGTATCATTAGAGATATATTCATTTTGGGTACAATGATCCTTTTTGCGGGATTTCTTTTCAGCTATGGATGCCCTATCAATAAAAAGATTTGGAGTAGTACCTTCGTGTTAGTTTCTTGTGGATTAGCCGCTTTATTACTTGCGCTGCTTATTTGGATTATTGATATAAAAGGACAAAATAAATGGACTCTATGTTTCGAGTCTTTTGGCGTTAATCCATTGTATCTATATGTCCAAAGTGATATTTTAGCTATCTTGCTAGGAATGAGCGGTATTTCTGCTTTTGTTTATATGGATCTATTCAGACCAATCTTTGGAGATTTTGGAGGTTCACTAGCTTGGGCTATTTCCTTTGTCATCCTTAATTGGATCCCAGGATATTTCCTCTACAAAAAACGTATCTATATCAAATTGTAAATGCTTCAAATCTACAATATGCCCAACTTTTTTAGGTTGGGCATTCCTTTCGTTTTAAACCAATAGCCAAAATGGCTGTATAATTTAATCAATATATTAATTATCAGTTAATTACAACTCTATAAATAAACTTACTAATAGCTACTCAAGTGAACTATTAATCACTACTCCTTAGATTAACTAATCACTACTACAGCCATTAACTATTCCAACAACAAGCCGTTAGTTAATCTCTTAAAACGATATCTACTAGTTTCATTTTCTTCCAATTTTTTAAACACGAATTTCCCCAAAACAGAATACCTCCATCCTAACAAAAATAAAGAATCCAGTCACTTTTACAAGTGACTGGATTCTTCAACATATAATATCTATAATAAAACTATCAGTTCATATTATAGCCAGATACCACAACTTTAGGACTCTCACCTCTTGTATCTACATCTTTCCAATGCATATTAACCACTTTCTTCTCACCTGGAAGTAATGAGAAATAGTTATCACTATAAAACATCGGTAAGAATTGAATGCCATCCTTATCTCCAATAACATTCACTCGGATCATCAAAGCCGGTGTTGAAGAGTTGTTTTCCAAAGAAACGGTAGCCGTCCACTCTCCATTATCACCCTTCTTTGTTGTCACATCAGAAAGAAGAGTCACCTTCGGCATCTCACGCAATGCCTGATAGTTACCTTCCTCTACACCTCGCAGATAGAAATTATCAGAAATCACCGCATCATTCTCGCTCAATAATAATTTAACGAAATGCGCACTTGACAAATTAGATGGGAACTCCAACTTCATGCACTTGCTTGTTGTATCTTCCTCACTATCTACCGTGCTCTCTTTTTCCCAAGCTACCGAACCATCCATATTAACGATCATAGCTTTAACTTTCAATCCCTTATGAGATCCTGCACTATAATTAACAACCTCAACCTCATCTGTTACAGGATTCCATTGAATATGCAATGGTTCAGAAGCTTTCTTACAACCAAAATAAGCGGCTGTAGGCTCGAAATAATAATCATAGGTCTGCCATACCATAGAAGGCCATGCCGGATGCGTCATCCACAATAATAACCCTTTACGATTTAAGCTTCTCGACTCAAACATTCCTCTGTAACCATCATAATTAACCCATTGAGCTAAATCAGCGAACTCTTTCGCATCAGCAGGTTTTCCGAATCCTTTTTCAATAATCTCATTAAATGAAGCACAAGATTGAGCACCTTCCATTGTATAATCATGTTGTCCCCATTGAGCATTTTGAGGCCAAAGCGCATCAGGAGAGAATGTACGAACTAAACTCTCATAATTCATCACGTTAGGCATACCTCGCTCACTATGGAACTTGTCACTTCCGTTCTTTATACTGAAATATTCCTTTACAGGTAACGCACGATATGGACCATGACCACTTACCACATCATCCGCAGAACTTGATATATAATGCAATCCCGGATGATCCTCTTTCACGATACGACGTAAAACCTTATCTATCTGCTCAGGAGGGAATCCTTCATTTCGACCACAATAAAGACCGATAGAAGCATGGCTACGGAAACGTTTTACATAATCTTCAGCATTTGCGATAAACATTTCAGGATAATAAGGATCTGGTCCATCTGCAGGATTCGCTAACCAGAAATCTTGCCATATCATCACACCATGACGATCGCAAGCCTCATACAACTCTTTATCACCAATCTGTCCAACCCAATTACGCATCATCGTGAAATTCATATCCGCATGGTAAGCGACAGCTATATCATATTCACGACCTCGATAATTCAAGTTAGATTCGCCAAAGCCCCAGTTTCCACCGCGACCGATAAAGCGACGTCCATTGATAAATAAGCTCAATATATGATTATTCTCATTAAAAGTCATCTGACGAATACCAACCTTAAAATCTTCCGCATCAGAGACCTTCTCTCCTATCTTAAACGTAAAATTAGCATCGTACAAATAGGGCTCACCATATCCTTTAGGCCACCATAAACGAGGATTCTTAACCTTTAATTGCTCAAACGTATTTGGATCAAAAGAGATTGTCTTTGTCTCATTCGCAGCTAACTCAACAGGCTGTTCAAATGTTATCTCTCCTATTTTTCCTATTAATAGACCTTTTACCGGAACAGCATCATGATTCTTCACAATTACCTCTGGCGTCAATGTGGCAGAAGTTGTATCAGGCAATGGTAATACGGCTTGAACAAATGGATCTTGAATTGTCACCTTACCGGTAGAAGTCAAATATACATCATTCCAAATACCAATGTTACGTCCGCGAATTGTAGAGATCCAGTCCCAACCTATTGAGGCATGGAATGTTGGATTATCAGCGCCCAAAATACCTCCGTTAAAGTCTGTGTTCTTAGCGCATTTTTCCTTAATAGCTCCAATATGCTCATTCTTTATGATCTCAACAGCCAAAACGTTCTTTCCTGCTACAACCGCATCGGTTACGTCAAAGATACCACGAATGAAAGCTCCCTCTATACGACCTATCTTATTACCATTCAAATAAACATTCGCTTTCCAATTTATACCATCAAAATTTAAGAATAAGCGATCTTGCTTGAACCCTTCAGGCATTTCAAACTCATCACGATACCAGAAGTTGGAATTAAAGAATGATTCTGAAATCTGCATCAAATTATCCGCATAGTTTGGATTAGGTATAGCACCTACGTTCTTATAACTGCTTAATACAGTACCCGGAACAGTAGCCACGACCCAATTATCCGGAGTGAAAGACGCTTTAGAAATCTCTTCACCAGAAGCACTAACTTCAGAAGCTCGTTGTACTTTCCAGTTTCCTCCCGACAAACGAATTTCATTCTGCTCAACAGACGGAGCCGCAACAGGCTTAGCGATTAGTCCACCTTTACCCATCACTTCTACTTCACTCAATATATAACGATCTCCATTAACAGATTGCTCCATCAAGATGCGAACATAACGGCCTTTACCTTTAAGCTTAATCTCATCCACCAAAGCATCACCTCCAGGCAATTCCGCAAGATCTTTCCATTGCTTTGCATCATTCGATACCTGAACCTTTCCTTTGATAGCCTTATTGATCCAATGTAACTTCACTAAGTCAAATTCAGATTGACAGCCTAAGTCGATATACAACCACTCCTCTCCCGCAGTCTCGCTCATCCAAGCACTATTAAAAAACTTAGAAGGCAATAAGTCCACCAATTTATCTTGAGAGAAAAAATTCATTTCAAAAAATGTCCAATAAGCGGCGCCTGCCATTTTCATTCTCATGCGATAATAGGCAAAATCACCCGTTTTATTGAACTTTATCGTTTCATTCAACATGCGAGTAGGCAATGTTCCCGGCTCCCAACTATTCTTATTTGGATCTGAATGAGCTTTATATTTACTGGCCTCACCCGGCATACCTTTACCTTTCAAAGATCCTAGTTCTATCCATTCTTTAGCATCGTTTGAGCCCTCACATACGATCTCATAACCGTCTTTTAGCTTACTCTCATCATATGCGACACTTCCACGAAACTGTACTCTGTCCGCACTCTCTTTCCAGTTACGCAAAGCGAATTGAAAATAAGCATCCTCTCCTACAACCGCATTCCTTGAATAAGGACCCTGATCGATCATCCACTCACGCTCACGACGAGGAACATCTCCATTTTGCGTGGATAACTCAATGTATTGAGGTTGTTTATCACAAACGACACCATCTGTCACCAATTGAGCCGTAAGATTATAATCATAACTAGAAGAGTTATATGCACTACGTAAAAGCGCTATATTTCTATACGTTACATGATCAGGAGTTAAAGAAGGAGAAAAATCCTCCGCCGGATCACCGGGATAAGAACCTATACCTCTAGTGTAATAATCCGAACGTTCAAACGATTCTGCCGGATCACCATTTTGCCCGCATCCACAAAGCAATGTAGAGGCCGCCATTATCCCACAAAGAGCCAATAGCTGAGGCTTCTTTTTCTTTTTAATTAATGCTCTCATAATATTTATTGTGTTTCTCAAATTAAATCAATCTCAATAAGACACTGTTACATCAAATCCCTCTTTTCTCGCTCGATCTGCTATCGAATCTAATTCTAATTTTGTAGCCTTCATTAAAGCCTTTATGGGAGTCTCTCGATCTATCGTATAAATCATAACCTGTTTAGGACGAATCTGCTTTAATGCGGCAATCCATCCCTCTATCTCAGCTTCTGTCATATTATCAAAGTATTGACCATTCAATTCTCCCTTCAAAAACATAGTTTGTATGATCAAATTACCCTCAAAACGACATAAGTCTTTTAATAAGCCTTCAAAATTAAAAGAAGATACATTGGGCGCATTGACTTGCTGGATACGAGAATCTAAAACAGAATCTAATTTTAAGATATTATCTTCTATCTTATTCAATGCCAAAAAGACCTCCTCTTTACGCAGCATCGTGGAGTTTGATAATACGGCAATCTTCGCTTTCGGAAAATAATGATCACGAATAGCGAGCGTATCTTCTATAATACCCGCAAATTCAGGATGCATCGTTGGTTCTCCATTACCCGCAAATGTTATTACATCTGGTCCAACTCCCTCTTTTTGCATGAATCGCAGTTTTTCCTCTAAAGCAATTCGCACATCGGCTCTCGTTGGCATTTTACTATGGGTACGACGCTCTTCATTCAAACCGCATTCACAATAAATGCAATTGAATGAACATAGTTTACCATCTTTGGGTAAAAGATTTATACCTAAAGATATTCCTAAACGTCGGCTATGTATAGGCCCAAAGACTATTTTATCAAAAAGAATTGTAGACATATAATTGCTGTTTTTCTCTCTCGCAAATCTACTTTAAAATTTCCACCGAAGCAAAGCATAAAGATCTGTTTTGTTTGACCCTTCTATCTCTTCCGTATCCGTTCCAATTAAATTACGATCCCAATAATGAACATGACATAATTTAGCAGACAAAGATAAACACTTCCAAAGATCTAAGCGAAAAACAAAAGCAAAACGTATGCCTTTACCATATAATGAAGGCATATTGAAAGCATATAGAATATTTTTCTCATATGAGCATATTCGAGAAAAATAATCATCCGTACGGAATATGGAGATATTAGTGTCAGCTTGTAATGGCAATCGAACAGGCTTCCATCCTATCGCCTGAGAAAATAAAACACCTTTACTTAGTTTCTTCGAAGGATCATCAAACAAAACACCCTCTAAAGAACTCTTTAGAAATAGATATGAAGAAAGATTGAAAACTTGTTGAAAACGTAATCTATGATGCAAACATGGCTTGATTTTCAATGATTTATTATCTGCATTTTTCACATTCTTTTCTTTAACCCGTGATTTGTAACGAACCGATAAGCGAAGATTTTGATTAGGAGTATACTCTATCTGACACATGTATTCTTTCCCTTTTGAAGGAGCATCAACTCCATATTTTAACCATGGAAAACGAAAGATATCCATATAAGCAGAAATCTTCCAATAAGCGAATGGAGTTAATTGTAGACCCATGTATAACCCTTGTTCATTTTGAACGGTAGAACTTTGAGAAAAGGCATTGGCAAATAATGCTTGATAACGACGATCGTAATAACGCTGCAATATTAAAAAAGATATATAAGAAGTAGGGGATAACTGCAAGGTATTCAATGTAGAAACTGCCTTGTTTTTTGACATAGCGGTCTCTCCATAAAATTTAATAAACCTACTTTTCAACATGTAATCAATGCTTATATTAAAATTGTTTGAACCTCGAAAATAAAACACATTGTAAGGACGCAAAGTGGGCTCCATACTATTTCTTCCAAAAGTATACGCTAAAGCAGTAACACCCACATGAAAATTAGGCTTTGCATAGCGAAGATTTCCTCCATAAACTTGCATGGGTACAGTTTTCCTTTTTTCCCAATCTCGTTGCAAGCGATGCAAACCGTCTGTTTTTAATGATGTAAAAATAAAGCTATCTACTTTTGCATCCATCTTTCGATAAGAGTAAAACAAACTAGACTCTATATCATTGAATTGTAGCGTAATAGCCGCTCCTCTGAAAAAATCATGTTCATTGGTTGAAAAGTGTCTACGAAAACCATTGCTTCTTCGCTCAACTTGTGTCACTAAAGCTGAACGCCCTAAAGAAAAATCATTACTTATTACTAAGCCTTGCCCAAAAGAAATTTTATAATCACCTATCGCTAAGCTCTTTAATATTCCTAAATCTTTAATAAAACAATGAGCGGAATAAAAATCATACCCCTTATGATATTGATTCCAAAATGGTTCTCCGGCATCTTTTTCCGCAACAAAACCCACTTGTAAACGATCCACAAAATGATAGCTGTAACGCACTGAATGATAAAATGGCTCACCTCTGTATTTCCGATTTGGATATAATTGCAATATACTATCTTGATAGTCTCTATAACCTTTTTTCTGTTGAAAACATCTATCATATCTGATTTGTAGCTCATTCCTTCCATATTTAACAAGATTATTAACAGTAAAAGATGGCTTTTCAACAATTATATTTCCTATATAAACAAATGGAAGAAGAAGAGATATCGTTTGAGGATCTAAATCTTCTATATTTTTCAACTCATAAACACTAAGTATTTTTCCATATCGATCACGATAGGAGAGAAGCGACTCTATTTGACGATCTGATAAAAAGGGTAAACGCCCCAATTGCGTTCGAGTTACCTCATTTAACTCAAATGGATGTTCTGATAAATAAGACAAATCGGTATATAAGTTTTCTAAAAATTCTTCATCTGTGCCTTCTTTGGCCAAATCAGCAACAAAATCCATCCAGTTATCAACAGAATAATTCTCCTGACAATAAGCAAAGTATGAATTTATAAACAAGATTATTGACAATGTTATAAACAAGCGTTTCATAGCAAAACTAAAATGTATTAGATAAATTAAAAGTTGTACTTGTTTTTTGTATTAGCTACAATATCAACATTAGAATAGATAAATATATAGGCTATGCTAAAAAGGGATGATAATCTATATTTTGAATATATTTAAGTATCAAAAATGATATACCACGGCTTTAATATTCCCTGAATTATATACATATTACGCAAAATGCAGCCACTTAATATAAACAAATTGTTTATAATATAATGTTGATAAGTATATTAAAATAATTATTATTTAAAATCATATATATCAGTGTTTTTATATTTTACTAAGAACACATCAAAATACTTTATTAACGACACTATTAACAACTTATTAATAAGAATATGAGCTATTCGATAGTATACTGATAGCATTATTACTTCACATTTATACAACCTTATTCGCTACAGGTGATAATGAACACTAAGAGATAAGAGATGGTAAACAACATCAAGGACTATATCGCCTTATTTTTCACAATACCAATTAATACTCTAGTAATAAGATGTTTACAAACTTTATAAACGACAAAAGAAGGAATAAATAACAACATATGTACAGCTGCGTATCCATTTAAAGAGATACAAGATCTATCAAACGGTTGTAAGTTATTAACATCATGCACTTGGAGTAAAAATAATTCAGAATGGAAAATAAAATCTAAATACTTCATAGTTAAGTCTTTTATATGGTTTCATTTCTCACAAAAGTAATGTTTTATATTCATTTAGCAAGTTATTAACATATAAATCAAGCAACAAATAGAGTTGTATTTATATTTTTGTACCACATGATACAAAAAGGAATATATTATATTTTACCACTCTTTATACTCTGCGGATCTAAAAGCTTCGCACAAAGCGTAAAGACCAATATTTTGCCTGAAGGTTATCAGAAAGCACAAGTATATCAAGGAGATACAATTGCTGTCGTAAACCTTCATGAAGTTTTTGTCTACCCGCAAATAAAATTTAAGAATAGAAAAGAACAAGTCAGATACAGCAAATTAATACGAGATGTCAAACGTACTCTTCCTTACGCTAAGCTAGTATATGAGACCTTAATAGAAACTTATGAATATATGGAGACTTTACCCGACGATAAGGCGAGAAGAGCTCATCTTAAACGCATGGAAAAAGAGTTATTTGCTGAATATAAACCAGAATTGAAGAAATTGACATTTTCTCAGGGAAAGCTTCTTATTAAACTGATAGACAGGGAGTGCAATCAGTCTAGCTATAATTTATTAAAAGCTTATCTTGGTTCTTTCAGAGCTGGTTTTTGGAATTTCTTCGCAGGTATGTTTGGAGCTAGCTTAAAAACAGAATACGACCCGAAAGGAAAAGATGCTATGACCGAACGGGTCGTTATATTAGTGGAAAATGGATTACTTTGACAATTGCTTAAAGAAATCCCAAATCACAATTCCTGTCGTAACAGAAACATTAAGAGAGTGCTTTGTTCCAAATTGTGGTATTTCAATACACATATCACAACTATCAACAACTGATTGTTGAACACCTTTTACCTCATTCCCCATTATAATAGCATATTTCTTATTCTTGTCTAACAGTAGTTTATCCAACATAACACTCCCCTCGGCCTGCTCTATGGCACATAATGTATAGCCCTCTTTACGAAGTTTATCAACAGCATCTAGCGTATCTTTAAAATACTCCCAACTTACCGTTTCTTCAGCACCCAAGGCTGTTTTATGAATTTCCGCATTTGGAGGACATGCCGTAATACCACAAAGATAAATAGCTTCAACACGAAACGCATCAGAGGTTCGAAATACGGATCCTACATTATTAAGACTTCTAATATGGTCTAACACAACAATTAACGGTATTTTTTCACTCTCCCTGAACGCTTCTGGAGTTAAACGATGTAATTCGGTTACTTTTAATTTTCGCATAATAAATATCTTTGATGACAAAAGTAACGAATATCCGTGAATATGTCGTTGAAAAACTATTAATAAGTAGTGGACAGTAAATGAAAAATAACTCTTGCTTTTCTCATATAATTATCCATATAGGCCCTTTTTTCAATATGCAAATCATATAACTATTTATTTATTACGCACTATCAACACCTATTATACACGAATAAACAACCTTAAAAATAAAAATATTTTCCACTTCTATTACTATGAACAATCAACAATAAAATATTAATAAAATATATAACTGTATGTATTTCAATAATTAGCCATTATAAGATATTGTTTATATCCTTTTTATAAAGTAATATCAAATATTAATAAGTAATCAAACAAGTATTGTAATAAAAATGTATCAACTATTTCAACAGACTATTATATTCATATTTTCATTTAAAAAGAAAATAAAGAATAATAATATATATATAAATTGTCAATAAACCCTTGTTGTAGGAGTAACCATAAAAGAAGACCTTTTAAAATAAGATAGTTCTCGATATGACTAAAATCAAATTAAAGGTAAGTATATAGATGATTATTTCCATAACACAAGAAAGTTTATACCTTTGTGGCTCGTGAACAGGAATTATAAATATAAAGGCTATGCTGACAAACCAATCAATCGGGTACATGGATGCGCCTATACCCAAGGATTTAGACTTAAAAGCAGAGATCGATAAGTTACGCAAAGAAAAAAACGCTGTTATTTTAGCTCACTATTACCAGACAGGCGATATACAAGATATTGCGGATTGCGTAGGGGATAGTTTAGCGCTAGCGCAATGGGCCGCTAAGACAGAAGCTGATATAATCGTTCTTTGTGGTGTGCATTTTATGGGAGAAACGGCAAAGATTCTTTGTCCCGGTAAAAAGGTTTTGGTTCCAGATTTAAATGCGGGATGTTCTTTAGCTGATAGTTGTCCCGCTGACGAATTTGCGAATTTTATTAAGCAACATCCTGGACATACCGTTATCTCTTATGTAAATACAACTGCTGCGGTAAAAGCTTTGACAGATGTTGTGGTTACTTCCACAAACGCTCGTCAAATAGTAGAAAGTTTTCCTAAAGAAACACCGTTAATATTTGGTCCTGATAGAAATCTCGGTAATTATGTTAATAGTATTACAGGACGTGATATGCTTCTTTGGCATGGTGCTTGCCATGTCCATGAGCAATTCTCTGTTGAGAAAATTTTGGCTTTAAAGAAACAATATCCAGAAGCGGAAGTTGTTACTCATCCAGAATGTAAACAACCTGTTGTTCAGATTTCTGATTTTGTTGGCTCAACAGCAGCCTTACTAAAACATACAATCAAGTCTGATAAAAAGCAATTTATTGTCGCTACGGAAAGTGGTGTAATTCATGAGATGCGTAAGCAGAGTCCTGATAAGGAATTTATTCCTGCACCTCCGAGTGATGGAACTTGTGCATGTAACGAATGTAATTTTATGCGTATGAACACAATGAAAAAGCTATATAATTGCTTGAAATTCGAGTCTCCGGAGATTATTGTGGATGAAGATTTGCAAAAGAAAGCTATTAGACCGATTAAGAAAATGCTTGAAATTTCAGAACAACTAGGTTTATAGGATTTATAGTATAGAGATATATAAGAGAGGCTGTTGCTTTTAAAGCAACAGCCTCTCTTATATCATATTAAGCCAGCGAAGCTAAAAATTCTGCAAGTTTATGTACCGCAATGGCTCGGTGACTAATTTGATTTTTTATATCATTGCCTAATTCCGCGAAAGTTTGCGTATGTCCGTTGGGCATAAAGATTGGATCATATCCAAAACCAGATTCTCCTTTTTTCTCTTTTGTTATAAAGCCGTTTATTATGCCGTCGAAGAGATATTCCTTCTCACCTAAAATAAGCGCTATAACGGTGCGAAAACGAGCTTCTCGTGCTTCTATATGTTCCATTTCATGGAGCAGTTTATTCATGTTAGCTTGTGAATCATGTCCTTCGCCCGCATATCTGGCGGAATAAACACCTGGAGCATTATTTAGGGCTTTCACCTCTAAACCTGTATCATCAGCGAAGCAATCAAATCCGAATTTATCTTTGATGTAGCGTGCTTTTTGCAATGCGTTACCTTCTAGTGTATTGGCTGTTTCAGGAATGTCGTCATGGCAGTTTATATCAGCCAAACTTACGATATTAACCATTCCTTGAGTTATTTTTCGTACTTCGTCTAGTTTATGTTTATTGTTTGTCGCAAATACTAATGTTCTCATATTATTTAATGTTTTGTACAAAAATACATATCTCTTTGTTATAGCAATAAAAAAGACACAAGGAATGAGATTATGATCCTTGTGTCTTTCTTGTGTATAAATTGTTTATTCTATATTAGGTCTTGATTTGGTCAAAGCCTTCTCCGTATACTCCTCTAACAATACTTTGTGAAATAAATGCTTGATGATCGATACGTTTTACAAGTCTGAAGATAGATACAGATTCTGATTTTTTAGCGAGTAAAACGACTACTTTTACAGGTTTGCGTGAATAGCCTCCTACACCATCAAGAATCGTGCACCCTCTTCCAAGCTCGTGAATAATGTGATCTGCGATTTCATCATACTTTTGGGAGAAGATGAGAAATTGTACAGACTGTCTATTTCCGTTTAGCACCATATCCAATATATAGTTACTTATGAACATTTCAACGAAACCGAAGACAATCTTATCCACATTATGAAATAAGACGAAAGAGGAGCTAATAATAAAGAAGTCGCAAAATAAAAGAATACGTCCAATGGATATATTCTTGTATTTGTTAATAACAGCGCCTATGATATCTGTACCACCAGTACTTCCGTTTGCAGAAAAAACCAAGCCTAGACCGGCGCCACACATAAAGGCACCAATAATAATTCCCATAAAGGGCTGATCTTGCAAAATAGGTTGTCCTTTCAAAAGCCATTCAAAGAAAGAGAGGGAGGCTGATAGCGAAAATACGCCAAAGATAGTTTTTATTAAGAATTTAAGGCCTAATACTTTTAAGGCTACCGCCAGCAATACCACGTTGATAACAAAATACGATACGGATACAGGTATAAATCCTTTTGTGGCAAAGAAGATCAAGGCGCATATACCACTTACGCCGCCCGTTACAATCTCATTAGATAAGATGAAAGCGTTGAAGCCAAATCCGTACAATAAGGTTCCGCACAGGATCATTAAATAATCCTGTACGGAGTAATAGATTTTTGAGAGTTTTAAGTTCATCCCACTACGATATTAACAATTTTACCAGGAACGACAATAACCTTTCTTACGGTTTTGCCTTCCAGCCATTTCGCTGAGTTTTCATGGCTTAAAGCTGCTTTCTCTGCATCTTCACGAGATATGTCTGCGGGAAGTTCGAGATTAAAGCGTGCTTTACCATTGAACGAGATGACGTAGGTAACTGATTTTTCAACCAGGTACTCTTCGTTGTGTTCCGGCCATTTGGCGTCGCAAATGGTTGTATCATGTCCCAACTGATGCCATAGTTCTTCTGCTATATGAGGAGCGAACGGTGTCAATAGAATGATTAGCGGTTCTAAAATAGAACGTTTAAAGCATTTTAAACTAGTTAGCTCATTCACACAGATCATGAAAGCGCTGATGGATGTATTGTATGAGAAATGTTCAATATCAAATGTAACTTTCTTAATAAGTTTGTGAAGTGCTTTTAGTTCATCAGCTGTTGCCTCCGCATCGGTGACTCTGATAGCGTCTCCATTGCCATAGAAAAGAGCCCAAAGCTTTTTAAGAAAACGATTTACGCCATCAATACCATTTGTATCCCACGGTTTTGATTGTTCCAATGGGCCTAAGAACATCTCATATAGACGTAATGTATCTGCTCCATATTTTTCAACGATCATATCAGGATTAACTACGTTGAACATAGATTTGGACATTTTTTCGATAGCCCATCCACATATATATTTACCATCTTCCAGCACAAACTCAGCGTTGTTATATTCAGGTCTCCAATTCTTGAAAGCCTCTATATCCAAAATGTCGTTTGATACAATATTAACATCCACATGAATAGGAGTGACTTCATATTGATCTTTTAAATTTAACGAAACGAATTTGTTGGTTCCGTTGATACGATACACGAAGTTTGAACGTCCTTGGATCATGCCTTGGTTGATTAGCTTTTTGAAAGGTTCTTCTTCGCAAACAACACCAAGGTCAAACAAAAATTTATTCCAGAATCGGCTATAAATCAAGTGTCCCGTAGCATGTTCCGTGCCTCCAATATAAAGATCTACATTTCTCCAATATTCATCTACGTCTTTTGCGACAAGGGCTTCATGGTTATGAGGATCCATATAACGAAGATAGTAAGCTGAAGATCCGGCGAAACCAGGCATTGTGCAAAGTTCCAACGGGAAGATTGTCTTATGATCTATTTTGGAAACTTCTGTTACTTGTTTATTAACAGTGTCCCATGCCCATTTGTTTGCGTGTCCTAATGGAGGTTCTCCTGTTTCTGTTGGTAAGAATTTGTCTACATCCGGCAAAAGCAGCGGTAAACACTCCTTTGGTAGCATACGGGGCATTCCCTCTGCGTCATAATAAACAGGGAATGGTTCACCCCAATAGCGTTGACGGCTAAAGATGGCGTCACGAAGGCGATAGTTTACTTTAACACGTCCAAGTTGGTGTTCTTCTACATATTTTTTTGTGGCAGCTATTGCCTCTTTTATTGTCAATCCATTTAGATTCAAATCACAATAAGGAGTAGCTCCTGCTTTTGGAGAGTTGCAAACAATACCTTCTTTAGCATCAAAGCTCTCTTCGCTTACATCGCAACCTTCAACAAGCGGACGAATCTCTAAGCCAAAATGTTTGGCGAAGGCGTAATCTCTGCTATCATGTGCGGGTACTGCCATAATAGCGCCTGTTCCATAGCCTGCTAATACATAATCACTGATCCAAATAGGAACAGCTTCACCAGTGAATGGGTTAATCCCATAAGAGCCACTGAATACACCAGAGACTTGTCTGTCTGAGATACGTTCTCGTTCTGTTCGCTTTTTAGTGCGATCAAGATATGCTTCTACTTCCGCTTTTTGCTCTTCTGTTGTTAGTTGTAGAACCAGTTCACTTTCCGGAGCCAATACCATAAATGTTACACCAAACATTGTATCGGCGCGTGTTGTGAATATTGTGAATTCTAGATCCTTGTCCTTTACTTTAAATCGAACTTCCGTACCTTCGCTACGGCCTATCCAATTCTTTTGGGTCTCTTTTAGTGAGTCGGTCCAATCAATGGTGTCTAAGCCATCTAATAGGCGTTGTGCATAAGCTGAGACACGTAAACACCATTGGCGCATTACTTTTTGTTCTACGGGATATCCGCCACGTTCAGATACACCGTTTACAACTTCATCATTAGCCAATACTGTACCTAGAGCCGCGCACCAGTTTACCATTGTTTCTCCTCGATAAGCGATACGATAGTTTAACAAGATCTCTTGCTTTTCTTTTTCGCTTTTCGCTTTCCATTCTTCAGCGGAGAAGTGAAGTTCTTCACCACACGCTACATTTAAATCCGTAGTGCCGTTTTTCTCGAAAGCTTCGATAAGTTCTTTAATTGGGCGAGCCTGTTGTTTGTCATTATTATAGAAGCTGTTAAACATTTTGATGAAAGCCCATTGCGTCCATTTGTAATATGCAGGATCGCAAGTGCGTATCTCGCGGCTCCAATCATAACAAAACCCTATTTTTTCTAATTGTTCGCGATAACGAGCTATATTTTTTTTGGTAGTTACTTCCGGATGTTGTCCTGTTTGGATAGCGTATTGTTCTGCAGGTAATCCGTAAGCGTCATATCCCATGGGGTGTAGTACGTTAAAGCCTTGTAAACGTTTGTAACGTGAATAGATGTCAGAAGCGATATAGCCTAGTGGGTGGCCAACATGTAAACCCGCTCCAGAGGGATAGGGGAACATATCTAAGACATAATATTTGGGCTTACTTGTGTCTTTTTCGACTTTGTAAACCTTGTTGGCAATCCAATAGTCGTGCCACTTTTTCTCAATTTCTTTGAAATTATACTCCATGGATAGTTTATTGTTTTTATGTCATTTACTATTTAATGGGCCAAAGTTAATGATTTATTTATTTTATAGTGGCTTTTCTTACAATCTGTTTATTTGTTATTTTTCCTATGAGCTTTTTAGTTAAAAGTTTAGTTGTGTTTGGTATTGAGTAATGATGAAAATCTTCAAATAAGAGAAAAGAGGATTACACGCAGATCGTGAAATTTTAAAAGAAAAAGACATAAAAGAGTAGCGTAAAAGAGCGCATACGTCAATTGGCTTAATTTTTATGGATCTCATTGTTTTTGTTTGTCCTTTTTCGTTAACTTGCGCCAAAAATTGGAGTATGGAGAGAGAATATAAATCAAAAGTTGGCTGGTCGTATCATTTAATCATCGTAATTGTCATCATAGGATGTATCGCGGCCTTTTTGCATACAAATATGGTCTTGATGTTAACCATGCTAATCGTGGCGATGTTAATACTTCATATGTTATTTAATACCTATTATCGAATAACTGAAGATGAGTTATTAATAGCTCATTGCAGTATATTTCCGGAAAAGAAAATAGCGATAGCGGATATAGAGGCGATAGAGGCGACCGTGATGCCTATTTCGAGCTACGCGCTATCGTTAGATCGGTTGATCATTTGGAGTGGAGGAAAGCCTTGGATGCTTATATCGCCTATAAATCAAGATGATTTTATTAAGCAATTGAGAAAAATAAATCCTAATATACAACTTAAATAAATCTAATAGTATGAAATACGATGTCGCTATAATTGGTGGTGGACCTGCCGGTTATACAGCCGCTGAAAGAGCGGCTCAAGGAGGGCTGTCCACAGTACTTTTTGAGAAAAATGCCTTAGGGGGAGTTTGTTTGAATGAGGGATGTGTGCCGACAAAAACACTTCTTTATTCCGCTAAGACTTACGATAATATTAAACACGCTTCAAAATATGCGGTAAAAGCAAAAAATCCCTCTTTTGATTTGCCTAAAATTATCGCACGCAAGAATAAGGTTGTTAAGAAACTAACAGCAGGTATTCGTATGAAGATGACAGAGTCGGGTGTAGTGATGGTGACGGCAGAAGCATCCATTCAAGGGCGCGCGGCTGATGGCACATTGACGATCTTAGCTGGAGAAGAGGCTTATGAGGCTTCGAATTTATTGATATGTACAGGTTCTGAAACTGTTATTCCTCCTATTCCTGGTTTGTCTGAGACAGAATATTGGACAAGTAAAGAGGCTTTGTTGTCGAAAGAATTACCTGCGTCTTTAGTAATTATTGGAGGAGGTGTGATAGGAATGGAATTCGCTTCATTCTTTAATAGCTTAGGTGTTGAGGTACATGTCGTGGAGATGCTTGATAAGATTTTAGGACCTATGGATAGAGAATTGTCCGATATGCTTCAAGTGGAATATGCGAAGAGAGGAGTAAAATTCTATTTAGGTCATAAAGTTACGGGAGTACATGGAACGGAAGTATCTGTTGAGAAAGATGGAGAGAGCTTTACGCTTCATGGAGATAAGGTGTTGTTAAGCGTGGGACGTCGTCCTGTGACGAAAGGTTTTGGCTTGGAGACACTCGCTTTAGAGCCTTATCGTAATGGGGTGAAAGTAAATGAATATATGCAAACTTCCGTATCTAATGTCTACGCATGTGGCGATATAACCGCATTCTCTTTATTGGCCCATACGGCAGTCGGTGAGGCAGAGGTGGCGATTGACCATTTATTAGGCAAATTTCATCCGATGAGTTATAAAGCCATTCCGGGAGTTGTCTATACGAACCCTGAAATAGCGGGAGTCGGCAAGACAGAAGAAGAGCTTAAGAAAGAGGGTGTCCCTTATATTGTAAAGAAGATTCCAATGGCATTCTCAGGTCGTTTTGTAGCTGAAAATGAGATGGGAAATGGAGTATGTAAATTGTTATTATCAGAAGATAATATGCTGATTGGTGCTCACATGTTGGGTAATCCGGCTTCAGAATTGATAGTTATCGCGGGTATCGCTATAGAGAAAGGCATGAAAGCGGATGAGTTAAAGACATTCGTGTTCCCGCATCCTACGGTAGGCGAGATTATTAAGGAAGCTCTTTATTGAAATAAAAATGTACCTTTGTGCCGATAAATTCGGCACATGGGTACATTTGAAGGATATGTAGGAATTCGTTTGTGGGATGGGCAATTGTTAGACGATATAGTATTTGGTCTTTTGCTTAGCCTATTTGTATGTTTCGCTCTGATATTTAGGACAAACTACCGTTTGTTTTTAAAAATGATTCGAGATGTAGTTTATGTAAAAGAGCGCCAAAACCTATTTGAGGTTGCGGGTAGCAATAGTGAGTGGCTGTTCCGTAATTTTATGACATTCCAAGCGTTATTTCTTTGTAGTATTAGTTTATTTGCCATCGCTCGATCTTACGGATATTTTAATCATTTGTTGGAAAGTGGAATATTACTATCTGTTGGTTTAATATTGATTGTGTTGACGCTGTTTTATTGGAGTAAGCGTTGTTTTTACTATTTATTTGGCGTCGTTTTTACAGACGCTTCAAAATATAAATTCTGGATTACGAATTATAATGCGATTATAGGCGCTTGGGGAGTCTTGTTATACTTGCCGACATTATGGCTAGTATTCGTTGGAGAAGAAATGCAAATACCTGTTTTGTTGTTTGTTTTTCTTTATGTTTTGTGTCGTTTTGTGATAATTTATAAGACAATACGTATATTTCACAGGAAAAGCAGTGGTTTTTTGTATATAAGTTTATACCTTTGCGGCCAAGAAATTTTGCCTTTGGTATTTTTATACAAAGGCATTATTTATTTGTATAACTTTATCGAGTCAAGTACTCTATGGCATTGAATATAAAAAAACTATTGGTATCACAACCGAAGCCTGCATCAGAGAAATCTCCATATTTCGATATTGCAGAAAAGTACGGCGTAGAGATAGATTTCCGTCCCTTTATAAAAGTAGAACCTCTATCATCTAAAGAATTTAGACAACAAAAAATATCTATATTAGATCATACTGCTGTTATCTTCACAGCTCGTACGGCGATTGATCATTTTTTCCATTTATGTGAGGAGTTACGTGTAGCTATTCCGGAGACAATGAAGTATTTTTGTATGACCGAGTCTATTGCGGTATATCTTCAAAAATATATTGTCTATAGAAAGCGTAAGATCTTTTTCAGTCAAGTTGGTAAAGCGGACGATTTAGTGACAATTATCGCTAAACATGCGAAAGAGAAATATTTAGTACCTGTTTCAGATGTACACAAGGATGATCTATTCGCAATGCTAGACGCTAAAAAAATAGACTATACAAAAGCGGTTATGTATCGTACTGTTAGTAATGATTTTGCGGAAGGTGAAAAATTTGATTATGATATGTTAGTATTTTTCAGTCCTTCTGGGATATCTTCACTGCTAAAGAATTTCCCTAATTTTAAGCAAGATGATATAAAGATCGGTTGCTTTGGCCCATCAACTGCGAAGGCTGTCAAAGAAGCGGGATTACGTTTAGATGTAGAAGCTCCATCTCCTGAAGCTCCGTCTATGACTGCCGCTTTGGATTTGTATTTGAAAAAACAGCGTGATAGTAAGAAATAATGACTATACCAAGGTATACTCTTTCAAAAGAAGAACGCCTGTCGTGGAAGCGATACATCGATTTGTTGTTTGATAAAGGACAATCGTTTGTAGCGTTTCCACTGCGGGTCGTTTATTTATCTGTAGAGGAAGAATTACCAGCTCGAGCCGCTATCTTGATAAGTGTACCTAAGAGGAAATTTAAGAGAGCTGTAAAACGTAATTTGATAAAAAGGCAGGTACGAGAAGCTTATCGAGTGCGGAAATATGATTTAATTGAACCTTTGGAAGAAAAGAAAAAATCGATGTTAATCGCTTTCTTATATCTTGATAAAGAGATACATGAATGTGCTACAATGGAAAAGGCGATGACAAAAGCAATTCGCGTCTTATGTGATAAATCAGAATGAAACGCTTTTTTACGGCTATACTTTTAGTGCCGATTTATTTTTATAAGTATTGTATCTCTCCGATGACTCCTGCCGCATGTCGATTTACTCCGACATGTTCCGAATATGCTGTGCAAGCATTAAAAAAATATGGTCCCATAAAGGGTTTATATCTTACTATTAAACGACTTTTGCGTTGTCATCCATGGGGTGGAAGTGGATATGATCCCGTACCTTAATGATCTTATGTCATATTATGATATTCATACACATCAAAAACCATTGCATCGAGAAGATCGTGCGATTATAAATATAATCGTAGGTTTAGAAGAAAGTGCGATCTCCGATATTCCTGCGGTGTCTTGCGGCATTCATCCATGGCATATAATAGATGCGAATAGACAATTGTCCCTGTTAAGAAAGCTAGCTTTTAAAGAGAATGTTGTAGCGATAGGAGAGGCTGGATTTGATCCAAAAGCGAAAGTATCAATGAAAGCTCAAAAAGAGCTGTTTGAGCAGCATGCTTTTTTAGCGGAGGAGAGCGCGAAGCCTTTAATCATACATTGTGTAAAAGCCTGGGATGATTTGATCGCATGCAGAAAGGAGATAAATCCACAAATGCCTTGGATTATACATGGGTTCAGGGGAAAAGAGCAGTTAGCGAAACAGTTGATGCGTCAAGGATTCTATCTTTCTTTTGGCATTTATTTTAACCACCTAGCTCTTCAAGCGGCATGGCCCGATCGTTTTTTCTTGGAGACAGATGATAAAAGTATCGATATACGAGAGGTTTACGTTAAGGCGGCGGAGACATTGGTTTTGTCTGATGAAATCATTCAATCACAACTTCTGAAAAATAGTTCACTCTTTCATTTAAAAGGATAATTATCAAAAGCTAATTACTAATTCTCAATTAAAAAGTCGTACCTTTGCCTCTGTTGAGATGAAAATAATATTAATAATACGATATAAATTAGTACGATGAATTTTGTAGAAGAATTAAGATGGAGAGGCATGATCGCAGATATGATGCCTGGAACAGAAGAGCAATTGCAAAAAGAGTTGACTTCAGCTTATGTTGGAATTGACCCGACTGCGGACTCATTGCATATCGGACACTTAGTAAGTGTGATGATGTTAAAGCATTTCCAGCGTGCCGGTCATCGTCCTATCGCATTGGTTGGTGGTGCTACAGGTATGATTGGTGATCCATCCATGAAGTCTGCTGAGCGTAATTTGCTCGATGAAGAGACGCTTCGTCATAATCAGGAATGCATCAAAAAGCAATTGGCTAAGTTCTTGGATTTTGATTCTGATGCTCCCAATGCGGCAAAGTTGGTAAACAACTACGATTGGATGAAGAATTATTCTTTCTTGAATTTTATTCGTGATATAGGTAAACATATTACTGTGAATTACATGATGGCAAAGGACTCTGTAAAGAAACGCTTAAGCCGTGAGTCTAGTGTTGGTATGTCTTTCACAGAGTTCTCTTATCAATTACTTCAAGGTTACGATTATTTATATTTGTATGAGCACGAAGGTTGCCGTTTGCAAATGGGTGGTACAGATCAATGGGGTAATATTACGACAGGAACAGAGTTGATTCGTCGCACATTAGGTGGTGAGGCTTATGCTTTGACTTGCCCATTGATAACGAAAGCTGATGGCGGTAAGTTCGGTAAAACTGAGTCTGGAAATATTTGGTTGGATCGTAATTATACATCTCCTTATAAATTCTATCAATTCTGGTTGAATGTAAGTGATGCTGATGCCGCTAAATATATCAAGATATTTACGGATTTAGGACAAGAAGAGATCAAGGCTTTAGAGGAAGAGCAAGCTGCGGCTCCTCATTTGCGCCCATTGCAAAAAAGATTGGCCAAAGAGGTTACCGTGATGGTTCATTCTTTAGAAGATTATGAGGCTGCTGTTGAAGCGTCAAATATTTTATTCGGAAACTCAACTCATGAGTCATTGCTTAAGCTAGATGAGGAAACATTACTTGCTGTTTTTGAAGGAGTTCCTCATTTCGAGATCTCTCGTGATGAGTTATCTGCTGGTGTGAAGGCTATTGATTTATGCACAGAGAAGGCTGCAGTGTTCGCTTCTAAAGGTGAGATGCGTAAATTGATACAGAGCGGTGGCGTTAGCCTGAATAAAGAAAAATTGACAGATGCGGAAATGGTAATTGATAGCTCTTTCTTACTTAATGATAAGTATCTATTAGCACAGCGAGGCAAGAAAAATTACTATTTATTGATCGCAAAGTAAAAAAAGTTGCGAAAATATTTGCAAGGTAAAATATTATTCATACCTTTGCATCGCTTTAGGAAAGCAACCGGATTGTCTCATGGTGTAATGGTAGCACTACAGTTTTTGGTTCTGTCTGTCGAGGTTCGAATCCTCGTGAGACAACTCACAATCATCGAAAGTCGTTTATTATCGCTTGATAGTAAACGACTTTTTTATGCTACAAATTGGAAAAAATCTAAACAACTAATGGCTCTATAAGTGATTAACTGATCACTTATCGTTAGTTTAACTATTCACTACCCCTAGTGATTAACTAAGCAGAGCACAAGTGATTAGTTAATTACTTCAAATCATCTTCGCTATATGTTTTTTGCGGCCATAACTTTCTGATAATTAATTGTTAATATAAAGTCCGTCTGTGATTCTATTTTTGGTCAAAATCGAATATGAATCAAAACCTATCATTTTTATTAATGATCCTATAAAGAGAAGTTTGATTTATCATAAAAGATGTCGGAATAGAGTGGAGTTTACGATATGATATTTTTCGTTATTTTTGCGCATATAATATTCTGATTTAATATAGAGTGAAAGAGGTATTAGAGCAGGTGCTTTTTAAATTGTGTTTTTATTGTCTCTTGGCCATGTTTGTTTGTATGGTAGGGCAGGCAAAAATATCTTATATTCCTAAAATTGTAAACTATTCGGTAAATGACTATAAGGCAGGAAATCAAAATTGGGCAATATCTCAAGCGCCGGATGGAAGGATTTTTGTAGGTAATAATCGAGGTTTGCTGGTCTTTGACGGAATTCATTGGGATCTTGTTAAATTGCCCAATAATTTGGCTGTTCGTGCTTTGTATATATCAAAAGGAGGACGTATCTATGTGGGCTCTTTTGAGGAATTCGGATATTTTGAGATGGGCGATAGTAATGATTTTGTCTATCATTCTCTTAATTCGCCTGAAATCTCTGATTTTATGAGCAATGATGAGTTTTGGACCATAAATGAGCACCAAGGGAAGATCTATTTCCAGTCGTTTCGTAATCTATTCGTATATGATGGGCATTGTGTAAAAAGGATGCCTTTTAAGGAAAATCCATTATACCTCTTCTCTTTAGATAATAACTTGTATATCCAGTTTATGAATGGTGGCGGTTTTTATCGTTTGGATGGAGAGCGTCTAGTGGAGCTTGTTTCCAGTAAGTCATTACCTGATGATATTGTTTCTGTTTTGCCTTTTGGCAATCAGTTGCTGTTAGTCTCTGTTCGTCATGGGTGTTATTTATTTGATAAGGTCACTAAGCGTTTAGCGGTATGGGACATTGCGGCGAACGAGCTGCTAAAGCGGGATATAGCGAATCGGGGTGTAATGACAAAAGACTCTACTTATATTGTGGGGACTATCTCGAATGGTATTGTGGCGATAGATAAGCGCGGAGAGCTCTTGTGGCATATTAATAGAGAGAACGGACTTATCAACAATACTGTTTTGAAATTGGATGTAGATCAAAGTGATAATTTATGGGCTTCGTTGGATAATGGCATCGCTCAAATACATGTGAATTCACCGATCTATTTTTATGAACCATTTGAGGCGCAAATAGGTATGATACATGATATGGTGATTGAAAAGGATATTGTGTATTTGGCAAGTAATCAAGGTTTGTATGCTTTGTCAGAGAAAGATAAATTCCCTGTTTTAGTGCCTGGAACGCAAGAGCAAACTTGGTATATTTCGGATGTCGGCAATCAAATAATTGTAGGGCATAATACAGGGACATTGCAGTTGGAGGGGCGCCGGGCAACGTTAATACCCGGACCTACTGGTGGAGGGACGGCTTTGAGAAAAGCGATTGTCCACGGCAAGGAGGTATTGCTTCAGACTTCTTATAGCCCTTTGAGTGTATTTGTTAGAGATATGCAAACCAATCGTTGGGCATTTAGTCATAATGTTGAGGGTTTTGCTGATTTGATAAAATCGTTTGAGGTTGATCCAACCGGTAATATATGGGCTAGTCATATGTATAAGGGGATCTTTCGAATTCGCTTGACAGAAGATTTGAAGCGTGTGAAAGAGATGGAGTATTTTGATAGGTTGGATAGAGAAGGTGAGAGCGGCACGATTAATGTCATGAAGCTGAGGGGGCGAATTGTTTTTTCTGATGGGCGTAAATTTTATACCTATGAGGATTTGACAGGGAAGATCGTTCCTTATGATTTGCTTAATGAGGATTTTCCGGAATTGAGTGACACCTACCGTATCGTGCCTTTAAATAACGATCTTTATTGGTTTATCCGTAATTCGGAATATGTGTTACTGAGTTATGAATTGGGGCGTTTTCGATTGAAACGTCGTGTGCCTTTTACGTTGTTTGATAATCCAACGATCGAAGATCGTGGTAATATTTATGTCTCATCAAGTGGTCGCTCTTATTTTTGTTTAAATGGAGGAATTGCCTGTTACGAGCGCAATAAGATCTATGCGGATACTACATGCGCCAAACTGTTTTTGTCGCGTGTGCGAGCTTATAATAGGCAAGAGAATGAATTCTTGAAGCTCTCTTGTAAGGAAGATGAGGAGCGAACACTGGGGTATACATTCAATAGTCTTCATTTTCAATTTGCCTTTCCTGATTATACGGGTCGTCGTTTTTTTGATTTATTATAAGTTGGATGGCTTTGATAAAGAGTGGTCCGAGGGATCTGCGGATTTTTTGCAAACTTATACAAACTTACCTTATGGGCGATATGTTTTGAGGGCTAAGGTAAAGGATGATAGAGGTAATGAGCTGTCTTCTTTAAATTATCCTTTTATAATAGAACGTCCGTTTTATTCATCTTGGTGGGCGTTAATACTTTATTTTGCGCTTTGTTTGTGTGTATTGATCGGTTTAGTAAGGGTATATACGCTTTGGATCGTAATGAGAGAGAAAAAAGCGAATGAAGTATTGAAGAAACAGCAAGAAGAGCAGTTGAAGGCGCAAGAGCAGTTGATCATAAAGCTTGAGAATGAAAAATTGGAGAATGATTTAACTTATAAAAGTAAAGAGTTGGCGAGTGCTACATTGTCCGTTGTTTCCAATAACGACTTTTTAGAAAGCTTGAAGAAAGAGATTCAGGCACAACAACTATCCGGAAGTTATTCGAAACGCTTTTTTGAGAAGTTGATTCATATGATCGACGATAAGATGTCTGACGAAAATGCGTGGTCTATTTTTCAAGCTAATTTTGACCGTATTCATGAGAATTTCTTTACCAAATTAAAAGAGCGTTATCCTGATTTAACTCCGGGTGATTTACGTTTATGTGCTTTGTTAAGATTGAATATGCCAACGAAGGATATGGCACGTATGCAGAATTTAACCGTGCGAGGTGTGGAGGCCGCTCGCTATAGATTACGTAAAAAGCTAAATTTATCAGAAGGTCAAAGTTTGGTGGATTTCATGATTCAGTTTCATTAGTGCTTGTCTTTTTATTTATTGCTTGAAGTAGATCTCTTTTTATTATAGAATAAGCAATCCTTTATCTGGTTTTTCCATAAATATTTTGTGTGGCTAAAGCAGGTAGAGGATTTTTTCGTTTATGTATTATTCCATTTTTAATGTTGAAATAAAAGCTTCTAAGGTTTGATGATTAGTGTTTGAATAGCTTGAAATAGGAATGTAGGCTTAGAAAAAGAGCTTAATAAGTGTTTAATAACATATTAAAGGCTGTTATTTTATTAACAATTAAATATTTGCTAATAATCAATTAGTTATAATGCTATGCAGTAGTAAAAAAGTAGTATTAAATAGTCGTTTACAGCCTTGCAGTAGTGTTGAAGTATGTAAAAGTTTGCCTTTGTTTTCGTTTGGATGTTCATTTGCCGCCAATCTTAAAAAGACATATAAAAAGAGTGTTTAACTTTAAAACTAGAATGAATGAAAGCTAAATTAATGCTTTGTTTATGCCTGTTGCTTAGCGTGACAATGACGTTTGCGCAAAATCATACAGTTACCGGTATGGTAACTGAAAAAGCCACGGGATACCCTGCGATAGGGGTCAGTGTTTTGGTGAAAGGTACGACAAATGGTACCATAACAACCATAGATGGTAATTACAGTTTAAATGATGTTCCAGCTAATGCGACATTAGTTTTTAGCTATGTGGGTATGACAACACAAGAGATTCCCTTGAATGGACAAACGGTTTTGAATGTGTTGATGAGTGAAGATACACAAAACCTGGATGAGGTTGTCGTAATAGGTTACGGTACAAGTAAGGCAAAAGACTTGACCGCTCCGATAGCGGTAGTTAAAGCCGATGAGATAACAAAGCATGCGACCTCTTCTCCAATGGGTGCCTTGCAAGGAAAAGTAGCGGGTGTACAGATTACGAGCAATGGACAGCCGGGATCTGGCCCCTCTGTACGTATCCGTGGTATCGGTTCAATGAATGACAATAGCCAGCCTCTTTATGTTGTGGATGGTATGTTTTTTGACAACATAGATTTCTTAAATAATAATGATATTCAAGATTTATCTATTTTAAAAGATGCGTCAGCCGCTTCAATCTATGGTGTGCGTGCCGCGAATGGCGTTGTGTTGGTTACGACAAAAAAGGGCGCATTAAATCGTCCGACTACAATAACTTATGATGGTTATGTCGGTTTCCAAAAGGTTACAAATGTATTAAAGATGGCAAATAGCGATCAATACGCTATGATGGTTAATGAGATGGGTAATGCTACCTTGCAAGATGTGCTTCAGCAATCAGTTAAAAATTGGGGCACATTACCTAATACAGATTGGTATAAGGAGCTGCTTCATACGGCATTAACTCACAATCATTCATTAGATATTTCAGGAGGTTCTGAAAAAGCTACCTACTCTATTGGTGCTTCTTATTTATATCAAGATGGAATATTGAATGCGGAGAATGATTATTCTCGTTTTAACTTGCGCACGAAAGCAGACTATAAAGTGTTTAATTGGTTGAAAGTTGGCGCAAATATCGTGTTGAGTAAATCGGATCAAGTAGTTCCTGATGGACAAGTTTGGATGTCCGCTTTCCGTACTCCATCTATTATTCCTGTATATGACGAGGCAAATCCATTGAAAGCTTACCCAATTAATTTCGCTTCTCCTGCACAAATTGGATTAAGTGAATACTATGGCAATCCGGTAGCTACTGCTACATATTATGATTCAGTAAATAAATCTTTGCGTGTAATGCCTTCTTTCTATGCTCAATTTGATTTATTGCCTGAGAATAAATTAGTGTTCAAGACAACTTATAGTCAAGATATCAATACGATACAAACTCGTACTTATACACCAGAATATAAAGTAGGAGGAACACAAGTAAATAGCACGTCTAAGTTGAAGAAGCAAAACGATACTTATCATAGTTGGATTTTAGACAACACGTTGACTTATACAGATACGTTTGGTGATCATGGATTAACTGTAATGTTAGGTAATTCAGTACGAGAAGAGAATTGGCGTAGCTTATGGGGCGAGGCAACAGGTGTTCCTGGTGGACATGATGAGTATCTTTATTTAAATCAAGGAAATGCGGATGGACGTACTACGGGAGATGCTGGTACAACTTATCGTGGCGTATCTTGGTTTGGTCGTGTTTCATACGATTATAAAGGTAAATATTTATTATCTGCGACTATGCGTGCGGATGGTTCTTCAAAATATCAAGAGAAATGGGGCTATTTCCCATCTGTTGGTGCCGCATGGAATATATCGGAAGAGGAGTTTATGAAAGATCAGAAATGGGTTGATTACATGAAACTTCGTGCCAGTTGGGGTAAATTGGGAAATGATAAGATTCAAGCAAGTGATGGTTTTGCGTCTATTACGCAGAATATGACTACATCTGGTATTTTTGGAGGAAGCGCTATTCCTGGATATACAAACTTGGTATATTTCAGCTGGTTAGGATGGGAAGTTGTAAATGAGACAAACTTAGGTTTGGATTTTCGTACCTTAAACAGCCGGTTGAGCTTAGAGGCTGATTGGTATTATCGTTTGACACAGAATGCTGTTATCAATGCACCGCTACCTATGGGTGCCGGAAACTTACTTGGTAATCAAGGAGAGATATTGAATACGGGTGTTGAGCTGTCATTGACATGGTCTGATAAGATAGGAAAAGACTTCTCTTATTATATTGGAGCGAACTTGACAACCTTGCATAATGAGGTGAAAGACTTAAACGGCCTTTCTTATTTATATGGTGGTACTGCGGAGTTTCGCACAATCTCTAAAGTTGGTGGTGAGTTGAACGCTTATTATGGTCATCAGATCGCGGGTGTTTATCAAAATGAAGCAGAGATAGCAGCGGATCCTATCGCTGTGAAAAATGGATTGAAACCAGGTGATTTTAAATATGTTGATCAAGATGGAGATGGTCAAATAGACGATAAAGACCGTGTTACTTTAGGTTCTTATATCCCTAACTTTACATATGGTATAAATTTAGGATTCTCATATAAGAATTTTGATTTCTCTATGGTTATGCAAGGTGTAACAGGAAATCAGATCGTAAACCGTAAACGCGGTGATCGTCGTTGGCATTCAGAGTTGAACTATGACGCAGATCAAGTAGAGAATCGTTGGACCGGAGAAGGCTCAACTAACAGCTATCCTTCTGCCGCAGGATCTGTTAACCCTTGGAATATCGCCAAGTTTAATTCCTTCTATGTGGAAGATGGATCTTATTTCCGTATACAGAATGTTCAATTAGCTTATACATTTCCTAAAAAAGATTTCGGTAAATTCAAGATGCCGAGTATCCGTCTTAGCTTGACAGCAGATCGCCCGTTGACATTCTTCAAGGCGAATAGCTTCAGTCCAGAATTGTCAAGTATGAATGGATTTGATGAGCGAGTTTATCCGTTGTCTGCGGCCTATACTTTTGGCTTGCGCATCATTTATTAATTGTTTAATCTTTTAGAGCTTAATAGTATATGAAAAATAGATTCAAAAAAGAGCTTTTAGTGGCTATTTCGATGGTTTTTACACTTTCAAGCTGTGGCGATTTTTTGGATAAGCTTCCAGAGAATTCTGTAGAAGTGGAGTCTGTTGACTATTCAAAAACGGCTGAGATGTATATGCCTGTTTCAGGTATATATGCGCAAAGTCGCAACCTATTGGCCAGTTGGTCTGGTTGGGGCTGTATTATCGTTCGAGGTGATGACGTAAATAAGGGAGGATCTCCGACAGATCAAGTAGAGTTTAATTATTGCAGTGATTTCCAATATGATAAATTGAAAACATTTTGGGCGTTGAATGGTACATGGGGAAACTATTATAAGCTTATCTCATTATCGAATGCCGCATTGAAATCATTAAATAAATATGCGGAGTATATTATTGATGATGCGGATAAGACATTGAATGCTCAATATGGGGCAGAAGTTCGTTTCTTCCGTGCGTTGGCTTATCACCAATTAGTTAATTTATGGGGTGATGTACCGTTATTGTTAGACAATCAAGCACTTAATTTAAAAAAGAACCGCAGGGAAGATGTCGTGAAGTATATTTGCGATGAGTTGGATTTTTGTATTAAGAATCTTCCAGCGATTCGTCCAAATGAGTCAGTACATCCTGGAGCTGTAACGAAATATACAGCAGAGGTGTTGAAAGCGCGTGTAAAGATGTATGAGAGCGATTGGGATGCGGTATTGATGTTGACAGAAGATATCATTAATAGCAATAAATTTTCATTATATCCAGATTTCTATGAATTGTTCAAAATTCCAGGTAAACTATGTGATGAGTCATTACTAGAATATCAATTTACTGACTTTGGTAATGGCAGTGGCGAGATTGTGGAGTCTGATCAATGGTTTGCGTTCCAAGGTCCTCGTGGAGAGGCTCCTATTTCGGGTTGGGCATTTATTGAGCCTACACAAAAGATCCGTGATTTGTTTGCTAAGAGAGGGGAGACAGTACGTGCGGAGACAACATTTTTACAGACAAATGCGGCTACACGTGATGGTGATTTTATACCTGCCGCTAAACCAGGCGAGCCAACTGCTTATAATGGAAAAGCTTATACCCCTAAAAATCAGATGACACCAGGTCGTGAGCAATATGGAGCGGGTAATAATATACGTGTATTCCGTTATGCGGATGTATTATTAATGAATGCGGAGGCTAAAGTTCGTAAGGGACAAAATGGAGATGAGCCTTTAAATATGGTGCGTAAACGTGCAGGTTTAGAACCTATACATGGCGCAACAATAGATCAAATTTTAGAAGAACGTCAAGTAGAGTTGGCTTTAGAGTGGGGCGCTCGTTTTTATGATTTGGTTCGTACAGATAAGGCGGCTCAAGAACTTCCTGGATTTGTGAAGGGTAGCAGTGAGTATTATCCGATACCTCAAGATCAAATTGACTTGAATCCAAATTTGGAGTTGAAAGCTGAGCCAATAGTAGAATAAGATCTTTCTCAGATCACTAATAGACCTTTGTAGTTTGGCAGGGCGGTGTCAATCCGTTTGGCACCGCCTATTTTATCTCAAAAAATCTCTTATATCTGTTGCTTTTTTAAGATCAAATCAAGTAGTAGTGGCGATGATGTGAGTCAAGATGGTATGAAAAAAGGAATTAACTGATAAAACAATAATAAAATGTTGAAAAATATAGGGTTTCGTTTGGGCATTATATCTCTATTGCTAGGATGTTTTTTAATGGCTTGTCAAGAGACGAAAAAAAGTGAAGCGTCAGCAAATGAAGTAAATGCAGAGCGTAAGATGGATTTTCAATCAGATGATGAATTGCTGACTTATATTCAGAAAGCTCATTTTAATTATATGTGGGAAGGTGCGGAACCTACTTCTGGTTTGGCTCTGGAGCGTATTCACATGGATGGCATATATCCTGAAAAAGATGCGGATGTAGTGACGACCGGTGGTAGCGGTTTTGGTATAGCGGGACTTTTAGTGGGCATAGAGCGTGGCTTCATTACTCGAGAAGAAGGCGTAAATCGTTTACATAAAATAGTGGATTATTTAGCGAAAGCAGATCGTTTTCATGGTGTATGGCCTCATTGGATGTATGGACCGACAGGTAAGGTGAAACCTTTTGGACAAAAGGACGATGGAGGAGATTTAGTGGAAAGCGCCTTTTTAATGCAAGGATTGCTGTGTGTCCGTCAATATTTTAGAGATGGAAATGATACAGAAAAGCTATTGGCGGATAAGATTGATCGTCTTTGGAAAGAGATGGATTGGAGTTGGTATTTACAAGATCGAGATGTCTTGTATTGGCATTGGAGTCCAAATTATGCATGGGAGATGAATTTTCCGTTAGAAGGATATAATGAATGTTTGATTACTTATATCTTGGCGGCATCATCACCCACATATCCAATCCCAGCTTCGGCCTATCATAATGGCTGGTCCCGTAAAGGAGGAATAAAAAGTGATAAGATAACTTACGATTTACCTTTGATTCTGAAGCATAATTCAGCGGAGCAATATGGTGGACCTTTATTTTGGGCTCACTATTCTTATATAGGATTATGTCCTGTAGGTTTGTCGGATCAATATGCGAATTATTGGGATCTCAATCGAAACCATACGTTGATAAATTATCGCTATTGTGTAGAAAATCCGAAAGGTTTTAAAGGGTATAGTGATGAATGCTGGGGGCTGACAGCAAGTTATTCGGTGGGTGGTTATGATGCTCATATGCCTTCTAACGATCATGGAGTAATTACTCCCACAGCGGCCTTGAGCAGTTATCCGTACACGCCGGAAGAATCTTCGAAAGCTTTGAAATATTTCTATTTCGATAAAGGCGATAGACTTTGGGGAAAATATGGTTTTTATGACGCTTTTAGTGAGAGTGAAAATTGGTATCCTCAGCGTTATTTAGCCATTGATCAATGTACAATTGCTCCGATGATAGAAAATTATCGTACGGGTCTGTTGTAGCGCTTGTTTATGAGTTGCCCAGAAATACAGGCTGGATTGAAAAAGCTAGGTTTCACAGTTCATAAAATGTGAGCCACCTAATGTGTAGGTGAAAAAATAAAAACTTGAATAAATAATAACATGAAAAGATTTGTGACTTTTATCGTAGGAGCGACTGCCGCAGTGTTTTTTGCAGGATGTCAGCGCCCTACGACAACTGGTTGGAAGAGTTTTAGTGGTGATAAAACAATTGAGCGTCGTGTTGATTCTGTGCTTCAGTTGATGACGCTGGAAGAGAAGGTCGGACAGATGGCACAATATTCTTGCAATTGGGATGTGACAGGACCTGTGATGACAGGAGATTATGAAACGTTATTGAAAAAAGGACTCGTTGGTAGTTTATTTAATGTATATACTGTCGATGGTGTTCGAAAGATGCAAGAGATGGCTTTATCAGAAAGCCGCTTGAAGATACCTGTATTATTTGGATATGACGTTGTACATGGTTATCGTACGATTTTCCCAATGCCATTGGCAGAATCATGTTCTTGGGATTTGGAGCGTATGCGTGAAAGTGCGCATATTGCTGCAGAAGAGGCTAGTGCCTCGGGTATAGCTTGGACTTTTGCTCCGATGGTGGATATAGCAAGAGATGCACGTTGGGGACGAGTGATGGAAGGAGCCGGTGAAGATCCTTTTTTGGGTAGCTTAGTAGCGAAAGCTCGAGTAGAGGGTTTTCAAGGAGGAAATGATTGGCATTCTTTAGCGGATGTGAATACCGTGTTAGCTTGTTGTAAACATTTTGCCGCTTATGGGGCCGCCGAAGCGGGACGAGATTATAATACGGCAGAGTTGTCTCAAAACACGCTAATGAACTATTATATGCCGCCTTATTTGGCCGCCAAAGAGGCTGGTGTCGCTACGTTTATGGCTTCATTTAATGAGATTAACGGTGTGCCGAGTACGGGAAATAAATGGTTAATGACAGATTTATTGCGCAAAGATTGGGGCTTTCATGGTTTTGTTGTAACAGACTATACAGGCATTAATGAGATGGTGGCACATAGCATTGCCCGTGATGATAAAGAGGCCGGTGAGTTAGCTGCGAATGCAGGTATTGATATGGATATGACAGGAGGTGTGTACAGCCAATATCTTGTGGAATCGGTGAAAGAGGGCCAAGTATCGGAGGAAAATATAAATCGTGCGGTAGCAAGTATATTGGAGATGAAGTTTCTTTTGGGATTATTTGATGATCCTTATCGCTATTTGGATAAAGAGCGCGAAAAGAGTACAATTATGAAACCTGAGTTTTTAAAAGCCGCTCGTGAGACAGCTGCTCGCTCAATAGTTTTATTGAAGAATGAGAATGAATTTTTTCCGATTAAAAAAGATAAGAATCTTACGGTAGCTTTGATTGGTCCAATGGTGAAAGATAAGATTAATCAGAATGGAGAGTGGGCTGGTCGAGGTGTTCGAGAGGAAAGTATCTCTTTGTTTGAGGGGTTAGCAGAAAAATATGCTGGAACAAACGTGAGGTTTTTGTATGCGGAAGGTTGTGATTTGCTTACAGATAAGAAAGAAAAATTTGCGGAAGCTTTAGCTGTGGCACGTTGTGCTGATATTATTTTGGCCGCTATGGGTGAAGATTTTAATTGGAGTGGTGAAGCTGCTTGTCGTACAGACTTGAAGCTGCCGGGTGCTCAGCTTGATTTATTGAAAGAATTGAAAAAAACAGGGAAACCTCTTGGATTACTCTTAGTGAATGGTCGTCCGTTGGATCTTTCATGGGAAGATCAACATGTTGACGCTATATTAGAAGCTTGGTATTTAGGGACAATGGCCGGTCATGGTATGGCTGATGTAATTAGTGGTGATTATAATCCTTCAGCTCGTTTGACAATGTCTTTCCCTCGTACGGTAGGTCAGTTACCTCTTTATTATAATCAAAAGCCAACAGGCCGCCCCGTACCTCCCGAAGCCCCAGATACAGACTATAAGTCTCGTTATTTAGATATGCCCAATACACCTTTATATCCCTTTGGATATGGTTTAAGTTATACGACATTTGCGGTAAGTGGAGCTAAGTTGAATAAGGACTGTTTCTCAAAAGGTGAAGCTATTACTTTGACTGCGGATGTAGAGAACACCGGTAAAGTGGATGGAGAAATCGTGGTACAAATGTATATTCGAGATATGGCCGGCAGTGTTACACGTCCTGTTAAAGAGCTGAAAGGTTTCGAGAAGGTATATTTGAAAGCAGGAGAAAAAAGGCAAGTATCGTTTACGATTGATGAGTCTTTGTTGGCGTTTTATGGTATAGATATGACGAAAAAGGCTGAACCGGGAGATTTTAAACTATGGGTTGGTCTTGATTCTATGGATGAGACAAACCAGCTTTCTTTTATTTATAAATAAAGGATTAAATGGTTTTAGGAGAAGGAGATAAGCGTTGTCGTAATATACGATAGCGCTTATTTTTTTGGAAAATATAGTGTTAGAGATATTTTTAAAGAAGTCTTAAGAGAATTATAATATGAATAAATTTATTCGATCTGCAATGATTGTTATGTTATCTTTTTTCCTTTGTGGAAGAGTGGTAATAGCCCAAACTATGCGGGCCACAACATATTGTAATCCGTTGAATCTAGATTATACCTATATGATCTACAATTCATCGAATAATCTTTCTTATCGCTCAGGTGCAGATCCGGCAGTGGTAGAGTTTAAAGGAGAATATTATATGTTTGTTACACGTTCTCATGGTTATTGGCATTCGACCGACCTTTTAAACTGGGATTTTATAGAGCCGGGTACAAATTGGTATCCACAAGGATCTAATGCCCCTGCTGCACATAATTATAAAGACTCTGTGCTTTATGTGATGGGAGATCCTTCTGGATCAATGAGTGTACTTTATTCAGAGAATCCTAAAACAGGAAATTGGCATGCTACTCCCGCTATACTTCATGATTTACAAGATCCAGATCTATTTATTGATGATGATGGAGAAGCTTATTTGTTTTGGGGCTCTTCAAATGTTTTCCCAATTCGAGGTAAAAAGTTGAAACGAGAAGATCGTTTTTTGGTAGAAGGTGAGACTGTTGAGCTTTTTGGGTTGAATATGGATGAACATGGTTGGGAACGTTTTGGTGAAAATCATTCAGATACAATTTTAGGTGGTTATATGGAAGGCGCTTGGCTGACAAAACATGCGGGTCATTATTATATGCAATATGCAGCTCCAGGGACAGAATTTAATGTATATGCTGATGGGGTTTATGTTGCTGATGATCCGTTAGGTCCGTATAGATATCAATCTCATAATCCGATAAGTTATAAACCTGGTGGTTTTATGAATGGCGCCGGACATGGTAGCACTTTGATGGGACCAGGTAATAATTATTGGCATTTTGCTTCGATGTCATTATCGGCTACGGTAAATTGGGAACGTCGTCTTTGTATGTTCCCGACCTTCTTTGATGAAGATGGCATTATGTACTGTGATAATAGTTATGGCGATTATCCACATTTTGCACCGGCGGAATCAGGGAAAAAAGGCGCATTTACAGGGTGGATGTTACTCTCTTATAATAAACCTGTTCGTGCTTCTTCTTATGCAGGAGGTTCTGCACCAGCGGCACGAGGATTTACGGAGGCTAATCGTCCCCAGGTGTCACTGAATTTTGCGCCATTCAATATAACAGATGAAAATTGTAAGACGTTTTGGGTAGCTTGTTCAAAAAGTGATAAAGAGTGGATTGAGATTGATTTAGAGACTCCATCCATAGTTTATGCGATACAGATAAATTATCATGATTATCAGTCTAATATGTATGGGCGTATACTTGGGTTGCGTCATCGTTATCGGATAGAAGGTTCGCTTGATGGTAAAAACTGGCAGACTTTGATAGACCGAGCAAATAATTTTAAAGATGTACCAAACGACTATGTAGAGTTAGAGGTTCCAATAAAGGCTCGTTATATTCGTTATGATAATATAGAAGTACCGACCCCCCATTTGGCTATATCAGATTTGCGGGTATTTGGGGTAGGTGAAGGTGAAAAACCTGCAAGAGTAAAAGATTTTAGGGCTGTTAGACAATCTGATCGTCGAGATGTTATGCTTTCTTGGCATGCGGTAAAAAACGCACAAGGATATAATGTCTGCTGGGGTATAGCTCCAGATAAATTATATAATTCATGGTTATTGTATGGAGAGAATCAATTACTTTTGAAAAGTCTTACGGCAAATCAGACTTATTATTTTACGGTAGAGGCATTCAATGAGAATGGCGTATCAGATCGAACTCAGGTAGTTGAGATTCGCTGATGCATGTGTGCGAAAGACAAAAATAAAGATGATTTATTGAAAAACTTAAATAGAAAAAATGAAAAAACTAAGAGATTTATTGCTCCTGTCTATCTGCATTTTTTTTCGGTAGTGATGGTGTATGCGGGAGATAAGACAAGCTTTTTGAAAAAGCAATTTATGGCCCATGATGGCTATTTGTTAAATTATCGAGTGTTATATCCGATAAACTATGATTCGACAAAGCAATATCCACTGATATTGTTTTTACATGGAGCAGGTGAGCGTGGAAATGATAATGAAAAGCAATTGTTTCATGGAGGGGATATGTTTGCGTCTTATGAAAATCAGTTGAATTATCCAGCTATCATTATCGCTCCTCAATGTCCGGAGGATGTAAAGTGGTCTCAATATATAGCTCCTGATAAACCTGGCGATAAGCGTTATTATCCAGAATATCCACGTGAAACACAGACTATGTCAGCAGTGAAAGAGTTATTAGATAGTTATATTGCTAAAGGAATAGTAGACACTAAACGTATGTATGTTAGTGGACTTTCAATGGGAGGTATGGGTACGTTTGATATAGTGTTACGTTATCCGAATTTATTTGCTGCGGCTGTACCGATTTGTGGTGGAGTAAATATGGCTCGTTTAGCTGAATATAAAGGAAAGACCGCATTTAGTATCTATCATGGTGCGGTAGATGCTGTTGTTGATGTTCAATTTTCACGAGATGCTTATGAAACATTAAAAAAAAATAGGAGCGAATGTTCGTTATAAAGAATATCCAGGGGTAAATCATAATAGTTGGGACAAAGCGTTCGCTGAGCCAGACTATATGTCTTGGATGTTTCAGCATCAGCTGTAAAATAGCGAAGTGAAAAATAAGGAATAGGTCCCGTTAGTTGTTCTTCTTCATGTATAGACAGTTAACGGGGCTTTTGTTTTATTTAATTAATAAGACATCATAAACAAACATATGCTAACTTTCACTACCTTTGCGCCCGCAAGAAATAGACAAAAAATTATGAAATCAACATTATCGCTAACATCTGGACAAGTAATACTTCGTGAGATGAGGGATTACTTTATGATTGCTTTAGGAATGATCCTTTATGGTATCGGATGGACGGTGTTTCTTTTGCCGAATGATATTACGACAGGAGGTGTACCAGGTATTGCTTCCATTGTTTTCTGGGCTACGGGATTCCATGTTCAGTACACTTATTTTTTGATAAATGCTCTTTTGCTGTTGCTCGCATTGAAGATTTTGGGATTTAGATTTAGTGTCAAGACTATTTTCGCAGTGTTTACGCTGACTTTCTTTTTGTCGGTGATTCAAAAAGTGACGGCTGGAATGCATTTATTGCAAGATCAACCTTTTATGGCTTGTGTCTTGGGTGCTTCGTTTTGTGGTAGTGGCATTGGTATCGCATTTTCTTCTAATGGAAGTACGGGGGGGACAGATATTATTGCCGCTATTATTAATAAATATCGAGATATAACGTTGGGACGTGTCGTAATGATTTGTGATATGATAATTATTACGTCTAGTTATTTCGTGTTGAAAGATTGGGAGAAAGTGGTTTATGGTTTTGTTACGTTATATGTTTGTAGTTTTGTATTAGATCAGATTGTTAATAGCGCTCGTCGTTCGGTGCAATTTTTCATCATTTCAAAGAAATATGAAGAGATAGGTCGTGAAATCAACGCGTTACATAGAGGTGTAACAGTAATAGATGCAACAGGATTATATACGGGACAAAGTCAAAAGATCATGTTTGTATTGGCTAAAAAACGTCAATCTACAACTATATTTCGTATTATCAATGACATCGATCCTAATGCTTTTGTTTCACAAAGTGCTGTAATTGGTGTCTATGGAGAGGGTTTTGATCACTTTAAAGTAAAAAAGAGTAAAGTTGACTCAAGTGCGAATAAGCTCCAAACTAACTCCGTAAACACAGGTATTGATCAAAATCAGCAGGATAAATAATTTTATATAGATATTTAAGTAATAACATCTCAGATCTTGGTTAAAGCCGTTGATTTGAGACGTTATTACTTGGATAATTATCTCTTATTCAGGTCTCATGCTAATTTCTATATGATTATTTTGCTTTAGTAAATTTTGAGCAAAGGCTTTAATTTTTGCGGGAGTTATTTTTCTTACTACTTTTTCGTAGTCTGTGCATAGGTCTATATTATAAAAATAGTATGTATCCAAAATGTTGAGCCAATAACTGTTTTCTTGTATTGTTTCCGTATGGCGTTTCAACATATTCTCTTTTGTTTTCGTAAAGTCTTCGTTTTTAGGTCCAGACTTTGCTATTTGTTTTAATTCCTTTTGAATGATATCATTCATTTGTTGCCATTTAGCAGGATCTGTATCAAAGAATATTTGTAACGTAGTAGATCCTTTAGGAAAAGAAGAAATACCTGTAGATAGTAAGCATTCGAAGAAATGCACCTTTTACACTTTGAGGTTTGGTTGTAGCTTTG
>CAUWMZ010000050.1:0-74476 GCA_963560035.1 uncultured Parabacteroides sp.
CTTTTTTATTATCCAAATATTATGACAACTTTTTTTGAAAAAAATTCGCGGACAATGACTCGCGTATTTTTAATGTATAGAAAAATCATTCAAATAATAATCGCAAATCTCTATTCCCCGCAGGTACTGCCCATTTTTCCGGTACAAACTTCCATTGGTCTAACGGTTGTGGAGAAAGAACTTTCTTTTGCTTAATATATTGAATCATATAATAGCGAAGATCCTTATCTGTCGCAGAAAGAATCCGATCTCGCAACTCAGACTGAGCAATTCCTGCACCCTTCGTCAACAACTCCCCTCCACCATTTCCTCTATAAGAATTAAGCGCCACCTTATAACTCTTATCACGAACAAAAGGCTGTCCATTTGCCATCCTTAAAATTGTCACTCTTTCTCCTTTGGGCTTCGTTACATCTACCGTATATATGATTCCGGCCGCAGAATCAAAGTTAAAACTTGGATTCACAAACGACCATTGCTTCCGCTCACCTCTTTTTCGCCCCATCAACAATAATAAATGATCCTCCGGAGATTTCATTTGATTTACCCACATTGCATACGATTCCTCTAAATAATCTTTTATCTCCTTACCTGTCAAACGCATCGTATACAACATATTCTCATACTTATATAAGCTAAACATATCACTTATTGTTAAATCGCCCTTAGCTATTTTAGCGTCAAATGAGAGAGGAGCCGCAAAAGAGACATCCGCACCTGTCAACTCCAATTGCAGTGTATGTATAAAATCGATAAATGCCGAAGGCCCCACATATGCTGGCCGAGTCGTTACACATTCAGTAAAAGAGCCCACTTTTTCAGACACAAATCGCTGTACTGCTTCATACTGCGATGAAAATGCACAAAAAAAATCCTCACTTGGAGAGAACTGATCCATATCCGTCAATTGCCCCTTAAACTGCTTTCCTAGCACTTTTCCATCAACCAACTTCAGCACCACATCTACATCACCTACCACACGCCCATTACTCGCCGGATTAATAAGCAACACTGAATCACCTTCTATATTCACTATTTTTTGACAATACCGACTATGATCATGCCCCATCATTACCACATCAAACCCGGGGACATTAGTTGCAACTTCAAGCGACGCATCTTCTCTATACTTTCCAGACATTGTCCTCGCCTCAGAACCAGCATGAAAGACCCCAACTATCACATCAGGCTTTTCCGTCTCCCGTATAAATCTCACCCACTTCCTGGCTGTTTCTTCCATATCCGCAAAATAAAGCCCCTTCCACAAGCTTTCCGGCAACCACACCGGTATAGCCGGCGTAATCATACCTAACACTGCTACCTTAACACCATCACGCACAAACACCTCATAAGGCTTAAGATATGGCTTATGACTAACGGCATCTTCTATATTTGCCCCCAATATAGGAAAGTTACATTGCTTTATCCAACGATCAAACACCGCATGACCAGCTTCTACATCATGATTACCCATATTCCCGGCATTATACCCCATATAGTTCATCACTGAGGCTGCTAAATGTGTCGAAACCGTATCCATAAAATTATAATAATATACCGAAGGCTGTCCCTGAAGCAAATCTCCGTTATCAAACAACAACAAATTATCGGCATACACCTCGCGTTGCTTTTGCACATACGAATAGATACGAGCTAAACTCCCCCCCCATTCTTGGCGTCTTATAAAATTATATGGATAAAAATTTCCATGAATATCACTAGTTTCTATTAATTTTAAACGAACCTCTTTTGTTGTCGCAGATAAATCAAAAATCAAGAACAGCGACAAGACTACTGTAAATATTCTTTTCATATAAAAATCTCCGGTTCTTTACGAGCACTAAAATTTTTATGAAGCATCTCGGTATAAGGTGTATTGAATGTACGAGCTCCTTCAGGACACTCTTTTACGCAAGCACAACATTTTATACATAAGTTAGGATCACTATACATCTCTCCATTGACCATGGAAATAGCCTGTGTAGGACAAGCGTCCATACAATAACCACATCGAGTACACAGCTCATTATCCGTAACAGGAGCTTGCGGCGTAGAGGGACCTTTTACTCTATATGGATAATTTCCTTTTACCTTCAATGGCTCTAAACACTCCACACAAGACACCTCTCTCAGTTTTGCGATGATTTCTTTCCCAAACCGAACAGCTCGATCTAAATCTGCCTCATCCGGACGACCTTCAGCTATAGGCATATTTTTTCGGCTATAAGAGTGTTCTCCAACAAATGCTCCCGCCGCTACAGGAATAAACCCTTGCGCAGTGACCAAATCACAAAGCTCACGCAAGGCGTCTTCATAATCCCTATTGCCATAAAGCACAACCGGGACAATAGGCGCATGATGTATCGATTTAAATTTCTTAAACCGTTCTATCGCAGTCTCTGAAACTCGCCCACCATACACCGGAGCCGCGATGATTGTCAATTCATCATCAATGGTTTCTTCCATATCTAAGCCTTCACGAGTCACATCAGATTCAGACATAAAAGCCGCATCCATTCCCTCCGCTATCGCATAGACAATCTTTGCTGACGTATGCGTCGGAGAAAAATAAATCAAATGTATATTATTGTATTTCATATTCTTAATTTTTTAAAACCTGTTCTATTTTCGTTATTAGCTCAGCGAACTCCGCTTCTGTATAACCCTGTGTAACATAGACAATCTTTCCCGTTCTGCTCACCAAATAGCTTCTAGGAATCACACTTTTTGCGAACTTCTCATATATCTGGCGATTTTTATCCGGATAAAGAGGAAAATCAAATCCTTTTCTTTCATTATACTTCACCAACTCCGCTTCTGAATGCTCTCGACCTATCACCAACAAAACAAAATCTTTATTGTCCTTGTATTTAGGCCACAACATTTGTTGTACAGAAGCCAATTCTTTTTGACAAGGCGGACACCATGTCGCGAAGAAACTCACCAAAAGGACTTTTCCTTTAAGTGAATCCGATTGAAGTGTTTGTCCATTATCTGAAACAATCGTAAACGCCGGCATATCCGCCCCCACATTCACTATTCCCGATTGATCTTCTTGAGCTTTTCCCACTAAAACCAGCAATACCAGTAAACTGGTCAATAAATACTTTTTCATAAACCTATTTGTTCCCCTTTTTTAAGATTCTTTCCACAAATGTACGTCAAATATTTGATCAAAAGGCACAAATATTTATGCTAAAAAACCTATTACGAAAATGATAAAAAAACATCAATAGCTATCGTCTCTTTCACCTACTTACACGCAAAAACTTACGCCTATCGTATTCCTCTCCTATTAAGCTCTGCTCTATAAAGATAAGCATTATGATTATGCTGCGCCAGAGTAACAGCAAAATTGTGTCTGCCTGAAAAATCTTCTTTTGCGCACATATATAAATAGTTATGACGCATATAATTCAACACGCTATTTAAGCCTCTAATACTTGGAACACGCAACGGACCTGGCGGCAAGCCCGCATATTTATAAGTATTATATGGAGATTCAACCTTCAAATGCTCATGCAATATACGGCGTAAAGAGAAATCGCCAACCGCATATTTAATCGTCGGATCGGCTTGTAAAGGGATCCCCGCACGCAAACGATTTATATAGAGGCCCGCCACAACAGGGTATTCATCTACACTGGCAGTTTCTTCTTCCACGATGGAAGCTAAGATTGCTACCTCTATTGGCGACAAACCGATCTCCTTCGCTTTCTCTATGCGCTCAGAGGTCCAAAAAGCGTCATATTCTCGCTTCATCCTGCGCAAAAAACGATTCACGGATATATTCCAATATATCTCATATGTGTTTGGAATAAACAACGCTTCTATAGTCGTTGGCGTGAAGCCTAATGAATCGCAATATGCCGAATCATTTAACATTGACAACAAATCGTTCTCTCCAAACATTAGCTGTTCGCTGAGTCGTTTCGCCAGATCTTCTTTTAAACGAATATTATTAAACGTAAGCTGAACGGCGGCCTGATGACCTCGGCGCAAGTCTTTCAATAACGAAAAATTGCTCATGCCGGGTTGCACCTCATAGCGTCCCGTACGAATGGATTGCGGATAACCAGCCATTTTAGCAAGAGTTTTGAAGCTATTTATATGGACACATTTCGCGATGGTTTCCAACTGACGACAAAGGTCCGCAAAATCTCTTCTTTCGTCAATATATATATAAACATTACGATTAGGCTTGAAATTAACTGACCATAACAGCCTATATATACCCCAACTTGACAAAATCAACAATACTAAAACGACCGATCCGATAAGGACTTTCGGCTTATTCGATAAAATTCGTTTTTTTATATCCATTTATAAACAATTGATTATCAACATACGGCACAAAAGTAATATCTTTTTTTTAAAAAAATAACGCAAAAAGGTTTGTTTATTTAAAAAATAGCTATACCTTTGCATCGCAATTCTAAAAGAAAAGCACGATACTTACAAGGAAGTGTGGGTGAGTGGCTGAAACCACCAGTTTGCTAAACTGACGTACTCGTTTGGGTACCGGGGGTTCGAATCCCCCCGCTTCCGCATAATAACCAAGGGGGATACATCTTCAAAGATGCATCCCCCCTTTTTCTGTTTAACTTATATTATACTGCAAATCAATGAATTAAGTGAATAGTTAATCACTTGTCAAGTGAATAACTATTCACTAGGGGTAGTGATTAACTATTCTAACGACAAGTGCTCTATTAATCACTTCAAGAGGCCTTAATAGAGCACTATTTTCATCACTTTTTAGGGAGATCCTCTATATTGACCAATTTATTCGCGATCGCATAAATAATCAACCCTGCGGTGGTATGTATTTGTAACTTATTAGATATATTTCGCCGGTGAGTGGTCACCGTATGTACCGATAAAAATAAATGATCCGCTATTTCCTTATTATTCATACCCATTGTAATACAAATAACAATATCTTTTTCCCGGTCACTAAGAACCTCCGTCTTTATCTTATCCACGACCTCATCGTCTGACTCCTCCGCATAAAAAACAGATCCGCTATTTTTCAACTGCTGCTCTATCTGCCTTACCGCGGGAACAAATAACTTATCCTCAATCATGCAATGCGATGTCAAATCTTGCTCACACAAAATAATTTCAAAAAGTACGGCATTCAATAAATAGTTATTCTTTTCCGGGTAATACCGAATTATAATATCCTTCAACTCTTTAAGCTTATAACTTATTGGCGCATGCTTTCCGGCAAAAGCGGATATACTAAAATTCCGATTCAAGAAACCTTGCGATAATTGTTCCACATAAGTAAATACAATATCATCCTCATATTTCATATGTTTCCTGACCTCTGTTACATACTCATCATAATATTTAACGATAAGCATCGCCAAATCACTCGCCCCCGAACAATCGATCGCCTCTATTAGCTTACGACGGATATTGGGCAAAATAAAATCCAAGAAATATTCATGAGCTTGCTTAAGATAGCCAATAAGGGAAGGCAAAGAAATGGCTTCATAATTATAATCTTTATCCGAGACAAAATTCACCACTTCCAAAAATGTATTCTCATCTACATTATGAGCGCGGCACACATCCCTTACGGTTTTATCACCAAACCCTAAAGATATGCCAAAACGGCCCATCACTAGAATTAACACACTGTTATCCCGCACTAAATCGCGCATTTTTTCGATGGGCCTATACCCATTGGACTTATTCATCTCCTACAATTAAATATCATTATTTATCAACGCAAAAATATCAACCTCCTCCTAAATAAACAATACCTACAAGAGAGCATAAAGGGGGCTTATGTCGCCACAAAATACCAAAATCAGAGTATTGCCGGCCTCTATGCATATCCATAATTTTGCCATCAGAAAAACGAAAAAAGCTATCTATATGAAAGTGAAAACTATTTTAATCGTGTCTGCGGCAGCGCTCTTCTCTTTAGCTTGCAACAATGATAAGGAGACACTAAGCGTAATAAGCATAGCCGGCAATTACCATGGGTATACACTCGCTAATTGCGACTATTTCAAAAACACCTACAACGCCCACGAAACCATAACGATTGTTGAAAACACAAATGGTACAGCCAAAGTTACTTTCAACTCAAATTCATGGGGACAATTTACCATCCCAAACGCTCAGATAGATGAAAACGCAGGCATCTATACGCTCACGGGGAAGGGACAAACTCTAATGGGAATGAATGGAGAAAACTCCTCCTATGAATGTGACTATACAGCTGTCATCAACTCAAAAGACAACGCGCAAATGCAATTCAAGGTGCCCGCTGTCATGGGAGGACTTACTGTTACATTCCTGCCTGGCTCAATACAAGAAAATAACAAATAACAAACACAGACAATGATCGTAAGCCTAAAAACTATATATTTTTTTTCGGGAGTGATAGCTATGCTATCGCTCTCGGCTTGTAACGGCTTGTTCGAAAACATTTACGATAAACCGCTATCTGAAAAAGATAATGAATATGGTTTTATTAACGTAGATGAAAAAACGCATATCGGCCAAATATATATTAATGCCACAAGCCATACAGAATGGCAATATATAAATCTGCACGACAAGCAAGTTATAACAAAAGCGATTGATGAGACTGTCCCTGAAAAATGGGATTTCGCCGTACATCGCTATGACACAAAGACGAATAATGGCTCTGTCGTGGAATCTACGTCTAAAGATTTTTATTCGATCTCGAACATAAACGCCATACCTCAAAACGCATTTATTCCAGATAAATGGACTACTGACAAAATAGCCATAGATATGTCACAAATGATGGATGGGCTTATTATTTACACAAAGGATTTTTATAATCCATGCTTATCCAAATGGCTAAATATTGACACATCTGTAATGCCTCCTATATACGCCCTCTCCGGGAAAATTTATATACTCCAACTCAGCGATGGAAGTTATGCGGCACTAAAACTTTCCAACTTCATGAACGGGGCTGGCGTAAAAGGCATGATTACTATTGACTATTTATATCCCTTACAATTATGACAATGAGACTTACGCTAATTTTAGCGTTGAGCATCTTTCATCTTGTCAGCATGAAAGCTCAACGCCATATATCCGGAATCATCACAGATTGTAACAACAAGCCTCTTCCAGGCGCTACTATTGTCGTAAAAGAGTGCTCTTCACTTGGAACAATCACCGATAACAACGGTCTATACGCGCTACAATTACCCAACAATAAAAAATACACATTAGCAGCAAGCTATATCGGATATTTTGATGACTCACGAATTATCAATGAAAATCATCACAATGTCGTGAATTTTCGGCTCAAGGAAAAAACGACCGAGCTTGAACAAATTGTAGTAACGGGCACTCGTACACCTAAGCTACTAAAAGAGGCCCCAATTGTAACACAAGTTATCACCGAGCGGGATATCAAACGCATAGATCCCACTAATATCGGAGACTTGTTACAAGCGGAACTACCCGGCATAGAGTTTTCATACTCCATGAACCAACAAACCACTCTTAATATGTCGGGCTTTGGAGGCAACTCCGTCTTATTTCTTGTCGATGGAGAACGATTGGCGGGTGAGACTCTTGACAATGTGGACTATAACCGCTTAAATATGGACAATGTACAACGTGTAGAAATAGTAAAAGGAGCGGCATCGTCTCTCTATGGGTCTAATGCCATTGGTGGAGTCGTAAACATTATTAGCCGAGAATCTCACGAGCCTTGGGCAGTCAACATAAACGGCCGTTATGGAGCTCATAACGAACAGCGATACGGAGGATCTATAAGTTTTAACACCAAACACGTTAACTCTCTTACAAACATCCAATACACATCTATTGACGCAATCGATCTTTCTAATGGAAAGGACAACGATGATATAGGAGATTATAACTCTATCTATGGCAACTCAACATTCAACATAAAAGAACGACTCATTTATAATATAACAGACAATTTAAAATTCACGACCCGAGCGGGATATTTTTTTCGAGAACGAAATTCCGCTGAAAGTCAAAAAGAGCATTATCGTAGCTTTACTGGCGGTCTGAAAGGAGATTATGACATAACGAGCAAAGACAACCTAATGCTTTCTTATGCCTTTGATCAATATGACAAAAGCAATTATATCATCTTCAACCAACAAGACATTCGCAATTATAGCAATGTTCAACATACACTCCGGACGCTTTTCAACCATACATTTATAGATAAACATATCTTGACATTGGGGGGCGATTATATACGGGATTATTTAATGTCATATCAATTTATTAATGGCAGTCACTACATACAACAAACAGCGGATGCCTTCATCCAATTTGATTGGAATCCTCACAAAAAGTTCAACCTTATATCAGGTCTTCGCTTTGATTATTTTTCAAAGACAAAGCTATCACATCTGTCTCCTAAACTAGGACTTATGTATAAAATAGGTCATTGCTCCTTAAGAGGCTCTTATGCGGGTGGATTCCGAGCCCCAACACTCAAAGAGATGTACATGAATTTCTTTATGGGCAATATCTTTATGATATATGGCAACCCTGATTTAAAACCAGAATCAAGCCACAATTTCTCGCTCTCGGTTGAATATATCAAAGGACGGCACAATTTAACTATTACCGGATTTTATAACATTGTAAATAATCGTATCACTACCGCATGGGATCAATCTTTGGCAGGACAAGTTTATACTAATATGTCTCGCTTACATGTAAGCGGTATCGACGCGAATACATCCGGGAAATACCCTTGTGGCATTTCTTGGAAACTATCTTACGCCTATACATATGAGCATATAAAAAAGGGAGAACCTATGCTTTCATCAACCCGACCTCATTCTGCTACCGCTCGCATCGCATACGACAAAGATTGGAAAATATACAGCTTAGGAATAGCCCTTTCCGGACGCTATTTATCAAGAATGACAACAGATGTATACACTCGGGCAAATGCGTTTGAACAGACCGAAAAACAAAGCTATCCTGGTTATAGTATATGGAAAATATCTGTATTTCAGCGCATTTTCAAAGGAGCGAACCTAACATTCACCGTTGATAACATTTTCAATTATCGTCCAAACTACTATTACAGCAACTCTCCTACCACAACTGGTACAACTTGCTCGATTGGTTTATCGCTCGATATAGAACAATTCGTAAATAAAAAACAGAAAAAATAGATATGAAACGAAAAGAAAAATTATTGACAGGAACATTTCTTATCGCGACTTTAGTGGGAATCTTCGCTTGGCGCACCTTTTTCTCCACTACACAAATCGCATTCATCAATTATCAAGCTATCACGCTTGGAGAAATAGCGAAATCTAACAACAACACCCACATCAAACTCTTCTCTATCGATATGGATAAATTGCAAGATATAGATAAATATGACGCAATTCTTATAAATGGCATGGGACTTCGCATTACCGAAGAGCAACGGACTATCATACGTAAAGCCGCAGATAAAGGTGTATCTATCATAACAACAATAGCGACAAATCCGGCCAATGATATTATTTCAACAGACTCTACAACAGCGACAACTATCAAGGAATACTTAAATGAAGGTGGACAACAGAATTATCGCAATATGTTACTCTATATTCGCCGACATATTGATTCTAAAACGTTTGATAGTAATGAACCGAATGCTCCCCTAAAAAAAGAATTCAAACAATTCTATCATATAGACCCTAAAGCGCCCGACAATCAAGAGGCTTTAGAATTTAACAGCGTTAATGAATATGAAACCTTTCTGAAAAGCCATCATCTTCTCAGGAATAACGCTCCCCATATTATCATTACCGGCCAAATGGGCGAACCTACAGAACTTATTAAGGCTTTAGAGAAACGCGGAAATGTAGTATACCCTGTACGAAACATGCAAAACTTAATATACAATAACCAGGTGGATTCTATTCAGCCTAACGCAATTATCAATATGGCACACGGACGTGTTGGAGACTATCTGGTCAACTATCTCTCCAAACAAAATATTCCTCTATTCGCCCCACTAAATGTAAATCGATTGGATAAAGAATGGGAAAATGACAAAATGGGAATGAATGGCGGATTTATGTCTCAAAGTATTGTTATGCCCGAAATTGATGGAGCCATCCTTCCTTATGCGCTATTTGCACATCGAATCGATAAAGAGGGCATCCAGCAAGTATATGCGATGCCTAAACGTTTGGATACATTCGTTCAAACGATCAGCAATTATATCTCCTTACAAAACAAGCCTAACAAAGAAAAACGTGTAGCGATATATTATTATAAAGGACCGGGACAAAACGCGCTCACTGCCGCAGGTATGGAGGTCATCCCATCTCTATACAACCTCTTAGTAAGAATGAAGCAAGAAGGATATCACATAGAAAATCTCCCTGCTTCGGCGGAAGACTTACAACAACTTATACAAAAGCAAGGTTCTGTGTTCAACGCCTATGCGAATGGAGCAAAAATGGACTTCCTAAAAAATGGCAATCCGGTTCTTATCTCAACTAAAGATTACAAAAATTGGACCCAAAAATCAATTTGTCCATCCATGATGGCAGATGTTATCGCTCTTGATGGTGAATTCCCCGGTTCTTATATTTCCACAGATAATGGAGAGTTGGCTCTACCTCGCATCGATTTTGGTAATGTCGTATTATTACCACAATTGGCAGCAGGTAAAGGAGATGATGATTTCGCTATTGTACATGGCACAAACGCCGCGCCTCCTCACGCTTATATAGCGTCATATCTTTGGGCTCAACAAAGCTTTAACGCAGATGTAATGATTCACTTTGGCACTCATGGAAGTTTGGAATTTACACCCAAGAAACAAGTTGCCTTAAGTAATAACGACTGGTCTGACGCATTAGTCGGTTCGATTCCTCATCTTTATATTTATTCAATAGGAGATGTTGGGGAAGGCATCATTGCTAAACGACGCTCTTATGCCGTACTACAATCTTATCTCACACCTCCTTTCATGGAGAGTAATATAAGGACTACTTATAAAAATTTATGTTCTGCGATACAACAATATAACGATCTTCTTTATGCGGGGGAAAAATCAAGTATACATAATGCGGCTTTAAAAGTTAAGCGACAGACCATTGAGTTAGGTATCCACAGAGAATTGCGTCTAGACTCTCTTTTAACCACACCCTATACAGAAGAAGAAATCGCTCGCATAGAGACTTTCGCGGAAGAAATCGCCAATGAAAAAATTACAGGAGAGCCATATACTATGGGTAAGCCTTATTCCGCAGATCGCATCCGCAGCAGTGTGTATGCGATGTCCATCGATCCTATCGCTTATTCCTTATTAGCATTAGATAAACCACGAAATAAAGCCACAACAGACTTAGAGAAACATAAATTTCTGTTTACTAATCGCTATCTAAATCCAGCCCGCGAATTAGTGACACAACTCTTCAATGATAATGCCCAACCATCAGACAATGCCATCTGCGCTATCGCAGGCATTAATAAAGAAGAGCTACAAAATGCCAGAGAAATATGCCGCCAACTTAATAAGCCACAAGATATGGCGTTTATGATAAACATGATGAAAAGTCCCAAAAATATGATCAAATCAAAAGAACATAATCCAAAAGAGATTGAATTCGCACGCTTAATAACAAATTTGGAACAAACCATTCGCAATGTACACATTTATAAAGAGAATTTAGAGAATAGTCCTGAAGCTGAATTTAAGTCGCTTATTAACGCCATGAATGGTGGTTACACCGCTCCGTCACCGGGAGGGGATCCTATCACCAATCCAAATACCATACCTACCGGACGTAATCTTTATGCTATAAACGCAGAAGCTACGCCAAGTGAAATAGCCTGGAAACATGGCATCGAGTTGGCTAAGAGCACAATTGAGATGTATCAAAAACGCCATAACGATTCTATACCCCGCAAAGTAAGCTACACCCTATGGAGTGGTGAATTTGTAGAAACAGAAGGTGCGACCATCGCTCAAATATTATATATGTTAGGCGTTGAGCCTATTCGGGATGCTTTTGGACGAGTAACAGATATTCGCCTTATTCCCTCTGAGCAACTGGGGCGTCCACGAATAGACATTGTTGTTCAGACAAGTGGACAATTACGAGATATCGCCGCATCACGCCTGTTTTTAATTTCTCGTGCCGTTGAAATGGCAGCCGCCTCACATAATGACAAATATGATAATTATGTAAAACAAGGTGTTACTGACACTGAAAGTGCACTTATCAAACGAGGTATATCGCCTAAAGAAGCACGAGAAATATCAACTCGTAGAGTTTTTGGTGGTATAAACGGAAATTATGGCACAGGCATTACAGATATGGTGCAACATGGCGATCAATGGGACAATAGCTCCGATATAACTTCTCTTTATTTACATAATATGGGAGCATTTTACGGTAGCGAAAAAGCGTGGGAGCAAGTGCAGCTATTCGCGTTAGAAGCGGCACTAACCAACACAGACGCCATCATTCAACCTCGACAAAGTAATACTTGGGGAGCTCTAAGCCTCGATCACGTGTATGAGTTTATGGGAGGTATGAACCTCTCTGTCCGTAATGTTACGGGTAAAGAGCCTGACGCTTACATGAGTGACTATCGTAATCATCATAATATGCGTATACAAGATTTGAAAGAAGCTATTGGCGTAGAGACACGTACAACCATTTTCAACCCTCATTATATACAAGAAAAGATGAGAGGTAAAGCTAGCGCAGCTGCTCATTTTGCCGAAATCATACAAAACACTTACGGTTGGAATATCATGAAACCGGAAGTTATAGACAATGAACTATGGGATGAGTTATATAATGTTTATATACAAGACAAATACAACTTAAATCTTCGAAGTTATTTTGAACAACAAAATCCAGCAGCCCTACAAGAAATAACAGCCGTCATGATGGAAACAGCACGTAAAGGCATGTGGAAAGCCTCACCTATACAATTAAAAAATATAGCGCGAACACATACTGAATTGGTAAATAAATACAAGCCTTCATGCTCCGGATTCGTCTGTGATAATACTAAATTACGTGAATATATAGCGTCAAATGTAACGCCAAACAACGCTTCTGCGTATAAACAGGCTATTCACGACATTCGTAATGCTTCATTAAAGAATGACAATAAACTAGTGCTAAAAAAAGAGGAACTAAACTCTTCGAAAAAAAATACGACAATTATCAATAATGCGATTGTTGTTTCACTGACTATCATCGTTATTGGCATATTGATTTTTTTCATCCTTCATCGTCGTAATAAAATAGAGAAATAATGGAAACGATAGTTCTTGTAATCATGATCTTGGTTTGCTTTAATTACATATTAAAGCAAACCTATCAAAAAAGACCCATTGTAATACTTATAGCGATGCTATGCGCCCTAATTGTAGGTTTAATGTGGCCACTCGCCATTGAACAATCCAAATCTCAAATATCAGATTGGCTCGCAAATCCTAAATTAATGCTTGATATAGCCGTAATACTCACAATAGAGGTCATTATACAAATTACATTCTGCATTCTATATGCATATATTCATACATCAAATAAGATTAGCCGTTACGCAAAATGGTCTTACCTCTTCCTAAAATGGTTTCCAGGTATACTAATAATACCAGTTCTTTTCAGTCTATTAGTATCCGTGATCTTCGCCTTTCCGGGCATATCTTTCCCAATTATAGCATGGTCTCTCTCCATCATTATTTTAACGACAATTCCTTTCGGATGCTGGTGTCTGAAACGGTTACTGCCTGAAAAAGAGATACGATTGGAATTGCTGTTTCTTACAAATGCTCTTATCGCTATCCTTGGAATATTAGCCACTGTCAATGGTCAAACAGCTATAGCAGGTATCAGCAAGGTAAATTGGGAGGCATTGGGTAGTGTCTGCTCTCTTTTAATAATAGGAGCAGTCATTGGTATTATAACATATAGAATAAAAATAAAACGAATCACTAAAAAATTAACATTATGAACTACATCTCAGACATTCTTTATTGGATTTCAACAGGTTTACTTGTCCCTGTCATTGTTTTGCTTATTATCTTCTTTGGCCGTTCTTTATTGCTTATAGGTAGCTTTTTCGGTCAATATTTAGCCATTCGTCGTACAGCATCGCTCATTAATCAGCAGCTTAACAAATTAAATGAAAACAATGTAATTACTCTTTTAGAGCATTTACCTCAAAAGAATCCTTCTCTTGTTGTCTCTTATATGAAAAGTCTACTCACGACAGAGACAAAAGCGATGCGTGAGCGCTTACTCTCAGATTTTGAAATCGAAGCAGATAAAGATCTATCCATCTCCAAAACCCTAAGTAAAATGGGACCTATGCTCGGACTTATGGGCACACTAATCCCTATGGGACCCGCATTAGTAGGCCTCTCTTCGGGAGACATAGCATCCATGGCATATAATATGCAAGTTGCTTTCGCCACAACAGTTATTGGTCTTTTTGCCGCCGCCATCGGTTTTATTACACAACAGGTCAAACAACGTTGGTATTTGCAAGATATGACAAACCTCGAATTTATAGCTGAATTATTAAATGAAACGGAAAATAAGCAATGAAGCGGAGATTATTAAAAAAAGACGAAGAGAATGATCCAATGAGTGTGGTCAGTAATCTTTTTGATGTCGCTATGGTGTTTGCTGTAGCACTCATGGTTGCTTTAGTCAGCCATTATAATATGAAAGAAATATTAAATCAAGAAGACTTCACTATAGTGAAAAATCCCGGAAAAAAAGATATGGAAATTATTACAAAAGAGGGGAAAAAGATCAATCGTTATACGGCATCTCAAGAACAAAAAGAGAGAAACGAGAAACAAGGGAAAAAAATAGGAATCGCCTACGAATTAGAAAACGGAGAAATCATTTATGTTCCCGAATAACGCTCAAAAACAAGAAGCCCTTCGCCCGCAACCAACAAGGTTGTACGACGAAGAAGCTTCTTTCCCTATTACTAAAATAAACGAATCCACATCAGCACACCGCAATGCTACGGCCTACCTATGGAGAAAATCATTTGATAAAAAATACCCGGGTTCGGGATAAGTTTAGAATAAGGCCGGTTGTTTTGAGTCCTCAATTAGAGCCTATAAGAATATGGTTCTTTAATTTTAGAGTTTGTGAAAAACAGCGCAACGAACGCCACAGCAACAAAAGAGCCGGTAATAGAATCCAACTTAATACATGCCAAACAGGCATCTTTAACGTAACCTCATAATAATTCGATGGCATAAATGCCCGCCAATAGGGTGCTACTTGACCTACGTAATATGAGCATCCACCCAACAGCGCCAATAGCAACAAATAGCCAGAAGCGTAAAATGCTCTCTCTTTTGTAATAAATCATAAAGTAATGCTCCTATGGCAAACAATAAGGCTATGGCTCCTGCTACTAAACTATAAGCAATAATCTTTGCCGCTTAGCGCTCTTCTCTTTTCTCTTTTATTGGAGCTGTTTCTCCAAAGATACCATCATAAAGCGATCCGCCATCCTCATTCAACTCTCGGCGGAAACGCTCGATACGTTCATCCGACAAGCAATGGGCATCAATAATAGCATCGTTAAAGACAGCTCTTCTTTCGGCATAACTCATAAAACGATCCCATAAATAAACATAATGATATTCAAGCATCTCTTTCTTGCCCATACTGTCTTGCGCATCTACGCGACATTGCAACAGACAGATTGAATCATTTTCATAAATAGTCTTCACATCTCTAATCTGCATCCATTTAACACCTACCTTATAACGTCCTTCTACCGCATCGCGCACAACACCCATCATTGAAGCTCTTGCTCGATCTGACAGGGTCTCTTTATGGCAGGCAAAGATGCCTAATAATAGGATTATAAATCCTAAATATCGTTTTATCATCTTCCTTTTTTTATTTCTTTTCTAATAGCCCCAAATGTAATTATTCCGTCATTATTTTGTATTAAAAATCACATTTCATTCTCGCTACAATCAAATACAAATGTTTTCATTTGAAACAAATAAAAGTTACAATAAAAAAGTCCTACCATCCTTTATAGATGATAGGACTTAAATAAAGCAAGAAGGGTCTAACGATCAACCCTCTTAATTCTATACTATTAATATCCTGGATTCTGAGGATACTCCATACCCGTATTAGACTGAATAACCTGTGTCGGGATCGGATACTGATAGTTGTGCGGATGGAAGTTAGAATAATAACGATTCTCTGCTGCATTCCACTCACGAGGTTGGTTAGAACCTGACAAGTTCTCAAATCCGAAAGCATATTTACGAGCACGGTCATACATCGTATTTCCTGTTTTTATATCTTGTACGGGGTGACAATCACTGATGTAAGACATTACATTCGGATTGAGAGACAAGCGGTTCAATGTAATCCAGCGATTCTCCTCTCCTAGCAACTCACGAGCACGCTCATCCAAGATATAGTCAATATTAATATCGGCAGCTGTACATCTAGAAGCATTAGCACGATCACGCAACACATTGATATCATCTGCAGCCTTAGCCTTATCGCCTAAAGCCAAATAAGCTTCAGCACGCAATAGATAAGTCTCAGCTATACGCAACATATACCAGTCACAATCATAAGCCTTATTATCCCCATTCGGATGTCTATCATCAGAGAACTTCCATAGATGCGGATAGATATTAAATGTATCACCGGCTAAAATTTTATATTTCTCTTCATCCGGAGTTCCTATGGCTTTTTTCGCACGATCAAATGCGGCAGCTTTCTCGTCCAGCCAACGAGTACCTCCCGGAGTGTACCAGTTACGTTGCATCATCACCTCAGAACCTCGGAAATCAACTTTTCCATTCTTTGAAGACTCAGCCCACAATAATTGATGAGCAAATTTTGTCGGAATAATCACAGAAGCCTGGAAAGGAACATTACCACCCATAGAGTCACGAGCGATATTTGCCTCATAACGACCTTCTGCGGAGGGAACAGATGATAATGCACTACCTACAACACCTTTCGGAAAACAAGCGACATTATCACCCCACAAATAGAAAACAGTCTTACCGTCACTCAACGTACGTTTCGAATTGTTCGCGCGAACAGTGGCAGACATCCAACAAGACTCGATGTTGTTAGCACCGATCTTACCCCATTCGTTGCCACCACCACCGGTAGAACCGGTTCCGTAATTATATTGACAAACCCAAAGAGCCTCTTTATTCTCCGGAGAGTTTTGATTGCCACCTTCACGGAACAAATCCCAATATGCTCCAACAGGAGCTGCTAAAGAATTTCCATAACGGTCTGTTGATTCAGCGGCACGAGAACCAAAACGAGTTGTCATCAAATGATAATCACCGTCTGTACCATCGATTACACGAGTAGTAGCCTCTAATGCGCCCTTAAAATCACCAAGATCCAAATCTATCTCCGCAAGATAGTGATCTGCGACAGCACGAGTCACTTTACCCGGCATAGCTGCTTGTTTCGGCAAGTTTTGTGCGGCATACTTAAAGTCTTCCAAACAGAATTTCCAAATCTCTTCACGAGTATTCGGTTGATATCCGGTCTGTACTTCTGTAGCGTGATGCTCCAAAATAGGAATATTACCAAATATACCGGCCAAATTACGATAAGCCCATCCTCTGAAGAAACAAGCCTCTGCACGAAGCGCTAATTTTTTCTCTTCTGAAGAATACTCGATATCACGTTGATCCATCATATCGATAACCGTATTAGCACGGTTAACCATCTTATACAAATTATCATACCAGTGACGAGCGAAACCACTTGCTGGAGTCATCTTGTTCCAATCAGACAATTCGCTATTACCATCAGAATATGCATATGTATCTAGACCAACACCTCCTAAAATCCAAGAGTGACCGCCATGAGTTTGTCCCATCATCAAAGATTGAATCATCTGATAGCAACCATTCAAAGCCATCTCAATATCGGACTCAGACTGATAGAAAGTCTGATCATCATATTGATAAGAATGTTCTTCCAAGAACTCATCTTGACCAGCACATCCCACGAAACCAACTGTCAACGCTGTGCCAACAGCAACAGTCAATAAATATCTTTGAAGTTTCATATATTTTAAATTCGATTTTAATTTACCATTAGAAAGTCAAGTTAATACCCGCTGTAACTGTACGATAAGTACCACTACTACCGAAACGGCTTGATGTAGTACCTCCCGCAATCGTACCACCATCCTCAGGGTCTAACCCCTTCCATCCGGTAATGGTGAACAAGTCTGTACCAGAAACATACAAACGAAAAGCAGCGATACCTAGCGGTTTTAATAATTCTTGATCGAAGTTATAAGAAAACACTAAGTCTTTCAATTTCAAGAATGAACGCGGGCTCCAATATTGATAGTTCATAGAGTTGTTATATCCGTAACGAGGATATTCATTTGTGTGATTATCCGGAGTCCAAGGAGCAACATCATCCAACTGATTACCTGTAGGACTCATTCCGTAAGCGTTAGGGTTGAAACCTAAGAAGTGAGTATCATTACCCGGCATCCAACGGAAGTTGAAGAACAAAGAGAAATTCTTATAGCTCAATGTGTTTCCTAAATTTAATGTAAACAACGGATCCATAGAACCTAGGTAGTGACGGTCTTTATCATCGATCTTTCCATCATTATTATAATCCTCAAATTTCAAATCTCCAGGCACAGCTGTCGGCTGAATCTTTGATACATTACCATTCTTATCTGTAAATGTGTAATTATCGATTTCCTCTTGGCTCTGGAATATACCTAACTTTTTCAAGTCATAAGCGGCACCAATTGGCTTACCAATAACCAAAGCATAGTTTGAATCAAATCCATAAGCAACAGCGTTAGCGACATCATCTGCCTCTACACCTGCGTAGTTCTTACCATACAAGCTCTTGATAGCGTTACGGTTCAAGTCAAACACCAAATTTGTTTCCCAACGGAATTTATCTTTACCGTCACCATTGATGTTTACAGAGTTTATTGTGATTTCAACACCTTTATTTGTAACCTTACCCGCGTTTGCTTTTGCAGATTGGAAACCTGAAGGATAAGGAATTGAACGGTTCATCAACATATTTTTCGTATTACCAACATACGCATCAATAGCACCGCTCAAACGACCACCCAATACATCAAAGTCGATACCGACATTATATTTCTCGATAGTAGCCCAAGTCAATGTGTGGTTAGATAATGTTGTAGGAACAATAGCATAAGCACTACCTGTGCTAGCGTCACCAAACCAAGTGTAAGTAGTACCAACAGCACCGACTGTAGAATACGGAGTTACTGAACGACTACCATTTTGACCCCAAGATAAACGAAGTTTCAAATAATTTAACCAGCTTGCGTTATCACGAATAAAGCTTTCGTTACTCAATACCCATGCGGCAGATGCACCATAGAAGTTACCCCATTTGTGATCAACTGCGAATGCGGAATAACCATCACGACGGAAAGTGAAGTTAGCATAGTAAGTGCTGTTATAGTTATAGCTTGCACGAGCTAAAATACCAATAGCAGAACTTTGTGAACGCTCACGACGAAGTTTACGAGTATCTGCCAACTCTTGTTTATAAACACCTAAGAATGTAGGAGCAGAGAAGCCCTTGAAGTCCGTTCGAAGCAATTCATTGTTTGCGGCCTCACGAGTGTAACCAATCATTGCGTCTACATGGTGCTTCTTAAAGTCGTGCGCATAAGTGAAGATATTATCTACGTTCCACACCGTATTAATCTGAGTATAAGAATAACCTGATACTTGAGAACCAAATTGGCTTGGATTATCCATCTGAGCCGTGTTATCTGTATCTACCCAAATACGAGGATCATTGAAGTTATCGTTTGTCGAAGTATTGTGATATGCGCTCAACGTGATACGATAAGAAAGACCTTTCAAGAAAGGGAAGTCTACTTGTGCATAGGCCACACCATTTACATTTGAATCATATCTCTTACTGTCTGTCCACAAATAAGAATCTCCGGCACCTGTACCCCACAACGGGCTGAGAGCGTTACCATCAGGTTTAGAGTTTGGCCAATCTTCATAACCCGGCTGACGTGCGTTCTTGAATGAGAACGGGCTGATCCATGTAGCGTTCTGGATACGAGCTGGAACACCCCATCCTTTTGCGCCCATATAGTTACCTTTCAATCCAATCTGCAACCATTCTTTGGCTTGGATATCAAGTTTACTCATCACGTTGTATTTCTGATAGTCATCTCCTAAACGGATACCTTGCTGACGAGTATAGTCACCAGAAACATAGTAATTCACAACTTTAGAACGTCCTGAAACGTTTACATCATATTTCTGACCAAAGCCCATACGAGAGATCTCGTCCAACCAATCGGTATAGATACCTTCATTATAAGCGTCCAACTCAACAGAGCTCAACAACTGAGCTTTATCGTAATCAGGAGACCAAACAACATCTGCGGGAATAGTTCCGTTTGCTTGATTTGCATAGAAACGATTTTTCATGAATTTCTCTTTATCTGTTACCATTTTCGGCCTACGAGACCAGCCGGAGAAACTCCAGCTTGTATTAGCGTTAATAACCGGTTTCTCACTCATACCACGCTTTGTCGTGATAATGATGACACCATTAGCGGCACGAGAACCGTAGATAGCAGATGCGGATGCATCTTTCAAGACATCAACACTCTGAATATCATTCGTGTTGATCTCATTCAAATTTGCATGAGAAATCACACCATCCACAACCAACAACGGCTGGTTGACACTCTGTTCGTTTGCGGTAGAACCTGCAGGAATCGCATTCTTACCACGAATATTCAATGTCCCGAAGTTATTACCCCCCGCACTATTCGTCGGGGAATAACGGAAGCCTGCGACTTTACTAGAAAGAGCAGACATTACGTTGGGATTTGGCAATGCCGCTAGATCTTCCGTCATACGTACATTTGAAATCGCACCAGACAAGTCTTTCTTTCTTACCGCACCGTAACCAATTACTACAACTTCATCCAATTGCTCTGAGTCTTCATGAAGTGTAACATTAATTGTATTTTGGTTTCCGACCTTCACTTCTTGAGATTGAAATCCAACACAAGAAAATACCAAAGTAACGTTTTTACCATCTGGCACTTCCGAAAATGTAAAAGCACCGTTGATATCCGTCATTGCTCCAACAGTTGATCCCTTTACTATAATATTGACTCCCGGAACTTCCAGCCCCTGATCGTCAACAACCTTTCCGGAAATGGAAAGCTGAGCGAATGCTTGTGCCACTATACAAAAGAGTAGACACAACATAAACAAAACTCGATTTCTCATAAGCTCTATTTTAATCGGTTAAATGCATATATATTTATGCAAATATCCCTCTTTATTGTGTCTACAATCATGAAAAAATGATATTTTTCCCTTGTTTTTTGACACATCTACTTTTTTTAATAAAAACATAACAAAACAGAAATACAATTGTCTTTGGCATTTTATCTTTAGGAAAGAAAAAATTCAATATACTTCCCTGATTATATGTTTTTTAAGCAAAGATTGCTTTTTCAAAAAAGTATTTCATGGATACTTTTTTCTTCGCTTAAAAAAGACTTTTTAGCAGATTAAAGATTAACAACATGGACAAAATTTGGTATATTTTAAACCAAACTTGATTAAATAACACTCTTTTTTCTATTTGTTTTAGAAATATGATAAAATTTACTGTTCCAATAATAATAATTAATAACAAATTATCAAACCTGGTTCAAACAGATAAAATATTTCCTACTTTTGCGAGCACATTACAAAGCGCATCCACCTGTAAGGGGTTGTGTCAATAATATAATATATGTATGATAGACTTTCGCCTCAAAGTTTTTCAATCCGTAGCAAAAAACTTGAGCTTTACTAAAGCTGCACAAGAGTTATTTATCAGCCAACCGGCCGTTACCAAACATATCCAAGAACTAGAATCAAATTACAACACCCGACTATTTGAGAGAAATGGGAACTCCATCTCTTTAACAGAAGCCGGCAAATTACTACAAAAACACTGCATCTATATCCTTGACGCATATAAACAACTAGATTACGAAATGTATCTATTACAAGAGATGCAACAGGGTGAACTGCGGCTCGGAGCGAGCACAACTATAGCGCAATACGTACTGCCTCCGCTATTAGGCAACTTTATCTCTAAATTCCCACAGATCAAGTTATCTCTTCTCAATGGGAACTCCAGAGATATTGAGACCGCCTTGCAGCAACACCACATTGACCTTGGATTGGTAGAAGGATACCAACAGCTACCAACGCTCCATTACGAAAAATTTCTTAAGGATGAACTGGTCGCCATTGTTAGCACACACAGCGAACTCTCCAACACTTTGCCGGATGAAATCACTGCAAAAGAGCTTCTGGACATCCCCTTGGTGTTACGCGAAAGGGGATCAGGCACTCTCGATATCATTGAACATGCGTTGCAACAACAAGACATCCGAATAGCGGACTTACATGTATTGCTCTATCTCGGTAATACAGAAGGCATCAAACTCTTTCTGCAAAACGCAAACTGCATGGGCATCGTATCGTTCCGCTCCATCACGAAAGAGCTAAAAGCCGGATTATTCCGAATTATCGAAATAAAAGATCTGGATATGTTCCGATATTTCAATTTTGTATGCCTACAAGGTGAGAAAAACAATCTAACACAAATGTTCATGGACTATTTCCAACATCATTTTAGATAAAAACGATTCTTTCCGAGAGATAACTTTTCATTATAACCTATAATTATTATTGATTTCCATATCTTAAAACAGGTTTATAACTTTGCGGTCTCTAACAAGAATAAATAGATTCAAAAACAAAAGGTTACAAATTTAAATCAGGTAAAGACATGGGATCAAATCAAACCTCATCTCCAAACGAGACATCTTATTTGATGCGCAATAACAAGGTTATCTACACAGGTATTGTCGCATTTCTCACATTTGTTTTATTATTAGATTATATCCCCGGGATGCATGCTTTCACATCTTGGCTTACACCGCCAATCGCTCTTTTCACAGGACTCCTATTCGCTCTTTTTTGTGGACAGGCACACCCAAAATTCAACAAGAAAACTTCCAAATATCTACTTCAATATTCGGTTGTCGGACTCGGCTTCGGCATGAACCTACAAGCGTCTCTAGCCTCTGGAAAAGAGGGTATGGAATTTACGATCATCTCCGTCATCGGAACACTTCTTATCGGATGGTTTATCGGACGAAAAATGTTGAAAATCGACAGAGACACATCATACCTTATCAGCTGTGGCACTGCCATCTGCGGCGGAAGCGCAATCGCCGCTGTCGGACCTGTATTAAAAGCTAAAGACAGCGAAATGTCTGTTGCCTTAGGTACAATATTCATTCTCAACGCTATTGCGCTATTCATATTCCCAGCCATAGGACACGCCCTTAATATGACACAACAAGATTTTGGACTATGGGCTGCGATCGCCATTCATGACACCAGCTCTGTTGTCGGTGCCGGTGCCGCCTATGGCGAAGAAGCGCTGAAAATAGCGACTACCGTCAAACTTACTCGTGCTCTATGGATTATACCTTTGGCTTTCGTCACATCTCTCCTTTTCAAAAACAAAGGACAGAAAATCAGTATTCCTTGGTTTATCTTCTTCTTTATTTTGGCTATGATATTCAACACATACATCCTTAGCTTAAATGAAACCGGCACAATGATAGGAAATGCCATCAACGTATTCGCTCGCAAAAGCTTAACGTTGACACTGTTCTTTATCGGAGCTTCTCTCTCTCGTGATGTCTTAAAAGCTGTAGGAATAAAACCACTTATACAGGGTATACTTCTTTGGATTATCATTAGCCTTAGTACTTTGGCTTATATTTATTATTTCGCTTGATCTAGTTAAAAATAACTAATAATAACGGGGGGGGGGCAATTTTTGAAATAAATCTCATGAAATTGCTCCCGTTATAAATACTATTACAATAACATCTCAAAACAACGAAATAAAAAAATAAATCTTACATTTGCGCTTTTAAAAAGACTTTCCTTTTGTGTGATATAGCCAAAATTAATTTATTAAACACAAAAAAAGAATCTTTCTATAATAGATATAAGGTTTATAGATGAATATTGATAGCAAAAAACATGACATTTTCAAATATTTACCTGTCAATGATGACAAAAATATCTGGAAAATGTCTATCAGTGGTATGGGTTTTCAAACAATAAAACCAAAAGATTCCTATCCCCCGAAAGGACACCCGATAGGATATACTTTTAATCCGGAACGAGGACGAATCATTGATGAATTCACCTTGGTGTATCTTGTCAAAGGAGAAGGCACATTTATGTCAGTCTCTTGTCCTGAGACAAAAATACACAAAGGAGACGCATTCTTTATCCATCCCAATGAGTGGCATAGCTATCAACCGAACAAGGAAACAGGATGGGATGAGTATTTTGTTGCTTTTCAAGGTGAATATTTCAACAACTTACTACGAAATATCATTAATTTAGACAATCCGATTTTACACATTGGAATAAACGATCAAATCGTAAAACAATTTGAAGAGATGTTGGAATGCGCAGAGGCTCAGAGAGTCGGATTTCAAGCAGTCCTTACAGGCATTATGATGCATACGATAAGATTAATGTATTCTATCAGCAAAAATCAAAATTTTGAATCAGCAACAATGCGAAAAATACAAGAGGCTTGTGTCTTAATGAGAGAGCATATTTATGATAAATTCGCACCTGAAGACATTGCAGAATCTACGAATATGAGTTACTCTAATTTTAGAAAAGCCTTTAAACTATATACAGGCATGGCTCCGCTACAATATATGCTACAATTAAAACTAAGCAAAATCAAAGATTTATTGAGTAATACGGATCTTCCAATCCAAGACATAGCTCTAAAATTGAATTTTGAATCCTCTGATTATTTCTCTTCTTTTTTTAAAAGTAAAACAGGCATTAATCCTCTTTCTTATCGCAAAGAGATCGAGAAGCAAAGAGACAAAGCAAAAAAAAGCGCCCGATAAGAAGCAAAATAAGCGGGAGTATCTCAACAATCGAGAAACACTCCCGCATCTATTACTGATTGCTATTTTTCTATACGAATTCGAGCATCTACAGCAAATAATCCTTCATCTGTCGCCACTATCGGATTTATATCCATTTCTTTTATCTCTTTCGCATAGCGAAGCATCGCCGATAAACGAACAATGATATCTTCGTATTGACGTACATCGATTCCTTTCTTTCCTCTTATGCCTTTCATTATCGGATAGCCGCGCAATGATTGAATCATCGCACGTACCTCTTCATGCGATAAAGGAGAGAGACCGCAAGCCACATCTTTCAAGGCTTCTACAAAGATACCGCCCAAACCGCAAAACAAGACATGTCCAAAACGCTCCTCATATTTAGCGCCAAAAAACAACTCGGTTCCCCTCAACATCGGTTGAACCATTATAGCTGTAACTCCTTGCAAAGAGATCATGCGATCATATTCTCGTGACAGACGCTCACTATCCTTGATATCCAAAGAGACACCATTTATATCACTTTTATGCACCGGACCAACAACCTTTGCCACAACCGGATATCCAACTTCTCTCGCGAAAGCCAACAATTTCTCTTTCTCCGAAGAGACACATTCTTTAACCAATGGAACATGAGCCAAACGCAACAAAGCGCCCACCTGTTCAGGAGATAAATAGCCGGAGCTTGGTATCTGCTGTATGAACTCACGTATGGATGACTCGTCTATCTCCGGCACAAGCTCTTCTTCCGTAGGTTTTAGTGTATTAAGGACTCGAGATAACGCATTACCCAACGTTGCTTCATCCGAAAAATTCACATGTCCCTTTTTTATAAAATCTTGCACCTCTTCGCTCGCTGTCATAATCGATGGCAATACCGGAAAAATAGGCTTCGAACACTCTTTCATCTTCTGGTGAAGCACTTGATACGTATCGAAAAGCTGCATCAATCCTGCACTTCCAAAGATAACAATCATAAAATCAATATTATCAAAATATTTCTCACAATAATCTATCGCAATCGCAAGATGCTCCGCCGTCCCTGTCCCTATAATATCTATCGGATTACCTACGGCCGCACCCGCATACAACTTAGATTTCAACTCCTCTACCAAAGGGCCCTCCAACTTAGGTATATTCACCCGGCCCTTAGACAACACATCTGTCAACATAACAGCCGGTCCACCCGCTTGCGTTATAATAGCGCAATTTTTACCTTGTGTCTCCTTAATGGAAAAAATACTCGCTACTGTCGCTAAATCCTCACGACCATAACAACGAACAATGCCAGCTTTACGAAACAGAGCGTCTACCGCTGAATCCGAACTTGCGATAGCTCCGGTATGCGAAGAAGCCGCACGCTTTCCTGACTCCGTGCTTCCCACCTTAATCGCCGCGATCCGACAGCCCTTACGAATCAAAGATGATGCATGATAAAGCAATTTCTGAGGCTGTTTGATCTGCTCAATATATAGCATCTTAATCTTTGAGTCTTTTTGTGGATCAAAATGCAAATCCATATATTCCACAATATCTTCCACTCCTATCTGCGTTGAATTACCTACCGACCAAACAGAAGAGAAGCACAGACCTTTAGCTAATGCGGACTCCATAATAAACAAAGCCGTACCTCCTGAGCTAGATATAAAATCCGCTCCATCCGAATGGAACTCCGGAACAGGTAATGTAAATACGCCATGATAATTGACATTCATCAAACCAATACAATTAGGACCGATCAATGAAGCCCCCGCCGCATTGACTATATCCAGCATACACCGCTCCAAGACGCTGCCCTCCCGGCTCTCCTCACCAAAGCCCGCCGCTATCACTATAAAAGCTTTTACACCCTTTTCACGAGCTAATATCTCCATCACTTCAGGACAAGATTTGCCGGGTATTGAAATAATCGCTAATTCTCTATTCGGAATATCCTTTACAGAATGATAAGATTTCAAACCTTGCACTTCACCTTCCTTCGCATTAACCACACAGAGTTCTCCTTGATAATTTCCATCCAACAAATTACGCACTATACGTCCACCTGGTTTATGTACATTATTGGATCCTCCCACCACTACAATGCTCTTTGGATCAATCAATTCTCGGTTTATCATAACATCTTACTTTATTAGATTATGTGGGAGCAAATATAATTTTTTCTCTCTATTTTAAACTATTGCTATCAATTAAAAAAACTCTTGACCTTCGAACAAAATTAAAGCTGATACCTCTTTCGAAGTATCAGCCTTAACTACAGGAGCTTCTACTATTTATCTCATAAAAATCTCTTTTATTCCTTTTGAGACGAACTCCGATATACTTTCGTTTTAAACCAATGGAAAAACAAATTACATATTTTTATAACAACTTGATATTCTAGTAATTAATCGCTAAAAAATCATATAACAGATCACTTTTCAAGTGATCTGTTAATCACTCACTCTTAGAATAACTAATCACTTACCCCCGGATCTATTATTCCAATGACAAGCCATAAGTTAATCACTTCACATGCGATTAAGCAGTTTCGTTTTTTCCCAATTTTCAAGTCCTGTTACTCCTTTTGTCTAGCCTTCAACCAATCACACCAACGATCCATTCCGTCGCCCTTTGTCGCTGAAACTTCAAATATCGTTAAATGATGATTAACCTTCAACGCGTTCTCTCGAAGCACCTCCACTTGCGTATTCAGATAAGGAGCTAAATCTATCTTATTTATAACGCAAATATCAGCCTCTTGAAAAATATGCGGATATTTCAAAGGCTTATCATCACCCTCCGTCGTACTAACAATCACTACTTTATAAGTCTCTCCTAAATCAAACATAGCGGGGCATACCAAATTGCCTACATTCTCAATAAAAAGAATCGAATCTTCTTTCGGATTCAAATGTTTCACGGCATGATTAACCATATCCGCCTCCAAATGACATCCCGTACCAGTATTCACCTGAAAAACGGGCACCTCTAATGCAGCGATGCGATTCGCGTCATTGGATGTTTGCTGATCACCCTCTATCACATAAATGGGTCGATCCGCTTTCATGCGACGGATTGTTTCCTCCAAAAAAGTAGTCTTCCCTGAGCCGGGAGAACTCATCAAATTAAACGCCAATAGATTTTTAGCCTCAAAATAACCTCGATTTCTCTCAGCCAACAGATTGTTTCGTTGAAGTATATCCTGCTCTAAATTAATCACCCTTTGCTCTTCGTGATGATGATGTTCATGACCATGAGCATGTTCGTGCGTATGCTCTCCGCAACCACAAGTTCCACACATAATACAATATTTTTTAGTTGTTCTAAATACCTATTTTATAACAATCGATTTTAAACGGAGTTCTTTACCCTTAATAATATTTACCAAATAAGAGCCACAACGAGGACATGGACTAAATAATGCCCGCATGGGAAATACACACCCACAATCGCTGCACTCTCCCTCACCTGGTATATAATGACGAATTAAGCAAGCATCTGCCAACATAGTCCCCTTCACCGCACTATCTAAGGCGAACTCCAATGTCTGTATCTCTACACCGGAAAGATAACCAATCTCCAACTCTACCTCCTCTACAACCGAAGCATCCCGACTTTTGGCCTGCTCCTCAACCAACTCCACTATACTACGAGCTATTGATAATTCATGCATCTCCTTGTTTCTCCTTTTCTGATGCAATTGTTAACTGCCCTACCGCTATGCCACCATCATTACACGGGATACGAGAAGGGATATACAATGGAACGCCGGCAGAAGCGAATTGTTTCCGCATCACCTCCGTTAACATTTTATTTTGAAAGCAACCTCCGGAAATAACCACCTGAGATACGGCTGTTCGCTTCATCAACAAGCATGCCTTTTGCAAAAATAAAGATGCTAATGTCGTATGAAAACGAGCAGCTATCAAACTAACAGGCACCTTGTTCGCCTTATCATGCAACAAATATTCAAAAAGCGAATGAAACGATATGTTTTCTCCTTCAATAGATAGAGGATAGGGATAAGCATTGATTTCGTCCAACGCGGCTTGCTCCAATAGCATAGGAGCTTCCGATTGATGCGATGAAAAATCACAAATTCCCAATAAAGAAGAGACCGCGTCAAATAAACGGCCACCACTTGATGTGTCTATCGCATTCACTCCTCTTTCCATCATCCGTTCCAACATCCGAATTTTCTCCCAGCCAATACGCTCCACAAAATCTTCCGGATAAGGAATGCCCGACGGACAATCCTTAAAGTAATGCCAAAGATAAGAGACCAACATTCGCCAAGGTTCTTCCGCCGCCTTATCTCCTCCCGGCAACGGTACATATTCAAAATGAGATAACCGATGATATCGCGAACGATCACAAAGAAAAAACTCTCCACCCCATATTTTGCCATCATCACCCAATCCGGTTCCATCCATCACAATTGCCAGCACCGGATCTTTCAACCCATACTCTAACATACAAGCGACAGCGTGCGCATGATGATGTTGCACTTTAAACAAGGGTAAAGATAACTCTTTCGACAAACGTTCCGCCTCTTGAGATGAGAGATAATCAGGATGTAAATCACACACTAAATAGTGAGGATTAAAACGAAATAGCCTACGGAAATGTTCCATCGACTCCGTATAAAAACGAAATGTCTCCCAATTCTTTAAATCTCCTATATATTGACTCTGAATGATTGTATCATGCTTACCGATCGCGAACGTATTTACTTTTTCCGCGCCAAAAGCCCAAATACCCTCAACATTTGTATCCGTAAATAATGGTTCCGGCACATAACCTCGAGAACGACGAATGAGACAAGGTCGCTCACCATATACTTGTAATACAGAATCATCCACCCGATTGTATATAGGGCGATTATGATGCAATATAAAATCCACCTTCCCAACCAACTGAGCTTCTACATCTTTTTCCGTAATCGCTATTGGCAAATCGCTTACATTCGCGCTTGTCATCACTAATGCGTGAATGCTCGTATGGGCGAACAGATCATACTGGATAGGCATATAAGGCAACATACATCCCAATGTCCGCATGTTAGGATTCACTTCCGAAGCCAAAGGTCGGCGTTGATTAAGCAATACGATAGGACGGCGCCAAGAGCACAAACACTGCTCCTCTATCTTATTCAACGAAGTATACACACGTAAATGTTCTATATCTCTAAACATCACGGCAAATGGCTTAGTATCACGATTTTTAATCTCTCGCAAATGGGTGACAGCCCGCTCGTTTAACGCATCACAAACCAAATGATAACCACCGATACCTTTTACCGCTATCACCTCGCCTTTTAATAACATTCGAGCTGCCAAACGCAACAACAACCGATATTCCGTACAAACCTTTCCCTCATAAGTAGCATAGTAAATAGGACCACAAGCATTGCACGCTATCGGCTGTGCATGAAAACGCCTGCTCTCCATTGTTTTATATTCGCGTTGACAATCCTCACACATCTCAAAACCTGCCATCATTGTCCGCTCACGATCGTACGGAAGATCACGAATTATAGAAAATCGAGGTCCACAATGAGTACAATTTATAAATGGATGCCCCAAACGACGCGGCTGAGTAATTCTGTCGCGCATACAATCCGAACAAACAGCTATATCAGGTGACACTTGAGTGACTTCTTCCGATGATGAAAGACTAGAAGAAATCGTAAAATCATCGAACCGGAAAATATCTTGATCCGTAGGCGTATAAGTCAAGCGATGAATAGATGAGACTGATGGCTTCTCTCGCTGAATCCTATCGATAAAACAATCAACTATCTCAGATGTAGCTACAATGAATATACGAACACCATTATTCATATTCATTACGCATCCCTTCAATCTCATCTCTTTCGCAATTCGATAGATAAAGGGACGAAAACCGACTCCTTGCACTAAGCCTTGTATCAATAATGCATATACTTTCTTTTCCGCCATAGCACAAATATAAATATAAATATCTTACTCAAACTTCGTACAATCAGGTATTTGAAACAAAAGACAGCCCCACAATCAAACACGCCTTGAAAAACATATCGTCAGCAAAACAAATAACATTAAAGAAAAGGGTCAAAACAAAGCTCAAGACAACAACGACACAAGACACATTCTAAAAAAAAATATTTCTTTATGACAATTATTTCCTTTATTGATTATCACCTTTTGAACATATCAAGTATCTTTGACGTTATATATTTAAATTGAAAATTATGTGTTTGGCGGTACCAGGAAAAATTGTCTCCATCAATCAAAGTGTTCCAGAAATGAAAATGGCCAAAGTTGATTTTGGCGGCGTTTTCAAAAACATTTGCATTGAATGGGTAGACGCTCAAATCGGCGATTATATCCTTGCCCATGCGGGCGTCGCTATTTCTATCGTAGATGAAAAAGAGGCTCAAGAGACTTTAAATGACCTAAAAAAGCTGTCCGTCCTTTAATCACATTTTATACATGCATTTTGTAGACGAATATAGAGATCAAAATAAAGTACGAGACCTCATAAAGGCCATCCACGAACGAGTAACACAAACATGGCACATCATGGAGATTTGCGGGGGACAAACACATGCCATCGCACGCTATCGACTTGAGGAGCTTTTACCTGATAAAATACATCTATTGCATGGCCCGGGATGCCCTGTTTGTGTAACGCCTATGGAGACAATAGATTTCGCATTAAAATTAGCCGCAAGGCCCCATACTATCTTAGCTACTTTCGGTGATATGATGAGAGTGCCGGGCAGTAGCGATGACTTATTACGAATGAAAGCTCGCGGCGCTGATATCCGAATGCTCTACTCTCCATTAGACGCCATAACTCTAGCGGAAAGATATCCGGAAAAAGAGATTGTTTTCTTCGCTATTGGCTTTGAGACGACCGCTCCTATTCATTTGATGGCACTCAAAGAGGCTATACGCAGAAAAATTTCAAACTTTTCATTATTAACGTCTTTATTTCAAGTGCCACCCGCTATCAACGCTCTTTTAACGGATCCGCGAAACATGATAAATGGATTCCTAACGGCAGGGCATGTATGCGCAATTACAGGAAATGAGCCTTATCATCGACTTGCCGCCGCACACAAAGTTCCCATGGTCGTTACCGGATTTGAGCCCGTAGACCTCCTGTATGGAATCTACCGCTGTATTTCACAACTGGAAGATGGTAAACACGAAGTTGAGAACGCCTACAAACGAGCTGTTCCCGAACAAGGGAACATGGCCGCTCGACACCTCATGACCGAAATGTTAGACCCCTGTGATCAAGAGTGGCGCGGAATTGGAGTCATTCCTCAAAGCGGATTACAGCTCAACAGTACATTTAAAGAGTATTCCGCCTATCATAGGTTTTCGTTACCAACGAAAAGTCCATATACAGACAATGGTTGCATATCCGGACTTATTATGCGAGGCCTCAAACAGCCTTCTGATTGTCCCTATTTTGGAAATAAATGCCTACCAACACACCCTATGGGAGCCTCTATGGTCTCTTCCGAAGGTGTTTGCTCGGCCTATTATCGATATAAATAAAACGAATGAAATGGATATGAATTTAAATTGTCCCCTACCACTCACTGAGTCAGATCAAGTGTTATTAGCACATGGTGGTGGTGGACGTATGACGCATCAGCTAATCAACCAAATCTTTTATCCCGCGTTCCATAATCCCCTATTGGATCAAAATCATGACGGATGCGTATTTCCTATTACAAAAGGGAAAATTGCTTACTCCACAGACTCATTCGTCGTAGATCCGCTATTTTTCCCAGGAGGAAATATTGGCGACCTAGCCATCAATGGCACTGTGAACGATTTAGCGTGCTGTGGTGCCCAGCCATTATATCTCACTGTTGGTTTCATTATAGAAGAAGGATTACCAATGGATGACCTCAAGAAAATTGTTCTTTCCATGAGACAGGCAGCAAATAAAGCAGGTGTACAAATCGTTGCCGGAGACACAAAAGTAGTAGATAAAGGTAAATGTGATAAAATATTTATCAATACAAGTGGCATTGGAATTGTTCCCGAGGATATTGAAATAGCACCTCGAAAGGCGATATCCGGTGATGTTATCATTTGCAGCGGCCCCATAGGGGCACATGGCATCACAATCCTATCCGCACGAGAAAGCTTAGGCTTTGAAACTCATCTGAAAAGTGATACAACAGCCTTAAACATTATGATTTCAGAACTGTTAAACAAGATACAGGATGTACATGTCTTACGAGACCCTACACGTGGCGGCGTAAGTGGTACGCTTAACGAAATCGCTTATGATGCTGATCTTGATATCGTATTGGAAGAATATGCCCTTCCCATTCCGGAAGCAGTAAAAGCCGCTTCTGAAATATTAGGATTAGATCCACTTTATATAGCAAACGAAGGAGTTGTGCTTATTATCTTACCAGAAATTTACGCAGAACAAGCATTAAGCATCATGCATCGCTTTGATGAAGGCAAACATGCCACTTTGATCGGACATGTCGTTCCTAAAAAAGGGGAACAACCTCGTGTCAAAATGGAGACTCTCTATGGTAATTACCGAATTATCGATATGCTAAGCGGAGAACAGCTTCCCCGCATTTGTTAGAATATTTAATTAAAAATATATGGAAAACAAAAGACCTTCTGTCTATGAGGAGTGCCGACAAAAAGGCATATCTCGCCGAGATTTCCTAAAGTTTTGCACCACAATGGCAGCCTTTATGGGACTAGAAGCCTCAGGTGTGGCGCAAGTGGTAAATGCATTGGATACAAAGCCCCGACTACCTATTCTTTGGCTTCACTTACAAGAATGTACCTGTTGTACTGAATCTTTTATTCGTGCGGCACACCCCATTGTGGCTACCCTATTATTAGATAAAATATCGCTAGATTATACCGAGACACTTATGGCCGCCGCCGGAGAACAGGCCGAAAGTATCAAGGAAGAGACAATGAAAAAATATTATGGCAAATATCTTCTGATGATTGAGGGTTCAATACCAACAAAAGAAGAGGGATATTGCTGTATAGGCGGAAAAAGCGCTTTACAAATAGCGGAAGAGGCTGCAGAAGGGGCAAAAGCTATCATCGCATGGGGTAATTGCGCAGCTTCAGGCTGTGTACAAGCCGCTAATCCTAACCCAACCGGGGCAAAAGGAATACACCGAATCATCAAAGGTAAACCCATCATCAATGTACAGGGTTGCCCTCCCATCGCTGATGTAATGGCAGGTGTTATCATCTATATGCTTACATTTGACCGTATGCCCCAACTTGATGGATTAGGACGACCTAAAATGTTCTATTCTAGACGTGTACACGACACTTGCTATCGAAGAGCTAACTTCGACGCCGGACTCTTTGTGGAAAGTTTCGATGACGAAAACGCAAAACATGGCTATTGCTTATATAAAGTAGGATGCAAAGGACCTAGTACATATAACTCTTGCGGTATTATCAAATGGAATGACGGAACAAGTTATCCGATACAGAGTGGACACCCTTGTATAGGATGTAGTGAAGAAAACTTTTGGGACAACAGCCCATTCTATAAAAGAATGCCAGATGTTCACGGATTCGGAATAGAGGCAACAGCCGATGAAATAGGCATCGCATTAGGAGCAGCCACCGCAGCAGGTATCGCTGTTCACGCTGTCGCCACCAATATCCGCAAAAAGGAGCTTATTAATAATAATGAACCGGAGGACATTAATAATTCGCCCTCATAAAACATTTGAAAATCATGTCTGAAAGAATTGTCATAGATCCTATCACTCGAATAGAAGGACACCTTAGAGTAGAAGCTGAAATAGAAAATGGCACCATTAAAAATGCTTATAGCTCCGGTACTATGGTCCGTGGCCTAGAGAATATTGTCAAAAACCGTGATCCAAAAGACGTTTGGGCTTTCGTTGGACGTGTCTGCGGCGTTTGCACATCCATTCATTCACTAGCTTCTGTTAGAGCTGTCGAGAATGCCAGAGGTCTTGTTATCCCTCCTAACGCAAATATGGTACGTAATATCATGCAAGCTGTTTTGTACATGCATGATCATACCGTACATTTTTACCAATTGCATGTATTAGATTGGGTAGATGTTCTCTCCGCACTAAAGGCCGACCCAAAAACGGCAGCGACATTAGCTCAAAAATTATCCCCTTGGGAAAAAAATACGGAAGGATATTTTACTTCAACACAAGAACGATTGAAGAAATTCGTCGCTAGCGGACAACTGGGTATTTTTGCTAATGGCTATTGGGGACACCCTGACTATAAACTAACACCTGAACAAAACCTCATTGTGCTTATCCATTATTTAGACGCACTTGAATGGCAAAAAGAAGTTGTTAAGGTTCACGCTGTCTTTGGCGGGAAAAATCCTCATCCTAATTATATTGTGGGCGGTATGCCTTGCAGTATCGACCTGAATGAGGCTAACGCCATCAACATGGAACGATTATCGCTAGTAAAACAAAAGCTAGAGGAAGCAAAAACATTTGTTAATGAAGTCTATATGCCAGACTTGATGATGATCGTCGAAGCCTACAAAGATAAATGGTGCAATATTGGTGGTGGCGTACGAAACTATCTATCGTACGGAGATTATCCAATGTTTGATATGGAAGATCTGAATAGCTACAAAATACCAAGAGGTATTGTTTTAGATCGAGACTTAACGAAAGTGAATCCTGTCGATGCCTCATCGCCCGATGAGATCAAAGAATATATTTACCACTCGTGGTACAATTACTCCAAAGGCAATAATGAGGGATTACATCCTTATGAAGGTGAGACTAATCTCGACTATACTGGTCCAAAACCTCCATATAAATGGCTTAATGTAGAAGAAAAATACAGCTGGATCAAAACACCACGATGGAATGGCAAACCGATGGAAGTTGGACCACTCGCACGATTAATAATCGCCTATGCTTCTAGAAAAGAACCTCAAAAGAAAATTGTCGATGAGACCCTAAAACAATTAGAACTACCTTTCGACGCACTTTATTCAACTTTAGGTCGAACACTTGCTCGCGGAATTGAATGTGTATTAGCGGCAGATTGGGCATTAGAGTTTTACGATCAACTCATCAAGAACTTAGAAAATGGAGACTCTCGCATGATGAATAGTAACGAATGGAAGCGTGATGACTGGGCAGACCATGAGCAAGGAGTAGGACTAGCCGAAGCCCCTCGAGGTGCGCTGGCTCATTTTATCGTGATAGATAAAAACCAAGTAGAAAACTACCAAATGGTCGTTCCTACCACATGGAATGCTTCACCTCGAGACGAAAAAGGCATCCTATCCGCCTACGAAGCCGCACTTATCGGCACTCCCGTGTACGATCCTAACCGACCTTTGGAGATCCTAAGAACCGTACACTCGTTTGACCCTTGTCTAGCTTGCGCTGTACATCTTTATGACGAAAAAGGGAACTATGTTCATCAAATCGATACATTCTAACAAAAAACAAGCAATATGAGAAGTCGCAAAAAACGTTTAAGAGAAGTATATGTCTGGGAGCTTCCTGTTCGCTTTTATCATTGGATCAATGCGCTATGCATCCTTATACTCTGCGTCACAGGCTTTATTATCGCTGATCCTCCAGCAATAATGTCAGCTACTGAAGCGAACTATATTTATTGGTTTGGCATTGTACGCTACATACATTTTGTCACTGCCTTTGTCTTTTTCTTCAATTTTGTTTATCGCCTTTATTGGGGGTTTATCGGAAACCGCTATGCTAAGTGGAACAATTTCATCCCTTTAAAAAAGGCTCAATGGAAAGAGATATTTGAGGTAATCCGTGTAGATATTTTAATGATCAAGAATAAGCCCGTAGACAGTATTGGTCATAACGCATTAGCATGTTTAATCTATTTCGGTACCTTTTGGGCATTCTTGCTGCAAAGTATCACAGGCTTCGGGCTATACGCCAAAATGAGCCAATCATTTTTTCCACAACTCTTCGCTTGGACTGTTCCTCTTATGGGTGGAGACTTGATGGCAAGACAAATCCATCATTTCTTAATGTGGTTCTTCATCCTCTTCGCAATTGTTCATATATATCTGGTATTTTATCACGACTATATTGAGCAACGAGGAGAAACATCCTCTATCATTGGTGGATGGAAATTTATAGAAGAAGAAATTGCGGACCGAGAAGAAATAACAGAGGCGGCCGAAAAAATTACTAAAACAGCAAAGAATAGATGAATATATCCCCAAAAACACTGATCTTAGGAGTTGGTAATATTTTACTTAAAGATGAAGGCATTGGAATACACACCATCAAAGCTTTGGAAAACGAATCACTTCCGTCACATATAAAAATATTAGATGGGGGTACGGGCGGTTTACATCTTATACATTGGCTACAAGACTATGAGCATATCATCATGATAGATGCCACGCTCGATAATCAGTCTCCAGGTAGTATACGATTAATACGCCCTCATTTCGCCTCAGACTTTCCTCCGCTTATGAGCGCTCATGAAATTGGTATCAAAGATATGATCAACGCAATGATCCTTACCGGTCTTCATCCTGATATCCATTTAATCACGATCTCTGTCGCCGATATTCAACAGGTAAGCATGGAACTAACGCCTTCAGTGGCTGCCGCTATTCCTAAAGTGATTCAACTAATCAAACAGCTCATAAAAGAGCCTGGGTTGTCTCTACAGACGGTTGATAGTGAAGATTAACCAACTTACAAAAAGAGGTCTGGAAGAAATATCACCCAGACCTCTTTTTGCACTATATATTATATGCTCGATTTTACTATCGAACTATTTTAATAAACAATAAAGTAAACCAGCTAATACCGCACCAATAACAGGTCCAAAAACAGGAACCCAAGCATATTCCCAGTGACTACTACCTTTCCCTTGTATTGGCAAGATATAATGCATAAAACGAGGAGCCAAATCACGAGCTGGATTAATCGCATAACCCGTTGTCCCCCCTAAAGAAAGACCTATCACCCAAACAGTGAAAGCCACGGGTATAGCGCCAATAGATCCTAAACCAACAGGAATTACCTCGTTATTTCTATAAATCAACTCCCCTCCTGTAATAAAAAACACGACAAACATTAACGCAAATGTTCCTACAATCTCTCCCAAAAAATTAATTGGGTAATCCTTAATTGCCGGACTTGTACAAAACACCCCCAACTCAGCATCCGGATTGTCTGTAGCCGCAAAATGATCTTTATAAACCAACCAAACTAATAAAGCGCCAATCGCAGCTCCTAACATCTGAGCTAATATATAAACACAAACTTGACTCCATGGGAAAACACCAGCCACCGCAAAGCCAATTGATACAGCAGGATTTAAGTGCGCACCGCTATAAGGCCCCGCCACAACAACTCCAATAAAAACGCCTAAGGCCCAAGCTGTAGTAATTGCCATCCAACCAGCCCCATTACCTTTTGTATTCGAAAGAGACACATTGGCCACTACACCTCCTCCCATTAAGATAAGAAGCATCATACCCAATAATTCCGCTAAAAATGGAGACATAATCATATAAGATATTAAAGTTTATAAATCATAGACAAATCACATTATTCAGCCCAAGCTTGAGAACGTCCAACCGCCTTATGCCAATCACTCAATATCCGCAAAGAGGTCTCTTTGCTCATTTGAGGATTAAACACTTTATCCAGATGCCACTGCTCTTTCAACTCATCTATATCTTTCCAATAGCCTACAGCCAACCCCGCAAGATACGCAGCACCTAAAGCCGTTGTTTCCAATACTCTTGGCCTAACGACAGGACAACGACAAATATCAGACTGAAACTGCATCAAGAAATTATTCGCAATAGCTCCACCATCCACTCTAATCTCTTTGGGCTTCGCATGTATATCATTTTCCATCGCCATTAACACATCATAAACTTGATAACAAATACCCTCCAATGCCGCTCTTGTCAAATGAGCCGCTGTCGTACCTCGCGTTATCCCAATGATAGCCCCACGAGCATATTGATCCCAATATGGCGCACCTAACCCCGTCAAAGCCGGAACAAAATAAACGCCACCATTATCCGGCACAGATTTAGCCATCTGCTCCGTAATAGTCGCATTCGGTATCAACCCTATGCCATCTCTCAACCATTGAACCACAGCCCCACCAACAAAGACGCTACCCTCTAAAGCATATGTAACCTCATCTCCTAATTTCCACGCTATTGTTGTTAATAGGTTATTTTGAGAAAGCACCAAATCCTTGCCTGTGTTCAATATCATAAAACAACCTGTTCCATAAGTCGTTTTTATCATCCCCTTATCTACACACAATTGACCAAATAAAGCCGCTTGTTGATCACCAGCCATACCAGACACAGGGATACCTGTCTTAAACAAAGGAGTAGATGTCTCACAATATAACTCACTGCATCCTTTTACTTCCGGCAACATTGAGGCCGGTATCGTAAATAAATCCAACAATTCCTGATCCCAAGACAATGTCTTAATATTGAATAACATTGTACGAGAAGCATTCGTTACGTCTGTTATATACTTCGCACCACGAGTAAGCTTCCATACCAACCAAGTATCTACAGTTCCAAAACAAAGCTCTCCTCGTTCTGCACGTTCACGAACCCCCTTCACATTATCCAATATCCATTTGATTTTCGTTGCTGAAAAATAAGCATCAATTACTAAACCTGTCTTCTTCAAGATCCGCTCGCCCCATCCTTGAGCCTTCAGCTCTTCACAATAATCCGCAGTACGACGATCTTGCCATACAATTGCATTATAAACAGGGAAACCGGTCTCTCGATCCCACACTATAGTTGTTTCACGTTGATTAGCTATACCTATACATGCAATATGATCATCTGTCACATCCGCTTTTGCCATCACCTCTTTGATAACAGATGACTGAGAATACCAAATCTCATTCGGATCATGTTCTACCCAGCCCGGCCTAGGGAAATATTGCTGAAATGTCTTTTGCGCAAGTGTTATGATTGATCCTTGATGATTAAACAAGATTGCACGAGAACTCGTTGTTCCTTGATCGATCGCCAATACATATTTATTTCGAAAATTCATGTCCTTCTATATTAGATTTGTACCATTCTTTATTTATAACATCTCCCCAAAAGCCATATGGTATAAATAGCCTCCAAAGCTTTCATGCCCTATCTAACCTCAATATACCATACAACAGAGAGCTTAAAGAATATCAACAGCCCTTCTATTCCAAAACTTTCAATAAGAAAAAGCCCGCATATTCTTCATTTAAGATTAACGAATACAAAACTAACTATTAATTTTAATCTGACCCCAAACATTCATAAAGAAATATAACCCCTACAAACCTAACGCATTCCAAAACGATACAAAAAGAGGCCGTATTTCTTTATTAATACGACCCCTTATATTTCAAAATGTCAAAAGACAATTATTCAAACATCTTATCAATGCCACCTGTATCAGGAGGTGTCATCAGGTCTTCCTTTTCTTCTCCTTCTTTACATGGATTCGCATAGCGTTCCGGAATCTCGAAACTTTCGTCTTCTGAATATCCCAACGATTTATCCTTATATACTTTTTGCATATATAGAGCATAAATAGGCAAAGCCATACTTGCTCCCTGTCCTTGAGCTAATCGGTCGAAGTGGATGGAACGATCTTCTCCACCAACCCAACATCCTGAAACCAAACTCGGAGTAAAACCCATAAACCAACCATCTGAATTATTTTGAGTAGTACCGGTCTTTCCTCCCATTTCTCCTTTTAAGCCATAACGGAAACGGACTCGTCCTCCAGTACCTCCATCTATTACACTCTTCAGCATGTGTAACATCTTATATGCGGCATCTTCTGTCAATACCTCACTCATCTGAGGCGTAAAGTTAGCAATCGTATTTCCATAAGCATCCTCAATACGGGTAACATACAATGGCTCTACCCGAATTCCCTTATTGGCGAATACCGTATAAGCACCAACCATTTCACCCACTGAAACATCTGGCGTACCTAAACAAACAGAAATCACGGGGTCTATTTGATTTTTCAAACCAAATGAATGAAGCAAACGTACAAATGTATATGGAGAAAGTTGACTCATCAAATAAGCGGTTACCCAGTTGTCTGAATGCTGTAAACCCCATTGAATAGTCACCATCTCACCAATTCGCTTTGCGCTCGCGTTTCTAGGTATCCATAAGCGGCCATTCTCATCCATTAACTGCTGCTGTACATGCAGCATCTTATCACAAGGGCTTATTCCCTCTATCATCGCTAATGAATACAAGAACGGTTTCATCGTGGAGCCAATTTGCCTACGGCCTCCATTCACCATATCATATTGAAAATCGTTATAATCAATACCTCCAACATAAGCTTTCACCTGACCTGTACGAGGATCCATGGACATAAATGCTGAACGCATAAAACTTTTATGATAACGAATAGAATCCCATGGTGACATGATTGTATCTATCGGTCCATCCCAACTGAATACACGCATATCAATAGGCTTCTGAAACTCTTTCCGCATTTCCGCCTCTTTCATTCCGCTCTTTTTCATGGCCCGATAACGATCGGTTTGATGCATAGCACGCATTAACATTGTATCAACCTGTCCCGCACTTACATCTTTCGAGAATGGAGCATAACTACGTCCCTTCTTCTCCTTAAAAAAGACCGGTTGAATATCTTTACTCATATGCTCACGAACAGCTTCTTCCGCATATTTCTGCATACGAGAGTCTATACTCGCATAAATCTTCAAGCCATCCGTATATAAATTATAAAAATCACCGTCAGCTTTCTTGTTTTTATTACACCAACCATAAAGTGGATTTGTTTCCCAAGCTAATGAATCCTCACTGAACTTTTGAGATTGCCAAGATGCATAATCTTCTCGTTTAGGCTTCTTTGCGGTCATTGTCAAACGAAGATATTCTCTAAAATAGGGAGCTAAACCATCTTTATGGTCCATTCGAGTGAAATGCACTATCAAAGGCAAAGCTTTCAATGAATCACATTCCGCCTTCGTTATATAACCCGCCTTTTCCATCTGCTCCAACACAGTATTACGACGACCTTTAGTCCGCTCATTATGACGTACCGGATTGAAATAAGAAGGATTCTTACACATGCCTATGAGCGTAGCGGCCTCCTCTATCTTTAGTGTCTTTGGTGTCTTTCCAAAATACACTCGAGATGCAGATTGAATTCCAACCGCATTGTATAAGAAGTCAAACTTATTCAAATACATATTAATAATCTCTTCTTTCGTATAATAACGCTCTAGTTGAACCGCTATCACCCACTCTATTGGCTTTTGGAAAAGACGTTCCATCATATTGTCCGCATTAGGAGAAAATAGCTGCTTGGCTAATTGCTGAGTGATGGTACTTCCTCCTCCTCCACTCTTTTGCATTAAAATTCCTCGCTTGATAATTGCACGAAACAAACCTTGCGCATCAATACCGCTATGCTCAGCAAAACGTATATCTTCTGTCGCTATCAAAGCCTTTACTAAATCGGGAGACAAATCATCATAATTCACATAAATACGATTGTCTTTGCTATGAGCATAAGCGCCCAATGTTTTTCCATCCGCTGAAATAACCTGAGACGCATATTTATCAATTGGATTTTCTAATTGCTCCACTGGGGGCATATAACCTATCGAACCATTTGCAATTGCCATAAATAGCATAAACACAACGCCCACAACAATCGCATACAATACCCATAATGAAATAATAACGCTTTTTGTAAACTTTGAAGCCATCTTTATTCTTTAATTGATTTGTGTATCAAAACCTTTATCTTCAATCAACTGCTCTTACAACAAGGTCTCATAAGGCCTAATTATAGCGTGGCAAAGGTAATAAAAAACAATTACATTATCATGTACAAATCAAGGCTCTTACTTGATCCATTGAAAGATATTTATATATCATTCAGTTTTATTTATCTTATCCTCTCAAAGAACATGGCCTATAAAAAGTCCTCGTATCTTCCACTTTTCCCTCAAGATTATAACGTTATATTTGCACTCGCTTAATTTTTACTTATTACAACATGAAATATATCTACACCTTATTTTTTGTTTTAATTATCAGCGCTTGTAACGGACAAGATAAGAATACAGATAAACAACAAGTGATTAACGCCAATAAAAGGTTTGAACTCGTATCTATTCCTGCAACTATTACACAACCTGAAAAACGAGCGGAATACCTAACCTTTCATTATTGGGACAATTTCCATTTCAATGACACAACATACACTCATTTGCCCGAAGTAACAGAACAGGCTTTGTCTGACTATCTCGATCTACTACGGTATGTATCACATGAAACAGCGATTCACTCAATTCATCTATTGATGAAGCAAGCAGAGCAAAACCGTATTATGTTCAACTACTTTTCGGATATGATGGAAAAGTATCTATACGATTCTGACTCTCCCTTGAAAGACGAAAAGCTCTATTCTGAAGTTTTAAAATACATTATTAACAGCTCTTCTTTATCTAAAGAAGAAAAGATACGCCCTCTTTATCAATTGCAACTTGTTCTAAAAAATAACGAAGGTGATCATGCGCATGATTTCAGTTATACATTAAACAATGGGCAACAGAAAACGCTTTATGATACGCAAGCACAACTTTTGCTTTTGTTTTTTTATAATCCCGACTGCGAGCACTGTCAAACAACTCTTCAAGAACTCAAGAAATCTCCTATTATTAAGCAATTTATCGCAGAAAAAAAACTCATGATTTTAGCTATATTTCCCGATGGAGAGCGAACTCTTTGGAAAAAACACATACAAAACATACCTGATAATTGGATTAATGGATATGATGAATCTATTTCTATCGTAAATGAAGAAATCTACGACTTAAAGTCTATGCCTACGCTATATCTCTTAGATAAAGAGAAAACTGTTCTATTAAAAGATTGTCATTTATCTGATATAGAAGATTTTCTACAAAAAGATTAAATATTCGCCTACAAAACGCCCATAAATGTTAAATAATATTATCACAGCGAATATTTATGCCATACAACCATGCTACATAACATAAAAACAGCCTATATTTGCAACGTGTTTTTCATGGTATTAGATTTAAGGTTAGCAATGAAGATTGGTCGTCCAAAAAGGATGACCTTTTTTTTACCCATAAACGAAATCCTCAACAGCATCAAAATATCCGAAAAAATATTACTTTTGTTTTCGGATACAAAAAACAAAGATCTGTGAGCACAAGAATAAAATTAAAGGTTCAAGGATTAACGAATAGCCAGATCCAATCTGGCGCTTACGCATTGATTCTAGCTGAGGAAAATGGACCTCGACGGATTCCTATCATTGTCGGAACGAACGAAGCACAATCAATCGCCATAACATTAGAACATATCACGCCTCCACGGCCATTGACTCATGATTTGTTCTCCACATTCACAAAAGCGTTTAATATTCTTTTAAAAGAAGTCTATATCTATAAATTTGAAGATGGTGTATTCTACTCTGAATTAGAATTCAGCGACGGTGAACGCACAATAAAAATAGACTCACGCACTTCTGACGCGATAGCTCTAGCTCTTCGCATTCATTGTGATATCTATACATCTGAAGATATCATAAAAGAATGCGGTGTTGTATTGGACGATCCAATTTCTATCCCTGCTAATGGCACGGAAGATGGTGAAGATTTATTAGGACTAGAAATTGAAGATATAAACGACGAGATAAAATTGAAAAAATGGCTAAGCCTATTAGATTCACAAGAGATCAAAGATCGCCTGGAAGAGGCTATCAAAAAAGAAAATTATGAATATGCCAAAATATACAAAGACGAGCTTCGCCGTCGAGAAAACATGGAGGGAACTAACAGATGATTGAAGGACAAGCAGGTTTCGGACTGACCTCTCTACTTAGAGGTCTGCTAGGTATCGCTACGATTTTAGGTATCGCTTATGCGATGAGTTATGATCGCAAACGAATAGACTGGAAACTAGTTGGCGGAGGTTTATTTATTCAAATACTTTTCGCTTTAGCTGTTTTATATATCCCGTTTGTTGGTGATCTTTTAGAAGGATGTGGCAAAATATTCGTTAAACTTATGGATTTCACGGATGCGGGACTCAGCTTCTTACTCGGCCCGTACGCATCAAAAGCAGCAGGATTCAGCTTCTTATTGCACTCTTTACCCATTGTCATTTTTTTCTCAGCCTTAGTGTCAATGTTCTATCACTGGGGAATTATTCAAAAAGTTGTAGGTGCTTTTGCTTGGGTGCTACGCAAATTCATGAATATCTCTGGATCAGAAGGCCTGGTGGCTGCAGGTAATATTTTCATGGGTATGACTGAATCGCCCGTATTAATCAAGAACTACTTGCCCACAATGAATAAATCAGAAATTTTCCTTGTCATGGTATCTGGAATGGGCACAATCGCCGGATCTGTGATGGGCACTTATATAGGTATGTTAGGTGGCACGGACCCAGCGGCTAAAGTTCTATTTGCCACACATCTACTATCCGCTTCTGTCATGGCTGTTCCTGGCTCTATCGTATTGGCTAAAATGCTCTGCCCACAAACAGAAAAAGCAGCGGATCACTCCGCTATCTCTGGCTTAGAAAAAGAGAATTCCAATATTCTTGACGCTATTTCTTCTGGTACAGTTACAGGAGTAAAGCTAATGACAAATATAGCCGCTATGCTTTTAGTTTTTATCTCTCTTGTAGCCTTAGCGAATTATATCACGGAAGGTGTTATCGGACGTTATACTGGACTTAATGAATGGATCATAAAAATCACCGATGGCAAAGCCACTGGATTAACATTCCAGTTCATCCTTGGAGTCATCGCCTCTCCCTTTATGTGGCTAATTGGCGTACCTAGCGAAGATATTATGCTTGTCGGGTCATTACTCGGACAAAAGACTATACTAAATGAATTTGTCGCATATTTTCAACTGCAGCAATGGAAAGATGCCGGCTTATTTATCTATGAGAAATCAATTCTAATGTCTACCTACATTCTTTGTGGCTTCGCCAATATCTCATCCATTGGTATTCTATTGGGCGGATTAGGTGTGTTAGCGCCTGAAAAACGAGGACTGATTTCTCGCATAGGTGTTCCTGCCATGGTTGGTGGAGCATTAGTGTCTGTGTTATCCGCTACGATAATCGGAATGATTCTTGGATAAAAATGAATAATTGACAATAACGAAAATATTTTAACGTGCAGATTTTTTATACACCCGATATAACAAAAAATCTTGAGTTACCAGAAGAAGAGGCAGGACATTGCATTCGAGTTCTTCGCCTAAATGAAGGTAACGAGATCTTATTGACAGATGGAAAAGGTTCTTTTTATAAAGCCGCCATTCAACGTGCTCATCCCAAACATTGCGAAGTCTCTATCTTGAAAAGCTGGAGACAAGATCCGCTTTGGGGTTTCAATGTACAAATAGCTGTCGCCCCCACCAAAAATATTGATCGCATGGAGTGGTTCGTTGAGAAAGCGACAGAAATAGGCATTAATGGCATTACTTGTCTTAACTGCCGTTATTCTGAACGCAAAGAGATAAAAATAGCTCGTTTGGAAAAAATAGCGATCAGCGCAATGAAACAATCACAAAAAGCGACTTTACCGCATTTGGGTGAAATGATTGATTTCAAGAAATTCGTAATTCAACCATTCGAGGGGAGAAAGTTTATCGCACATTGTGAAGAGGGAGAGAAACCTCTCTTAAAACAAACTTATCATCCCAATGAAAATGCACTGATTCTTATTGGACCGGAAGGAGATTTCAGTACTGAAGAGATCGGGCTAGCACTAAAGAATGGCTTTGAACCTATATCTTTAGGTAAAAGCAGACTGCGTACAGAAACAGCCGCACTAGTGGCTTGTCATACGATTCATATTTTAAATCAATAAAGTTTTTTGATTCCTTTATAATAAAAAAAGAGTTGTGTCAATGACACAACTCTTTTTTTATACTTTATATATTATTTACTCCCACTCGATGGTTGCGTTTGGTTTCGGTGACATATCATAGCATACACGATTTACATTTTTCACCTCTTTCAAGATACGATCTGTAATCTTCATTAAGATAGGCCAATCAACCGGCTCTATAGTCGCAGTCATCGCATCCACTGTATTGACGGCACGAATAATAACCGGCCATTCAAATGAACGTGCGTTATCACGAACTCCAACGGATTTAAAATCAGGAACGACCGTAAAATATTGCCATACCCTTTTGTCCAATCCTGCATTATGGAACTCCTCTCTCAAAATAGCGTCAGACTCACGAACGGCCTCTAAACGATCACGAGTAATGGCACCTAAACAACGTACTCCTAAACCAGGACCAGGGAACGGTTGTCTGTAAACCATTTCATAAGGCAAGCCTAATTCTACACCACAAGCACGAACTTCATCTTTAAATAATTGACGTAATGGTTCTACTAACTCAAAACGCAAATCTTCCGGCAGACCTCCTACATTATGATGGCTCTTTACCATTTTCGCTGTCTTCGTTCCACTCTCAACTATATCCGGATAAATAGTTCCTTGGGCTAAGAAATCAATACCATGCAATTTACGAGCTTCTTCCTCAAATACACGAATAAATTCACCGCCAATAATCTTACGCTTTTGCTCAGGATCAGCTACATCTGCCAATTTATTCAAGAAACGATCTGTCGCATCTACATAAATGAGATTTGCCTTCAATTGGTTTTTAAATACCTCAACAACATTCTCAGATTCTCCCTTACGCATCAAGCCATGATTCACATGTACACATACTAAATTGTCACCAATAGCTTTCAACAATAACGCTGCGACAACAGAGCTATCAACGCCTCCAGACAAGGCTAGTAACACTTTCTTGTCCCCAACTTGACGTCTTACCAATTCGATTTGATCATTAACGAAGTTGGTCATATTCCAGTTTGCTTCAGCCTTACATGTTTCAAAGACAAATGGCTTCACTATATTCTTAATAGCCTCAACATCATCTGTAAACTCCGCTAATTTCACAGAACATAAAGCATTCTCATGACCTGCCGCCATCACGGGTATACCCATCTCATAAATTGCGGGATTTACGTCAATGGCAACTCCATCTATAATATGATTTGGACCTCCATTAATAATAATTCCTTTAACATTCGGCAAAGCCTTCAACTCTTCTACTGTAATATCATGCGGATAGATCTCACTATAAACGCCTAACGCGCGAATAGCACGAGCCAACACTGTATTCTCATGACTACCTAAATCCAAGATAACAATCATATCTTGCTTCATGTGACTTTTATTTTTAATGATTTTACATTTATTTTTGTTCGACAAATATATGATTTTTTCAGGCTAAGGCAAAGGATTTTATATGATTACTTCCTAGCTATATCTCTCATGGCTATATCTGATGGATACAAATTCAACAAAAAAACTACTGCTGCGGTTGTTGTTATACCGTGACAGTAGCCTTAAATATCAATTTCTCTTATCAGGAAATATCTATTATTCCCATTCGATTATTTTATTGTTCCTATAGTTAAAAGTATTATGCTTATTATAAGAACTTTAACTATGTTCTTTTATTTCTGCTACTTCTACTGGTGTCAAAAACTGGTGTCAATATTAGAATTTATAACCAATGGAAATAGAAAGGTTTTTGTTTTTCATTGAAGGTGTAATATCTATAGTGTAATCTTCGTCGGAGTCTGGGTCTTCAAAAGATTTTCTATCATAAAGATTGATAAAGCCCCAATCATAACCAATAGCAAAACTATACTTTTGATTAAACTCTATTCCAAATTTTAATCCTGCACCTACATCAAATCTTTTTATTTCATCAAAGGTATTGACTTTAGTTTCTGTTTGTTCTACAGACTCTGGTCCTTCTATATAAGCTTCTACTACTTTGGTTTTACCAAATAAACCAATTGCAAAATACGGACCAACTTCCCCAAATACTGAAATTTTATCATTAATAGCATATCTATAACCTAAGTGGATGGGAATGTCCAAAAAATTAGCATTAGTTTTTGAGCTACCAAGTTCTCCATAGTCTTGTTTGCATCCCTTAAAAGAGAGTAAAGCACCTGCATTGGCATACACTCCATTTGCAATAGATGGTATTCCCATTTCTGCTTTGGCTCCGATATGGAAACCTGGTTTAGAACCTAAACCTCCTAAATTAGAAACATTAAGTCCTGCAATACCCTCCCATTGGATATTGTTTTGTGCACTTGCTCCGATAGCTACACATGCAGCTAAAATGAATAATAATTTTTTCATTGTGTTTAAGCATTAAGGCTCTATCATGCTATTAAATGGTAAATTTGGTATGGCATAAATAAGAAGTGTGAGCCTGTTAATCTAATCTACTGATAGGCTCTGGACTGCCCGTATAACAGATTAAAAAAAAACAGCTCACACCTTTGGCTATATATATTGTTGAGTAACATATATAACAAACCAAAGGAAGTACGCCTATTGTTCCAGTTATACGGTGAATTGTCCAGATTCATCAGTTGGAATATACTAAACGCTTCCTAATTTATGTCTTGTTGCTTTTGCAACGGCACAAAGTTAGTAAAAGTTTAGCAATAGGACGTACTTTGTGAGCTGTTATTTAGTATTATAGGTTAAATTCTTTCTTTATACGCTGTACAGTACTATTGCCTACCTTGCACAAAGAGGCTATATTACGGATTGAATACCCCTTTTTAAGTAAAGCTATAATTTCCTTGTATTCCTCTTTCTTTTGTTCTATAGTCTTTACGCTTCCAGTCCTTCTTCCCAGCTTTCCACCTTTTGCTATATATTGCGCTCTACCACTGTTTAGACGGAATTTGATATTTTCTCTTTCCAGTTGCGCACAAGTAGAAAGAGTTGCAATCATGATGGGGGCGAAAGTCGATGGCTGCTTATTTTCATCCAGCAAGGTAAACTGCTCTTTTTGCATGAATAGGTTAATCTTATTATCTACAAGTCTTTTTACTACTTCCAGCACTTCAAAGGCATTTCTACCCAAACGGCTGAGTTCTGACACCAGTAGTATGTCTATTGAGTTTGTTTCGCAGTATTCCAAAGCCTCAACCAAAATAGGACGCTCTGAGTTCTTTTTTGCTCCGCTTATTTTTTCCTCAAAGATACCAGCAATTTCCAGTTTTCTGTATTCTGCATAGGCTTTCAAGTCCGCTACTTGTCTTTCTGTATTTTGGCGTTCTGTGGTGGAACTAACTCGTGTATATATAACTGCTTTCATAATAAGTTCTTTTTTTAATTATGGAACAAAGGTAATAAAAATCCATCGTATTCAAATAAATCAAAGAAGATTTTGAATACAAAGAAAGGCTGGTGCTGAGATATGAATACAGATTTATTTGAATACAAAATATATTTGAGTACAAGAGATAAACGATAAACAGATATGTTGAATTGAATATCAATATTTTAGATAAATATTGGAAATATAGTCTTTACCTACCTTGTTTTTTATACCTGTAAAAAAATATAGATTTACTTTTTTTGATAAATGAATTATTATAATTAAGATATAAATATGATAGTCAATATATTATGATTATATACAAGTAATGGTAAGGTACTTTACTAATACCTTACCATTCCATTATATTAAATCCATTACCCCATAAACTTTTCTACCATTAGTGGCTTGAAATCTAATAACACGATTCAAGAAAGTGAGATAGAATAACCACAACCAATCATCGGTGATGAACATTGCTGGGTTGTATTCGATATGCTCTCTTGTAAAGAAATCTTTTATAGCATCCGAATTGATTCTGACTTCCAAACGATGCAATTTACTAGGGCTTCCATAACTTTCCATAATGTAGTTCTTATGGCTCTTGTTTTCTATCTCACGCTTCTTGTTGTATGCGTTGAGGCTTAAATCATTTTTCTTTTGCTGGATAAGGATGCTATATTCTTTGATGCGTTCCAAATTACCAACCCCGATATAGAGAATGTCCTCAATGAGTTTCTTTCTATCTGTAATTTTCGTTCCATTAATGATAGGGTAGTAGTCTTTGCTCCTTATCATCTTAATCAATGCTTTTGAAAAATTAGTGCTGGCATCGACTGCTAAATCTAAATGAGTAATGTTGTTGAATTGTAGTCCTAACATTTGCTCTATGTAGTCCAAGAACATTAGTCTGCCTTTGGTACAATGGTTGTACTTCAAATAGAATTGCTGGTTATCTATCTGTAACCATACATAAGATTGGAAAGCATCATCATGGTCTGAACGCAACCCCCATTGGATTGTTCCAAATACTTGCTCCTCCATATCCTCAAAGGTGTTATCATTATAGAATGTGTAGACTATCTCATATATATAGTTAAAGTGAGTTCCGTCTATTCTTCGTAGCTGGAAATCCCATCCTTGAACTACAAAAGTCTCTAATGGATTTTCTCTTAATTCGTGCAATCTGCTGGTATCTGATAATGTATAGCAGATTTTTAGTTTGTCAATAACTGGTACCATATAATCATTCATTTGTATAAATTATTTTTTCTTTGCCAATAAGCTTTCATTGCCTCTGCTATGGCTTGTTTGTGTTGTTTAGTCTTTGGCTGATTTCTCAACGCTTGGCTAATCAATTTTTTTGTGTTTGTTAGCTTCTTTCTGCCTCTTAAAGCGTATGCAATCTTTCTTCTTGTTTGTTCATCCATAGTTCAACCTATTTACTAATAAATAGTAGGTAGGTTGGAAAAAATAGAAAAAATTACAGGAAAATTTTATAGACAAAACGCCTTACTGGTAGAAAGGTTGAAATGTAAACTTTCAGAAACGAGTTACCTAAGTTTTATTGTGCAAAGGCTTGTGCCACTATTCTTGCGTGTTGTAACTTATCCACCTTAATGTACTTCAAGAAATTGGCTTCTGTGGTGTGCCCTGTGATTGCCATGATGCTAAGGGTTGGAACACCTCTAAGATACATGTTAGTAGCAAAACTTCGTCTGGCTGTATGGTTCATCAAGAACTGATGTTTCTCACCTCTCATGATTACACTTTGCCCACCCTTAACTCGGCTTAATGAAATATGCTCAGATATACCAGCCAATTCAGCACACTTGCGTATCTGTTTTAGTGTATGGGTTTTGTCAACACTCTTGGGTAGCTTACCATTGTATTTAGTTAAGATAGCTTGAACCATTGGATGCAATGGAATGACTACCGTTGTATTGGTCTTATGTGTATGCACTACCATCATATCATTATTGATTTCTGCTTCTGTCAAGTCCTTCCAATCTCCGAAGCGAAGTCCAGTCCAACAAGCTACAACAAACAAATCTCGTGTGGTTTCTATGTTATCACGAGGATTTATTTGTGCCTTGGTAACCTCATCATTAAAGTCTATGGCATATAGTTTGTTGATGTCTTCTTCTGTTAGATACACATTCTCAACATCGTGGCATTTGGTTTGATAGCGATTAAATGATTTATCGGTTATCAGTCCTTGAATTTCCGCTTCTGCTAACCAAACCTTCATTACGCTGTATTGAGCTGCAATGGTGTTGGCTGTATAGTTCTTGGAAATCATCCAAGCAGTAAAGCGTTCTTCAAATTGAATATTGAAGATTTCCCATACCAATCTAATGCTTTTGTCAGCACAGAACTTTTGAAGTCTCTTCAAGGCATTGCGATGATTGTAGATTGTGCCATTTACGATTTTTCGCCGGGTGTCCTTATTGACCATTTGTGATTTGCGTTCAATGTAAGCGTTGATAAAATCGCTTGGATTTTTACGGATGTTTACTTCAATGCCTCTTATTTTACTATTGATGAAACTGGTAAAGTTCTTGGCATTGTGTTCCATTCCATTGCTCATTAAATGGCTTTGGCTAACTTGGATTCCGTACTCGTGGCAATATCCAATAATCTTTTTCAAACCTTTGTTTATACCTTTATTATAATTGAGTTGTACTCTACCCAAAGCACTATCTTCTGATGCTCGTTCACCGACTTGGGTTCTTGTAGTCTTAATCCAGAACTCTGGTTCAATCAGTAAGCCAGTATATGTTCTTACTCTTTCCTTATTGATAGTTGTTGTCAACCATATTTGAGATTTCTTGCTTCCAATCCCTTTGAGATTGAAGTTAATCTTCATACAAAATCTACCATTTATTGAAACTTCGTTTTCAACCATAACATTATATATTTTAATGTGTCCTCTTGTGAGGACTTATTTTTGTTTTACCTTTTTATTTAAAGTATATCGTCCCCTAAATAGAAGTCAATATCCTGGATGAAAATATTTTTTCTTTTCCTCAAAATTACTGGTAAAAAATGGACTGGAGAAATCTTATAAAATGCTACTGGTGTCAAAAACTGGTGTCAAATCACATTCGTTAACATAAGTACTAAAAAAGCCTCCTGGACATACTGGAGGCTATGTATCAATAAAATAGCCTCAACTTTTGAGAGTTGAGGCTATCGAAATAAGCTCTGAAAAGGCTTTGTTTTATTCCCACTCGATAGTTGCGGGTGGTTTAGAACTGATGTCATACACTACGCGATTCACGCCTTTCACCTTATTAATAATCTCATTAGACACTTTCGCTAAAAACTCATAAGGTAATTGCGCCCAATCAGCTGTCATAGCATCTGTTGAAGTAACAGCACGCAAAGCTACTGTATTTTCGTAGGTACGCTCATCGCCCATCACTCCTACTGAATGAATCGGAAGTAAAATAACTCCTGCTTGCCAAATTTTATCATACAAGCCCCATTCACGCATTAAGCTCATATAAATATCATCCGCATCTTGTAGTATACGCACCTTCTCCGGCGTAATATCGCCCAGAATACGAATACCTAAACCTGGACCTGGGAAAGGATGACGCTTGATCAAATGTGGCTGCATACCTAATTCCATTCCCACACGACGAACTTCATCCTTAAATAAAAGGCGAAGTGGCTCTACCAACTTCAAATTCATCTTTGCGGGAAGACCTCCTACATTATGATGGCTCTTAATAACCGTACCTGTAATAGACAAAGACTCTATCACGTCCGGATAAATCGTTCCTTGACCTAACCACTTGATATCTTTTAGTTTATGAGCTTCCTCATCAAAGACATCAATAAAGCCCTTACCTATGATTTTACGCTTTTTCTCCGGCTCTGTAACACCAGCTAATTCTTTATAAAACTTTTCTTTGGCATTAACTCCTATCACGTTCAAGCCTAAATGCTCATAATCTCTCATGACATTTTCGAACTCATTCTTTCGAAGCAAACCATGATCAACGAAGATACATGTTAAGTTTTTACCTATAGCTTTATTCAGCAATACAGCTGTAACAGAAGAGTCTACACCTCCAGATAAAGCCAAGATCACTTTATCATCTCCTAGCTTCTCTTTTAACTCTGCGACTGTAGATTCGATAAAAGAAGCCGGGGTCCAATCTTTAGCGCATCCGCAAATATTCAAGAAATTATCCAACAATTTTGTACCATCTACTGAATGGAATACTTCCGGATGGAACTGCACGCCCCATGTTTGTTCTCCTTCTACGTGATAAGCGGCCGCTTTCACATCATCCGTACTCGCTATCACCTTAAAGTTCTCTGGCAACATGGTTATCGTATCCCCATGAGACATCCAAATCTGCGACCCTACGCCGATTCCCTTCATCAACTCATCCTCGCTATCGATGTAGGACAAATTCGCTCTTCCATATTCACGCGAATTTGCCGGCTCTACGTTACCTCCGGATGTATAAGCTAAGAACTGCGCTCCATAACAAATACCTAACACTGGATACTTGCCGCGAATTTCGCTCAAATCTGCTTTAAAAGCATTTGAGTCGTATACAGAATAAGGACTTCCTGAAAGAATTACGCCCTTTACATCTGTCGCATCATGCGGAAATTTGTTATAAGGAACGATCTCACAATACATATTCAACTCTCTAACCCTACGGCCAATGAGCTGGGTCGTTTGCGAGCCGAAATCAAGAATAATAAGTTTCTCGTGCATGCAATGTATGATTATTTTTTTAATTGAGTGGCGCAAAGATAAGAATAAAATCGAGAAGCTTAATGCACGAAGAAAAACAAAAATCATCGTTTTTTCTTATGCTTCTTAAACTTAATAAAACAAAAGGAAAGATCAAATCAAAATATAGAAATTCAAGAAGAAATGTTTTTCCATAAAAAAAGAGGATGCCTTTTATAAACTCCTCTCCTATTCTAATATATCCAACAAAAGAGGTACCTGGCAGATTCGAACTGCCGTAAACGGTTTTGCAGACCGCTGACTAAGCCACTCATCCAAGGTACCATTTCGAGAGGTTCCTGGCGGATTCGAACCGCCGTAAACGGTTTTGCAGACCGCTGACTAAGCCACTCATCCAAGGAACCATAACTCTTTTATCTGACGGACATCTCCGTTTTGCGAGTGCAAAGAAATGAAATATAATTGAGACATCCAAATTTTTCTCACCTTTTTTATTTTTATCTTTTAATATTACTCGAGTAGAAAAATTGGAATTACCTTTGCTATTCAATCAAAAAAACACATAAAGAATGACTTATACAAAAACAAAAATAGCGGGAATATGGATCATTGAGCCCAAAATATGGAATGATGATCGCGGATATTTCTTCGAAGCTTTTAAAGAAAATGAGTTTGAGGAGCATATTGGAAAGATTCACTTTTTGCAAGACAACGAATCCCGCTCCACCAAAGGTGTTCTAAGGGGATTGCATTACCAATTAGCTCCTTATTCTCAATCTAAATTAGTACGAGTAATCTCCGGTAGAGTCCTGGATGTCGCTGTTGATCTTCGTCAAGGCTCTCCTACTTTTGGAGAACATATCGCTGTTGAGCTTTCTAGCGAGAACAAGAAACAGCTATTCATTCCTCAGGGATTCGCTCATGGATTTCATGTATTGAGCGATGAGGCTATTTTTACTTATAAGGTCGACAATCCTTATGCGCCCTCTTTCGAAAGGAACATTCATTTTAATGACCCTGCGATTCATATCGATTGGGGCATCTCCAACCTTTCGTCCATTAATCTTTCCGAAAAGGATAAAAAAGCTCCGCTTTTGAAAGATGCGGAAATAAATTTTAAATTCTAAAATCAACAAATCATGAAAAGTTACCTTATTACAGGTGCGGCTGGCTTCATCGGCGCCAACTTCGTTAAGTATATGCTCGCCACTTACGACGATATTAAAATCGTCATATTAGACCTTCTTACTTATGCGGGCAACTTAGGCACAATATCTGGTGATATAGATGGTGAGCGATGTGTGTTTGTCAAAGGTGACATAGGCGACAGAGATTTAACGGATCGTCTATTCCAAACATATAATTTTGATTATGTCGTTAATTTCGCTGCCGAGAGTCATGTAGATCGCAGCATAGAAAACCCTCAACTTTTCTTGACAACCAATATTTTAGGCACACAAAACTTATTGGATTCCGCTCGAAAAGCTTGGACTACAGGTAAAGATGATACCGGCTATCCTATTTGGAGAAAAGGTGTGCGTTTTCATCAAGTATCTACCGATGAGGTCTATGGAAGTCTTGGTAAAGATGGGTATTTTACAGAAACAACTCCTTTAGACCCTCGAAGTCCTTATAGTGCCTCTAAGACAAGCGCGGATTTATTTGTCAAAGCCTATTTCGACACCTATAAAATGCCTGTTTCGATTACACGTTGCTCAAACAACTATGGGCCTTATCATTTCCCTGAAAAGCTGATCCCGCTAATCATTAAAAATATTTTAGAAGGCAAATCATTGCCTGTATATGGAGACGGCACTAATGTGAGAGACTGGCTATATGTCGAAGACCACTGTAAAGCTATCGATGCCGTCATTCATAGAGGTCGTGAGGGTGAAGTCTATAATGTTGGCGGACATAATGAACGACAAAATATTGAAATAGTAAAACTTACTATTCGAACAATTCGTCAGCTCATGACCGACAACCCTGATTATCGCCAAGTATTAAAAAAGAAGGAGCTGAACGCTAATGGTGAAATATCTATCGATTGGATCAATGATAATTTAATAACATTCGTCAAAGATCGATTGGGGCATGATCAACGCTATGCGATCGATCCTTCCAAAATATCAAACGAACTCGGATGGACTCCTGAGACCTCTTTTGAGAAAGGTATTGTAAAAACAATCCGGTGGTACCTTGAACACCAACAATGGGTTGAAGATATCACCGGAGGAGATTATCTGAAATATTACGAGCGTATGTACGGATCACGCTGATTCCTTCACTAAAGGCTCGTGTATCCGCGCCTCTGTGTCAGAGAGGCTATTCTCCAACTCGGGAGCAGCCTCTCTGATTTGTTTTCGTATCGTCTCTCGTATCTCTTCACGAACATTTCGTCTTGTACTATCCAACTCCGCCTGCTTTGCCGGCTTCAAGAAATCTTTATATTTACACTTCACTATCTTGAATTTAAAATGGTCCAAATTTCCTTTGATATCTATTCCCAATTTAAATGGCACAGGCGATTTCAAAACAGATAAATGATAGTCAAATGTCATATCCAGATTGTGAGTTCCTCCTACGGCCACTTTATATCTATCCATCTCCACCAAAAATGGGAACACCTCTATCTTATCATCATGTATCGCCAAATCTACAGCGATACTATCTATCATGTTTCGTTTCTTGTTCTTAAACATCAATGTTTTGGAGATCTCCGCAAATGTCTCTCCATCCAACAACACCATGTCTTTTCCTGTCAAAAAGCAAGAGGCATTCACTGAAGGCAAAGAAACAGACATCGTAGAGTCCATCTGACAAGTCGCTGTCATCTGGCAATTCACCATACCCTCAAAAGAACGAAGCATAGGGACCAATGTGTCAATATCCGGGAAAAGATTTATCAAGCGTCCAACCAAGATGTCATTCATAGCTAAATCGAAGCCCATGGTCGCGTTATGCTCATTTCTCGCTGTATAAATCATCGTCAAATCTCCAGATCCTATATTGGAGTTCATACGCAACTTACTTAAATTCACGCTTTGATCTCGAATTACGACTTCACCCTTGACATCCACCAAATTCAAATCTTTAAAATCAATTTTCTTTGCGTCTGTATGCAACACCATATCCAAGAATTCCGGCACGACAAATAAACTAGAAACAGAATCTGTCTGCAAACTATCCGTCTTATTCGTTGTTAAACTGTGATCAGATTCCAGCGCCACAATACTGTCCTCCATAAAGGATTTTGAAGAAGTTGAAGCTAACTGATCTGAAAATTGCATACCCTTATTCATCGCATACATCAACTGATTACAATCTATCCAATTTGATTTCAACTCAAAATCGCCTTTCAATTTTCCACCTTTCAACATAGCACGACGAATGCCTGTGATTTTTCCGCTCAGCGTCAGATCACTATTACCCAAATGCAAACAAGCGTCACTCAATGTCACATTATTTGTATCGAATCGTAAACTCGTTTTATCTATACGCATCGGGATAGGAAGCATCCGACTAAAACCTCTCATTTTCTTAAAACTTACTTGACCATGGGCCTCCCAATTCCTCAAAAGATTCTCCGATTCTTCTTTCTTTATTGAATCTTTAACGCTTATACGTTGGCTATTTTCGTCTAATAGCCTCTTTTTATAATTCCAACTGCCTGAAGCGGAATATTTAGCCATCTTCTGCAACATCGCCTGCTTATAGGGTAATGCCTCTAAAGAGAACTTACTATCCTCCAAGACAAATCCGGTTCGTAAAGGAGCTATAATATATTTCAAGGTATCAACCGTAATCGTAGCGCCAGCCATCGGAGTACGCTTATCTGTTTTCGAAGATTTAATACCTCCTTTTAAGACGGTCTTGCCCGCTATCAACCAAGTTAAATCAGGCAATTTGGTCCGTAAATGTTCAAACTCAATACCTGTAGTCATTGGTATCACCGCTGTCGTATCTATTACCGGTGTTGTATTCGCCACCATTTTCAAGCCGCCAATATTCGTGCTTACCTCATCTTTATATTTTATATTCAAGGTATCAATCATCAAATTAGCGCTTAATAAATTCTTTGTCTCTAAATATTTATTCTCCTCTTTCGATGATCCTACTAGCAATTTCAGACCAGCGATATAAGCATCCATTCCTAAGGGTTTACTAAAAGCCTTAAAGTGATCTATCGACAGTCTCCCGGCTGATTTGACTTTTCCAAAACGACTATTCAACATATCCGCCAACTTAAAAGACATCGATAAATCCGCACTCATCATACCCTCTAATAATAATGTATCCGGATTTAAAAATTCTTGTGCCAAATGCGTAAAATCCACCTCTCCTTTCATACCTGCGGTAATAGATGGATTTTTCAGTAAATCTTTCACCTTGCCATTCATCGTTAAGGAGGTGTTCAAGCCGACCAAGGTCAATTCATCCAAAGAGACAGACGAAGAACCCGGCGATGTTCCATTCAAATGGAATCCCAAATTCATACGTAATGTGTCTATGCCATGTTCTATTCCTTTTATATGATATGAACCATCATCTATCTTGCAAATCAAATTAACCGAAGGAACGATGCTATCTCCCAATTCCCCTTGAATATCACCCTCTACAGTGATACGTCCTGTCGCTAAAGTCTTCTCCCTATTTTTAAAATAAGCACTCGGAATAAAACTCAACAAATCGTTCATATCAGATACCTTTAGACCCAACTTCATATCTATTTTAGAAGGAGCATTCTCTGTCGCCGGCATCAAATAACCATCTGCCGTAAACGGAAGATTATTCACTTTCAACTCCGCTCCTCGCAAAGATATCCGACGCATATGATCCTCAAGCAATAGGCTGCTCTTAAAATGTAGTGCCAATTGATTTTCCAATGAATATGATGGACTTCTGAATACTATTGAAGAAGAGCCGGTCTCTATATCCAGCTTATTTCCGTGTCCTGTCAATAACCCCTCTATATGTAAAGAAAAGCCCTCTATCGCTGTATATATATTTTGATGACGATCATCGTATACAAAATGACCATCTGTAACATGTACTTGCCTTAAATCTAAATCCGGCAATGAAGAGGAAGTGGAATCATCTGAAGTGGAGTCCGCCTCACTCTTATAAATATCCCAATTAGCCTTGCCTTTCTCATTAACAAAGCCATAAAAGCGAATACTATCCAAATTAATCCAAGGAATACTCAAACATCCTCTAAACAAATAGGCTGTCGGATTAAACACCACTACAGCCTTCTTAAACGACAGCAAAGAGTCTGAAGGTATCGCTAATTCGTTCCGGCAAGCTAAAGAGTCATCTGCCTGATGTGATATCAAACGGCCATTCGTCAACTTCACACCCAAATAGGGATAAGTCTCAAAATAAGTCAGCTCGACTCGTTCACAGTCCAAATGCGCCTCTATAAACTCATTCGTCTTCTCCACAACCAATGGCGTCAACTTCTCTGGCGGCAACACTGCCCATTTCAATATACAAACCCCTATCAAAGGAAGAACAAAGAATATTCCAATAAATAGAGATAATGCGATCAATAGCCTTTTCTTCCACTTCATAGCCCTAGCATTTATTTATAATCTTACGCAAAGTTAATTTCTTCTATCGATATTTAGGTTTTTGTAAATAGGAAAAAAGCACATTTAGCACTACTTTTGTAGGCTAAAAAATAAAAAATGATAGATCAACCTACAATAGACCGAATATTAGATGCGGCTAACATCGTAGATGTAGTCTCCGAATTCGTGACTCTCCGCAAAAGAGGGGTCAACTATGTAGGTCTGTGTCCTTTCCACGAAGACAGATCACCATCTTTTTATGTTTCTCCGGCGAAAAATATATGTAAATGCTTTGCTTGTGGTGAAGGTGGCACTGCCGTTCATTTCATCATGAAACATGAGCAACTTAGTTATTTTGACGCTCTACGTTATCTTGCGAAGAAATATAATATAGAAATCCATGAGCGGGAACTAACTGACAAAGAGAAACAGATTCGCAACGAAAGAGAGAGTATGTTGATCGTCAATAATTGGGCGGGACAATATTTCGCTACTCTGCTGCACGACCATGTCGAAGGCAAAAGTATCGGCATGCGCTACTTCGCCGAACGTGGTCTCCGTGAAGATGTAATACGTAAATTCCAATTAGGTTACAGTTTGGATCAACACGACGCTCTCTATCAGGCAGCTATAAAAGCTGGATATAAGAAAGAGTTTCTTGAGAAAACCGGATTAATCATAACTTATGATAATGGAAATATAAACGACCGCTTTAGAGGACGTGTCATCTTTCCTGTTCATACGCTTAGTGGCAAGATTGTCGCTTTTGGTGGACGTATATTAAAGAAAAACGAGAAGACCGCAAAATATGTCAACTCTCCGGAGAGTGAGATTTATCATAAAAGCCACGAGCTTTATGGCATCTATTTTGCCAAACAGGCTATTGTCAAACAAGATCGCTGCTTCTTGGTGGAAGGTTATATGGATGTCATTAGCATGCACCAAGTCGGAGTGGAAAATGTCGTGGCCTCTTCGGGTACGGCTTTAACGCAAGGACAGATCAGGTTAATCCATCGCTTCACCAATAATATCACGGTATTATATGATGGAGATGCCGCCGGAATAAAAGCGGCACTGCGTGGTATTGACATGTTGCTGGAGGAGGGAATGAATGTCAAGATCGTACTTCTACCGGATGGTGAAGACCCGGATTCTTTCGCACGTAGTCATAGCGCTAATGAATTCGCTAAATTCATATCGGACAACGAGACAGACTTTATTCGCTTCAAAACTAAATTGTTGCTTAATGAGGCCGGAAATGACCCCATAAAAAGGACTTCTCTAATCAACGATATACTACAAACTGTCGCAATCATTCCTGATAATATCGCACGGTCTGTCTATATCCGGGAATGTAGTGCCACGATGGAAATTGAGGAACAAATCTTACTCAACGAAGTCAATAAAATCAGGCTCGGTAAAAACAACAATTACGTTGCGGCACAAAAGAATTTACCTCCTACAACAGATCCATCGGCAACTATACCGACAGATCCAGAACTACCCAATTATCAATCATATCATCCGTCTGCGGATCAAAACGATCAAGCGCAAACACAAACCGACAAAAAGGAACAACAACCTAAACCCATTAATCACTCTCCTTTCGAGGCTTATGAATTGGCGCTTTTGCGATACATCGTCCGATATGGGGAATGTGTTCTTTTTGATTATGAAGATGAGAATAATGAGCGAGTTATCATGCGAGTCGCAGAGTACATTCGTTATGATTTGGAACGAGACGACTTGACTTTCTATACTCCTCTTTTTAAACAGATGTTAAACGAAGCTGCTGATCTATGTAAAAATGATGGATTTACAGCTAGTCGCTATTTTTTGGCGCATCCCGATCCTAATATCAGCAAATTGGCAGCAAACCTAATTAGCGAAAAATATCATCTTAGTAAATATCACACGAAATACCGTGAGATAGAACAGGAGAAGGACAGATTGGACTCTTTTGTTCTCCGTGATATTTACGCGCTTAAAGAGGCATATATTCTCTATAAAATTAAGAATATACAAGCGCAAATTAAAGAGGCGCAAGATGAAGGTAACATGGAAAAAATTTTTAGTCTTATGAAAACAAACGCTCACCTCAACGAAATTAAAAATGTACTGAGCAAAGAACTTGGTGAACGTATTGTTCTTAAAATGTAATACGTGAAAAACACCATGAATTTTATTGAAACTGAAGAGATCGTTAAACAATATGAGGGGCATTTAGCTTTAGATAAAGTATGCATTCAAGTTCCTAAAGGCGGCATTTTTGGTCTATTGGGACCTAATGGGGCGGGAAAAACAAGTTTGATTCGTATTATTAACCGGATTACGGCTCCAGACAATGGTGTCGTCCGATTTAATGGTCATCTCTCTTGCCCTGATGATATTTATCATATTGGATACCTGCCAGAAGAGAGGGGGCTGTACAAAAAGATGAAAGCGGGTGAACAAGCTGTTTACTTAGCTCAATTAAAAGGTCTCTCTTCCGCAGACGCAAAAAAGAGACTTACTTCTTGGTTCGACAAATTTGATATTATGCCCTGGTGGAATCGTAAACTAGAAGAGCTTTCTAAAGGAATGCAACAAAAAGTGCAATTTATCATCACAGTCATACATGAGCCTGAGTTGCTTATTTTTGACGAACCTTTTAGTGGATTTGATCCAATCAACGCCAACCTACTAAAACAGGAGATCTTAGAGCTAAAGGACAAAGGGCATACCATTATTTTCTCCACACACAACATGGCTTCTGTTGAAGAAATTTGCGACGATATCGCTCTGATAAACAATGCTCGTGTTGTCTTAAATGGAAATGTTAAGGAAATCAGACACCGCTTCTATCGAGATACTTTTCTCGTTAAAGTCCGTACCAATACAGGAAAAGACGAATTATTACATCTCAAGAAAGAAAAAAATATATCCAACTCTCAATGGATTACGAAGCTAGCATCTCAATATGAGATTCTTTCCTTTACCGAGGAGATCCCTTCTATGAATGAGATTTTCATTCATATAGTCTCTAATTCCAAAAAAACAATCGTATGAATAAGATATTTTTAATTGTAAAACGAGAATATAACCGGAGAATTCATGAGAAATCTTTCATTTTACTTACAGTCTTAATGCCTTTTCTTCTCTCCGCTCTTGTTATTATTCCCCTTTGGCTCTCTTCTTTTGAGACAAATGACAGTCGGTCCATTGCCATCATTGACACAACAGGCAAATATGCACCCTTATTTAAAGATACTGAAAATTATCATTTTATACATAGCGAACTTAGTCTGGAGACATACCGAAACAAATCGTCAAAAGAGATTTTCGCATTTCTCTCTATCACTGACAACTTGCTTAATAATCCACACGCCGCAACTATCTATTCTGAGAAGCAAGTGCCCGATGAACTGATACAAATGATTAATCTAACACTTAAACGACAAATTGAGAATGACAAACTAGCGTCTTTCAATATTCCGAATTTAAAACAGATCATACAGTCTTGCGATATAGAATTCAATATACAATCCATTAAATGGAACGATGATGGAAGCGAACAGCAATCGTCTACGGAAATAGCCTCTATTATAGGCATGGCCTTTACATTATTGATATACACTTTCATCTTAGCTTATGGAGCGATGGTCATGCAAGGTGTCATGGAGGAAAAAAACAACCGCATTGTGGAGATCATGATCTCTTCCGTAAGACCATTTGAATTAATGCTTGGCAAAATCATAGGCATTGGATTTGTTGGACTCTTCCAAATGTTTATCTGGAGCGTCATGACTTGCATACTGCTTTTCGCCGGCTCACTCTGGTTTAATGGAGGCAGCGATATAGCTTCCGCAAATGGAGAAATCATAGGCTCTATCTCTAATCTCTCCATACCTTTATCATCCGGTGACCAAGGGCTCATTCACTCTCTGCTCACAATGGATTTCATGCGAATAGGAACTCTGTTCATTATCTATTTTATTGGAGGGTATCTCATGTATGCGGCCGTTTTTGCAGCGATTGGATCATCCGTCAACAGCCAAGAAGATTCACAACAATTCATGCTACCTATTACGCTCTTTTTAGCCTTTACTCTCTATGCGGGTCTATATAGCGCAGAGAACCCCGATCGCCCTCTCGCTTTTTGGTGTTCCATGATTCCTTTCACCTCTCCTATCGTCATGATGATACGCGCTCCATTCGATGTCCCGACAGGAGAATTGATTCTTTCCATTGTCTTTTTATATTGCGGAGCGTTCGGCTCTATATGGTTTTCAGCCAAGATCTATCGCGTTGGTATCTTAATGTATGGCAAAAAGCCCAACATTAAGGAGCTTATCAAATGGACTCGTTATAAATAGTGATCCCTATTAAGGGATCAGGCTTAAATCTGCCGTATTACACGACAAGGATTGCCATAAGCCAAACTATGAGGCGGAATATCCTTTGTGACAACGCTTCCTGCACCAATAACCGAATTATCCCCAATAGTTACTCCCGGCAAGATACATGTTTGCGCACCTATCCATACATTACTGCCAATGGAAATCGGATAAGCGTACTCTAATCCCTCGTTGCGTTGTTCCACATCAAAAGGATGACCGGCCGTATAGATCCCCACATTAGGGGCGATAAAAACATGATCTCCAATTGTGACCTTCGCCCCATCAAGAATCACAAGATTGACATTCGCGAAAAAATGATCTCCAACCTCGATATTATAGCCATAATCGCAATGAAAAGGCGGCAAAAAAGTCACATGCTTTCCCATTTTACCCAGTAATCCTCGCAAAAGCCGTTCACCTTCGTCTTCTCTACCGGGTGGCAAATGATTATATTCAAACAAAATAGCGTTTGAACTCTTCAACTCCATTAATAATTCCTCATCGTGGTTTGGATTATACAGTAGCCCTGCCGCCGCTTTCTCTTTCTCCGTTTTCATAATGTCTTAAATTAAAAAAGACCGCCGAAAAAATCGAACGGTCTTTGTCCTTATCTATAAAATAATCATTATTCCGCTTTATCTTCCGCGACTTCTGTTGTTGCCTCTGAAGTCTCCTCCGGCGTAAATTCCGTAATGCCGGCATTAATCAAGATGTTATACCAAGAAAGTAACTTCTTTATATCGCTCGGATAAACACGATCACGATCATAGTTTGGCAATACCTCAGCGAAATAAGTACGTAACTCTCCTGTCGTAGCCTTAGAGGGAACAATAGACGCTATTTTTCCTTCTTCCTTATTCTTTACACTTGTCAACACCTCATGCAAAGGAACTTCCGCCTCTTCTGTATAGATCGCGATATCACCTAATGAAATTACTTTATCTTTAGCGTATGCGGGTATTTTACGATTGTCGATCAACGACTCTACAATTAACATGTTTTTTCCATGAGATACCAGCTTAAACAAACCAGGCTTTCCTGAAATAGACAAAATAGTCTTCAACATAATGCTTTTTTATTATAAGTGTGTAATACTAATATTTAGTTTTGCAAATGTAACATAATTAGTTGGAATAGCAAACTATGCACCAACAACCATGCGGAGGCGCACAATTTCACAAAATGAATAGCCTTTCTTTAACTCCCCAACCTCCTCGGATCAAGTAAGCTCAATAAGTGATCTACTTGTGGTATCAATGTTTGGCTATCATCATTAATGATAATAAAATCTGAGCGTAACTTTTTCTCCTCATCCGACATTTGACTATTGATGCGGCGAACTATCTCTTCCCTTGAAGCATGATCTCTTTTAAGCGCACGCGCTATACGTATCTCTTTAGGAGCATAGACCATAAGACTCTTATCTACAGCCTTATCAAATCCAGACTCGAACAAAATAGCGGACTCTATAGCACAGATAGGTGTATCTAATCCGGCTGCCCACTCTAAGAAATGACGATTCACCTCAGGATGTATAATACGATTGACCCGCTCTAACTGTCCGGAATCATTAAAGATATGGGAGGCTAGCAATTTTTTATCCAATCCGCTCTTCGTATAAATATCATTTCCAAATAACTCTATCAAACGCTCACGAATAATCGGCGAATGGTTTGTCAGCCATTTACTCTCTTCATCCGCGATATAGACCGGGACACCAAAAAGTCGCAACAAGGAGGCTACCACCGATTTTCCACTGCCGATGCCGCCTGTAATGCCTATTTTAATCATGCTTATAATTTTGCTCTAAAATGAACTCTATTCGTTCTGGCTCTAAAGTAACCGTCTGTACCCAATCTGGTTTCCTCAAAAGTTTTATAGGAAAAGATCCGGTAATATTATGCTCCAACTCCTCAAAAGGCACTTGAATCTCAAACATCTCTTTCGAAAGCTCCTTAAATCGAGAAAGTGGCACACTGCATGCCACCTTAACAACAGAAGGAAACATACGGATAGTGTAGCCAACAGGCTTATGATCACAAAAGACAGGAATCTCCAGCGTCTTCTCTGTATACTCTTCTATAGGAAACGTGATCGTCACATTATCAGGGTCAAGGTTCACACCTTTGACAGAGGCCAATTGGACCTTCTTTGTAATGTTTTTATTGCCGTTTTTTATTGCCGTAAACACAGTCGAAATAGAGTTAAGCGTATCTAATATCTCTTTCGTCGCATAAACATTCACCTCCTTGGGCTCAATCTGTATATCTCCCGCCGGCAAGAAACCGGCGTCAAACTCAATATCTCCATTAAAGACAACGGGAACCATCTTTAATACTCGCTGACTAAATTTCACATCTATTTGCTGTGGCTCAAAGCGCTCAAGCACCGTTGTTGACAACAACTGCTTTTGTATATCATTCTCGATGCGTCTTTTGCTAATATGAATATGCCCTGTTTTCTTTTGGGTATCTTTCATTTCTACTTCTATTGGAGCGAAAGGGTGACCCATCGTATAATTAAGCAAGACACTTCCTTTATCTTTTACTCTCACCGCTATACGATCCACCTCTGACTCGTCAAAAGCGATGTCCGCAGGTATATTTTTATATTTAACAGGAACACTCAATGTTATCTCATATTCCTGCTGCAGACTCTTCAGTAACCAAAAGCCGAAGGCCAACAAGACAAAACAAGAAAAGACCAAGGCCTCTTTCCATTGTTCCCCATGGAAAAAAGCCTTAGTCTTTTCTTGAATAGACTTGAAGGATCTTTGTATATTTTCAAGTCGTAACATTTCTGTCGTTAATTATTTCTGCTGCGCATCTTCTACAGAAGCGAAGATAGAAGTTTTATCTACACGGATATTCACTCCGTTAGCCACTTCAATCATCATATAGGTATCACCAATTTCCTTGATTTTACCATAAATACCACCTGCGGTTATAATCTTATCGCCCGCTTTCAAAGCCTCACGCGCTTTCTGTATCTCTTTTTGCTTTTTTTGTTGAGGGCGGATCATGAAGAAATAGAAAATGGCAACAATAACCACCATCATCACGATACCAGACCACTGGTTTCCTCCAGCCGGAGCTTGAAGTAAAATGCTAAGTAAATTCATACTATAATATTCGTTTTACAAGTTAATATCAATAGTGACACCCACAAATGTACAGATAATAATTAATCTTTAAGCAACAACTTTTCCTTTTTTAATTCATTGACAACTGAATCCAAAATTCCGTTAATAAAATTGCCACTTTTAGGTGTACTATAATATTTAGCAGCATCGATATATTCGTTCAATGTAACGCTGACCGGGATTGTCGGGAAATTCAAGATCTCAGCGATAGCCACTTGCATAATGATCAAGTCCATATTCGCAATACGCTCTGTCTCCCAATTCTTCATGTGCTTATCGATACGTTCGCGATACTCCTTGCCTTTCAACAAGCTCTGGCGGAACAATTTAACAGCGAAAGCCTTATCTTCCATATCTTTAAACATCGGCAATAACGGCTGCTTATTTCCTTTGCTCTCCTCGAACTTCTTGATTGTTTTTAATGCGAACGTCTCAACAATTTCGATATCATCATTCCAATAAATACTCTTATCCTCAAGATATTCCTCAATCATCTCGTTGCCACAGATCACTTTCTTGAAGATCTGACGCCAAAACTCACGATCAACCTCGTAAGAATCTTCCTCGTTATTTAAATACTCCGTATAGATTTCTGAATTCAAAATAAGATCTAATATATTCTTTATGAATTCCTCATCGTTCGCCCAAGAAAGCCCTTGCGCATTTACATACTTGATTAATGTGTCATTCGACGCTAACTGAGCGGCAAAACGATTATCCACCAAACGAGTGTTGGGATGTAACTCATCTTCTGTCGGCATGTATTTGCTCTTGCGAGTATCAAGGATTTTTCGTTGTTGGTTAGTAACTTCAACTATTAAAAGCAGCAAGTAATAATATAAGTCGTAAGACTTTTGTAGGCTGAATAGCAATTCGTTTTCCGCAACTTTGAGGTCGCCATTTCCATTTTGATAGTAGGAATATACTATCTGTAAAACTTTAATGCGGATTAAAATTCTGTTGATCATCGTTTGAAGGAACTTCTTATTTTAATTTTGGGTGCAAAGTTAATTCTTTTTTTCTATTCACAGATATTCATTAGTTAAATTTTATATGCGTTAAGCGATATTTCAGAATGACAATTTTTGAAAAACAAAATAGATCGCCAAAAAAGTTGTAGTTTTAAAAAAAATGCACATATTTGGGGACTTTAATAAAACAAAGGTGATGTTTTAACGAATGTTAGCTATCATGGAAGAATCTACAAAGAAAAAACATGTTGAGGGTGGCGATAGAGAGATCTTATACTCTAAAGCGATTAAAGCGGGAAAGCGGATTTATTATCTGGATGTAAAAAAGAATTTGAAAGATGACTTATTCGTAGCCGTTACGGAAAGTAAAAAAATCCAATCTAAAGATGGTGCGCAAGTTTCCTTTGAAAAACATAAGATCTTCTTATATAAAGAAGATTTCGAAAAGTTTATGGAAGGTATGCAAGAAGTAATTGATTATATCAGGGCTTCACATCTCAAAGATTCAACAGCCGAAACTGTATCGGCTGAATCTATCGAGAATGTCGCTAACGAACCAATGGAAACAGATACAGTTTCTAGCGATATAAAATTGGATATTGATTTTTGATGTAACTTCAACAGTTTGGGCCGTGCCGGTATGAGGATATTCGTTTTACTGACACGGCTTTTTTTATTTTCGATTTTAACCAATTAAAAAAAACGGAATATTTATTTATAACCACTGTATATCAAATAATTATAACACTCAAACAGATCAATCAATCCAACATGGAGTGATTAGTTAATCACTAGGCAAGTGATTAACTAACGAGTGGTAGTAGTAATCTATTAAACAGACAACAAGTGATTAGTTAATCACTCATGTAGGGCTTTTCTGTTTCTATTTTGACCAATTTTCATGCCCTCTTTTATCAATCGCCCGCAAACGTAAAGTCGTGACAAAAAAAAATAACGGCCCGCCTTGCTCTATGAGCGAAACAGACCGTTATATGCTAGAACTTCAACTATAAAAGTTCCTTTTCTACGCAGCGAATTATTCAGCCGGGTGAATTGCTTCAGTAGGACATGCGTCAGCGCAAGTTCCACAATCAGCACACAACTCAGGGTTAATGCTGTATTTATCACCTTCTGAAATTGCTCCTACCGGACACTCGTCGATACAAGTTCCGCATGCGATACAATCGTCACTAATTACGTAAGCCATTTTATTAAACGTTTAAATTGATAACTATTAGTTGATGCAAAAATAGGGCTTTCTTTCTATTTAAAAAATATCTGCCTGTTTATTTTCTGCTAAAATATTATTTTTCTCGCCATTCGTTTCACCTCCTGTTTTCCATGAGTCACAGCTAACTATTTTATATAAACTCACTCTTCATAAAACTCATGAATCATAATATCATATAGCAGAAAGGGGGTTCCAAGGCTTTAATGCCGTATAAACAATTCAATATAAATATATGCCGCCGGAATAGCCATCATGACACTATCGAAACGATCAAGCATACCGCCATGACCCGGCAATATGTTTCCGGAGTCTTTCACTCCTAGCGTCCGTTTCATTAATGACTCTATCAAATCTCCCCATGTGCCAAACAAAACAACAACAAATCCTAAGCCCATCCATATATACCAAGGAGCGACAGCGATATATTTAGCGAATAATAAAGAGACTAGTAGCACCGCAATCAATCCGCCCCAAAAACCTTCCCATGACTTTTTGGGAGATATACGCTCAAAAAGTCTTCTCTTTCCAAACATAGAACCAACCATATAAGCCCCAGTGTCATTTATCCAAACAAACACAAATAGAGCTAACACGAAATATGGAAAAGCAATTATCTTATCTGAGGACAAGGGAACCACTGCTATGAAATTCAACAAAGAGAATGAACCGGCACAATAAAATTGGCCCAATAAAGTAAATGCCCAGTTATTTAATGGATTGTTAGATTTGTTATACAACTCAACGATCATTGTATACATCAAAAACAGAAGATACGGCAAAAAAACATATTTTCCAGCAAAGCCATTTGCGAAATAATATGTAGCGACAAATAAATAAGCACCACCTATTGAACTTATACATCTTTTTATCGCCGCATTCTCATAATGCTTCACTAAACCATAAAATTCCCAAAGAGAAAGCCCCGTAATCAGACCAAATACCGCAAGGAAATAATATGAATGAAAATAAATAGCAGTGACTAATACCGCAACAAATACAATGCCTGTCAACGCTCGTGTTATCAGATTTTTCAAAACAACTATGTTTTTATTCGTTTGTAAAATTCAGCCGCGAATATAGCTAATAAATTTATATCATAATCATGAGAAAAGCCGGATACCCTTTTCTAAAAAGAATCATCCGGCTTTTCTTCATAAGAGGCGCTAACCTTTAATTATGCTTCATTATCTTCTTTCTCTGACTCAGAAGACGAATTTTCAGATGGATCATCTTTTGCATCTGACGGCTTCTCATCCTCAGCTGCTGAAATAGCGGCCGCTTTTGCTTTTTCCGCTTTTTCCTGCAACTCCAAGATCTCTTGAGAACGAGATATCCACGCACGTTTACCAAATATCTGCTCTACATCTTCCGCATAAATCACTTCTCTATCCAATAAGACTTGAGCCAATTTATTATGTCCTTCCTTATTTTTTGACAATATATCTTTAGCTCGCTCATATTGCTCGTTAATGATCTTACGAACCTCCATATCTATCACTTCCGCAGTCTCATCACTATAGGGCTTGGTAAAGCCCCAATCCTGACCTGTCGAATCGTAATAATTCAAGTTAGGCAACTTATCGCTCATACCGAAATAAACAACCATCGCATATGCCTGTTTCGTCACACGCTCCAAGTCGTTAGATGCTCCGGTTGATATTTTACCCAAAAACAATTCTTCCGCCGCACGTCCTCCTAAAGTAGCGCACATCTCATCTTGCAACTGCTCTCGTGTGGTAATCTGTCTTTCCTCCGGCAAATACCAAGCCGCGCCCAAGGCTTTTCCTCGAGGCACTATCGTTACCTTAACCAATGGATTGGCATGTTCAAGCAGCCAACTTAAAGTAGCATGACCTGCCTCATGAGTGGCTATACTCTTACGCTCCTCTTCGGTCATAATCTTCGAGCGTTTCTCCAAACCTCCTACGATACGATCCACCGCATTCATAAAATCGTCTTTCTGAACGAACTTCTTGCCGTTACGGGCAGCTATCAACGCAGCCTCATTGCAGACATTAGCGATATCCGCGCCTGAGAAACCGGGTGTTTGTCGAGCTAAAAATTCGGAATCTACACTTTCATCGATCTTGATCGGACGCAAATGTACTCCAAAGATCTCTTTACGCTCATTCAAATCAGGCAAATCCACCATGATCTGACGATCGAATCGACCCGCACGAAGCAATGCCTTATCCAATATATCCGCACGGTTCGTCGCCGCAAGAATAATGACACCACTATTCGAGCCAAAGCCATCCATCTCTGTCAGCAACTGATTCAATGTGTTCTCACGCTCATCATTGCTATTCATGTTCACATTCTTTCCCCGAGCACGACCTACAGCGTCTATCTCATCGATAAAGACTATACATGGAGATTTTTCTTTCGCTTGACGGAACAAATCTCGCACACGTGACGCTCCAACACCCACAAACATCTCTACGAAATCCGAACCGGAAAGAGAGAAGAACGGGACATTAGCCTCACCGGCTACCGCTTTTGCCAAAAGAGTCTTACCCGTTCCCGGAGGACCAACAAGTAACGCTCCTTTCGGTATTTTACCTCCAAGTTCTGTATATTTCTCCGGATTCTTTAAGAAAGAGACAATCTCCTCTATCTCTTGTTTAGCCTCCGCAAGACCAGCCACATCCTTAAATGTAACCTTGCGATCATTATCCTTATCAAATAATTGCGCTTTTGCCTTACCAACATTAAAGACGCCACCCCCACCGGCACCGGCTCCTCCGGACATACGCCTCATCAAGAAAAGCCATACGCCAATCAACAATATCATCGGGCCAAAAGATACCAAGAAGTTCCAAAATGCGTCATCGCCTTCCTCAAAGCCCACTTGCATGTCTATTTGGTTTTCCGCTACAGCCTTATCATAAAAATCAGAAAATTTATCCGCTGACGGAATCTTCACAAACGCTTTAGGCGATGGACCAATCTTTGAAACATCTATTTTACCAAAGACCAACTCTGCCTTATCTTTCTTCACATCAGCCTCCAACAAATTTTTCTTGTTATAGACTGTCACTTTATCAAAAACGTTTTCTTTCGCCAATTTCTGAAACTTCGTCCAATCTAACTCTTTGGTCCCGGAAGAATCATTAGTCATGTATAGCGCAATTAACATAATGAAAATCAAACCATACATCCAATACAAGTTAAAGCGAAACATTTTAGGTTTGCCGCCTTTCCTTGGTTTGTTAAACATCTTATTATTTTCCATAAGCGATTATCATCTAATTAATCAATTGCCTATTAATCAAGATCAGGCACTCGTGTGATCTTTGAGTCTGCCCAAAGATTTTCTATATTATAAAACGCACGTTGCTCTGGCAAGAAAATATGCACAAGCACCGTTCCATAATCCATACCTATCCATGTAGCGCCTTGATTTCCATCTATAGAAAGGGGTTTTTCTTGCGCATTTCTACGAGCGAAATCCCATACAGAATCCGACAACGCCGAAACTTGACTTGGAGTGTTTCCTTCACAGATTACCATATATTGACAAATGGCTCCTGAAATCTGGTTTAAATCAACAATTACAATATTTTTGCCTTTTTTCTCTTGAAGGCCTTCTACAATCGTTTTTACTAATTCTTTTGTTTGATCCATTTATTTCTAATAACTATAATTTTTTCAGAGTTGCAAATATAGTTTTTAATTCCATATCTATGTATTTTCCTTTCATAATATATGTATATGATGACATTTTAATTTCAACCTCTTACGAATCTGAAGATTTTTAACAAAATATTACGTTCCTTCCAAACCTTATAATCTCTATTTTCTCTAAAAACGACATATCTCTTAAAAATGTTCATCTGCCTACTCAAAAGATTCCTCTAAAAAAAACAACTTTATTCGTTTCTTTTCGCAAAGAATTTATCACAGATTGTTTTGCATATTTTGAAAAAGTATTTACCTTTGCAGTCGCTAATGAGAGGATTAGCAATGTGTATTTATTTTGTTCTATGGTGTAATGGTAGCACAACAGATTCTGGTCCTGTTTGTCTTGGTTCGAATCCGAGTAGAACAACTTAAATTTCAAAAATAGTTATACATTTTGTTCTATGGTGTAATGGTAGCACAACAGATTCTGGTCCTGTTTGTCTTGG
>CAUWMZ010000051.1:0-57400 GCA_963560035.1 uncultured Parabacteroides sp.
CCACAAAGATAAGTCAAAGAACGCTTTAATCAATTATTCGATATAAACTCTATTGTTTACCATGTGAAATTATATTTGTAATGAGCTTCATTTCCACAGGCATCTGTTGCTACGAGTGTGAGATGATGTTTGCCTCTTTTTAATTTTTGGGGGTCGAAGTGATACGTGATAACAGATTTGTTGTTCATCTCAAACAAGACGAACTGTTCATCTATTTTGCCATGAAAGTCCTCTATGCCACTTAGATTGTCACTTAAGCGGAATGATATGGCTCTTTTTGTTATCCATGTTTGTTTGTTTATAGGAGTAATGGTTGGCTTTATCGTATCTTGTTGGATACGATAGTTTCCGAACTCTTTAATATCAGCGTCTATCCATCCATTTCGATAAACTCCCCCGATCCATAAGGCGGATCCATTTTTTAAGCATACAATGCCATATTGTTGTTTATTCTTGAGTGTGTCGTTTTGTAGAAATAGAGAAAGCTGTGCTGTTTTATGGATAGGCACATAAGGGTTGTGGAGTATATGTGTAGCGGAAAGAGCTGTCGTATCTTCTTTAACCGAATAGCGGAAGTGAAGATCGTCGTAAAGATTCCCTTTAGGGATAAATAGCCGTATTCCTTTTGCCCCAAAACGGTTGTCGCTAGCCCAGTGAAACAATTCGGTACCTTCTGTGTAAATAGGGGGTATCTCTTGTTGTTTTCCTTCTATCCAGATAGATAGGGTAGTCGTGTTGCCAAAAGCGTCAGCCAACTCATATTTTAAATGATATGATCGTTGTTCATCAATGTGAATGATACCGCGGTTTATGCTCTCGATGAAAGGCAGCCTGTTACCTGGCTCTACGAAGCTGCGTATATAGAATGTATGTTTTTTTTTCCAACTTTCATAGTCGGTAAATGAATTTAGGTAGCGTGTGTCATCAAATGAAAACATATCTAAATCGCTATGATAAATTACTTTGTCATCTGCGGTTAGTGTAATCTCTTTAACACCGTAGATGTTGCTTGTGTTATCCATATAATCATTTGCTTTAACAGCTAGTCCAATATCTCCCCAAGCTTCAACTTTTGTGGTGATGACTTGTTTTCCATTTTGGGATGTAATTGGTTTTAATTCAAGGTTTTTAGCCTTGCCGTTAACCACTCCTTCTCCTTTGATAGGAACAATCTGTACACCTAATATCTTGGGTGGTCTAGTGTCTTTTATCTGCTCATAGAAAAAACTGATAGGATCCATAGTCTCTTGTGTTTCGCTGTCTCTGACTTCGAAATGTAAATGAGGGCCTCCGGAACTTCCTGTATTGCCGCTAAGAGCCACAATTTCTCCTTTCTCTACAGGAATTAATCCGGGTTCAAGTGTTAGGTCAACATTGAAGCTTTCTTGAAGATATTGTTGTTCCTTGACATAATCCGCTATTTTTTTTGAATACTGTTGAAGATGTCCGTAAACAGTAGTTGTCCCGTCAGGGTGTGTCAGATATAATCCGTTTCCATATCCCCAAGGGCTGATAGAGATACGTGATACGTATCCCTTTTTCACCGCATGCACAGGTTTCCCTTCCGTGCCTTGTGTCTTGAAGTCAATTCCAGAGTGAAAGTGATTGTTGCGAAGTTCGCCAAAGTTGCCGCTTAGCAGGATGGGAAAATCGAAAGGATTCCTATAGTCTTGTGCTTTTGTCTGAAAAAATGGAAAGCAAAAAATTACTGAAAGACAGGTTGTATATAAGATTTTAATGTTCATGTGCATTGTTTTTGTCACGACAAAAGTATATAAAAATCTTTTGTTGTTTTCTAAAAAAATGAAGGGCTATCATTTTCTGTTTTGATTTGATCTTCTTTTGTGTTTTGAGAGTTGGAAATAGTGAACTGTCTATTATGAGATATTTTATCGGTGGATTGCGAGGGTATTTTTGTTGAGAAATCTGCGATAATAGGAAGATGGTCGCTAAACCCTCCTTCATATTTAAATCCATAGAAGGTTCGCAACGGACGTACACCTCTCCATGTCTTATCCGTTGTGAGTAGAAAGGAGGGAGTGAATATTTGTATGCTTTCAGGTATAAGTTGGAAGGGTGAGTATGGAGCTATTAGGTTTTTATGGATGATTATATGATCTAGTTGGCTCCATTCTCCATGATATTTATGGCTGCCTTGAATTCCCTTTTTTCGTGTGTGAGCGAAAAGGTTGAAATATTTGTCGGTGGTTGAGTTTGTATTATTCGAAAGTGGCTGTGCTGATAATATTCGTCTAATACTTTTGTTTTTAGGCGTGTCGTTGAAATCGCCCATTATTAGTATTAGGGGAAATTGTCTTTGGCGCTCAATGGAGTCGCAAGCCCGTTTTAACGTATAAGCCGCATCAAGGCGTTTTTGTTCGCTTTCTTTCTCACCGCCATAGCGGGATGGAAAATGACAAACGAATACATCTAAAGTGTCTCCAGTGGTGATTTTCCCTTGAACATGTAAAATGTCTCGTGTCTTTTTCTGTTTTTTCTTTTTAAAATGAATAGGGATGGAATTGTGTTTCAGGTAGCGGAAAACATCTCGTTGGTATAAGAGAGCCACATTGATTCCTCGATTATCCGGACTGTTGGTAATGATGTATCGATAATCCAAGGAATGTAGGGCGGTTTGATGGGTAAGGCGGAAAAGGACAGAGTCGTTTTCCACTTCACAAAGTCCAACTAAAGCGGGTGCTTCCCATCCACCGGTGGCGATGATTACTTTCGCTATCTGTTGAATCTTTCGGTAGAGGCGTGTGTTATTCCAAAAGCGATTACCTGAAGGCAGAAAGTCATTGTCGTCTTTTTCCGGATTGTCTTGTGTGTCGAACAGATTCTCCACGTTGTAACTCACTACCCTAAAGCGTTGTTGGGCAGACGAGTAAGAGAGAAAAGGAGGATTGCATAAAACATAGATAAATAAAAAGAAGGATAGTGTTGATTTTTTCATGAAGGTTTTTGATAAAAAAGGAAAGAGGATAGGCCGATAAGGGCCTTATCCTCTTTTAGTTCATATAATAAATATCTATTTATTTAGCGGGGATACTCTTGAGAAGTTCAAGAAGATGGCTCCACCACATGCCTACAGTCGCTATTTCGATGCGCTCATTTGGTGAGTGTACATCACGCAACGTAGGTCCGAAAGATATCATATCCAAATGCGGATATTTTTCAAGGAACAAGCCACACTCCAAACCGGCATGGATTGCCATGATCATGGCGTCTTTATGGAATAAGCGTTTGTAAGTCTCTTGAGCTATCTTCAAGATCTCGGAATTTGGGTTAGGAGCCCAGCCGGGATAGCCGTCACCGTGTCTAACTTCAGCGCCTGCTAAAAGGAATGCGGAAGCGACAGAATTGGCGGCCGCGATCTTGCAAGATTCGATAGAGCTACGTTGGCTAGTTCCGATAAGGATCACATTATCTTCTTTCATCTTTACGGAAGCGAGGTTGGTGGATGTCTCTACCAATCCCTCAATCTCGTGGCTCATGCCTAATACGCCATGCGGGCATGCGTGTAGAGCGTAGATTAGCTTTTCTGCAGTTGTGTTGTCGATTTGAAATTCCGGACGCTCAGTAGATTCCATAGAAAGTTTTACGTTCGGATCAACATGTTTCAATTCATTCTCTACATCAGCGGCGAAGTGATTAAGCATGACGCGAACATCTTCTTTGTTGTCCGGATGCAAGCCTATAATGGCGTGAGCTTCGCGGGCGATCGCGTTACGAAGATTTCCTCCGTCAATAGAGCATAAAACAAAATCATATTTCTTTTTCATCAAGAACAAGAAACGTGTCAAAATCTTATTGGCGTTACCCAATCCCTTATGGATCTCGCCACCAGAGTGACCGCCGTTTAGTCCTTTAACGTCAATGCGAAAATATAGTAAGTCCGCGGAAGTTTTTTCAGGAGTGTAATGGAAGAATGCTTGTGTATCTTTACCACCGGCGCATCCCATGAATATTTGGCCTTCATCTTCGCTATCTAAGTTTAAAAGGATATTGCCGGTCATGAAACCTTCTTTCAAAGCCTTGGCGCCGCTTAATCCAGTCTCTTCATCGACAGTGAACAGACACTCGATAGGTCCGTGCTCAATATCGTCAGACGCTAATAACGCAAGCTCGGCGGCTACACCGATACCGTTATCAGCACCAAGAGTTGTACCGTTTGCACGAAGCCATTCGCCGTCAACGATAGTCTCGATTGGATCGTTGTCGAAATCGTGTTTAGTGCCGTTGTTCTTCTCGCAAACCATATCCATGTGTGATTGTAATACGACAACTGGTCTGTCTTCCATGCCTTTTGTGGCGGGTTTTGACATTAGCACGTTTCCTACCTCGTCTTTTTTTATGGCGATATTATACTCTTTGGCGAAAGACTCAAGAAATTCGATCATTTTGCCTTCTTTCTTTGATGGACGAGGTACTTGAGTTACCTGATGGAAGAATTTCCATACGATAGTCGGCTTTAAATCAGTAATCTTCATGCTTTTACAGTGTATTATAAGTGATACTTTAAAGTTATTTAAAAAAAACAAATAAAAGAGATAAGATTGAAAAAAGTAGAATAAAATACTAAAAAGGTACTTTCTAATTACTTAAACTCTTATATTTGCGTCCACAAATATAAAGAAAATGCTTACAACATTATTATTTACGTTCATATTTATTGCTATTAGTGTCCTTTTAATGTCAGTAAAAGTGCTGTTAAAAAAGGATGGAAGATTTCCAAATTTTCATATTGAGGGAAATAGAGCGTTGGGAAAGAAAGGTATTTTTTGCGCTAAAACTATGGACCGTTTAGCTATAAAGCAAAAGGGTCTTTATGATATTATAAATGAAATAAAAGAATAAAAAAATAAGATTTTAATTTGCACTTTATGAAGAACATTAACTACGTTATTAACGGTGTGCTAGCGGTGGCTGTCGTGATTTTGTATATTATGCAATTTTCAGGCAAGAAAGAATCAAGTGTTACTAGAACTTTTACGTCTGCGGGCGATACGACGGCTTTGCTACCGGTCGCTTATGTGAATGTAGATTCATTGTTACTTAATTATAATTACTCTAAGGATTTGAATGAGATTATCTTGAAGAAACAAGAGAACTCTCGCGCTAATATTACCCAAAAAGCTCGTAGTTTGCAAAGCGAGATGCAAGATTTCCAACGCAAGGTGGAAAATAACGCTTTCTTAACTCGTGAGCGTGCGGAGCAAGAGCAAAAGAGATTATTGAACAAACAACAAGAGTTGCAAAACTTGGACAATCAGTTGGCTCAAGAGTTAATGCAAGAGCAACAAAAGTTGAATGAGCAATTGCGCGACACGGTCGTTTCTCAATTGAAAGCGTTTAATGAGGGCAGAGGTTATCAGGTGGTATTCAGCAATACTGTTGGTGATAATATCCTTTTCGCACGCGACGCTTATGATATCACAAGTGAGTTGTTGGAGTATTTGAATAAGAATTATTCTTCTCCCTCTAAGTAAATAGGTCATACATTATAAAGAAATATGTATAGGCTGCTGGATTTTTTCAGTAGCCTATTTTTTGTTTTCTCTAAAGATAAGTGTCTCTGCTTGAATGTTGCGTCACATGATTCCGGTTGAACACCATGGGTGATGGTGACATTTGTACTCTCAAAAATAGATCATAATATGTATTGTGTGTAAATGTATGATTTGTAACTTGTTAAGTAAATAGTTGTTCACTAGTGGAGTGATTAACTAAACACTAGGGGTAGTGAATAGTTATTCACTACCCCTAGTGAATAACTATTCACTTGGAGAGCCTTATATTGTTAATGTTTTTACAGTCAAGAGGAGTGCGTTTTTGCTCTGTTGAAAGGAGGGAATAGCATAAAAAACTCACCGGACAGAAAGAATAAAATTCTTTTGCTCGGTGAGCTAAAATAAAACGCATAAAGTTTATGATAGATGCTTCTGAAAGTTACACCACAAATTCAGGAACTATTTTTTTGATTATAACTCACGAATCCAAATATTGCGGAAACTGATGGGTTCGCTTGGGTCGCCATGACTTTGCAACATAATGGGGCCTGCTCCATGTTTTTTCACTTGCGGGAAGCCGATCCATTCAGTCGTACCTTGTATCATGGTATTATTCTGAAGTACCACTCCATTATGGATTACAGTAACCCTGGGGTGTGTTCGATAAGAGCCATCCTCTTTAAAAGTCGGAGCGGTGTAGATGATATCATAGACATTCCATTCTCCCGGTTTACGCATTGCGTTTGCTAAAGGAATAGCCTGTTTGTAAATGCTTCCTGTCTGTCCATTGACATAAGTCGGGTTGTTATAGCAGTCCAAGATTTGCACCTCATACATTCCTTGCAAGAATACGCCACTATTACCTCTGGCTTGGCTCTCGCCCGTGATGTTTGTAGGGACTTGCCATTCAATGTGTAGTTGAAAATCGTTGAATTTGCGTTTAGTGCGAATATCTCCTTTTTTCTTGTTTACGGTAACTACGCCATCATGGACATTCCATTCAGCCGCGCCACCCTTTACGCTTTCCCATTGTGAAAGATCTTTGCCATCGAATAGGATGATGGCGTCAGAAGGTGCGGTGAAACCTCCACCTTGCAGATCTGTTCCAGGTGTAACAACAGGAGGTACCGGTTCGTAAAACTCAGACATTTCATGGGTAATACCTTCATATCCGGTAGGCATTTTGAATTCTTTTTTCTTGTCTTGAGCGATAGCGGCGACACAGAAAGTCAAAGCGAAAGCCGCTACGGTAAGCATTCTTTTTCTCATGGTCTAAATAATTTTATCAGAAAGTTAACATTCTACTTTTTGTGATTGCAAATATATCGTTTTTTTTGCTGTCGGTGGATACGAGACCGATAAAAAACTATCGGTCTCGTTCAAATAATCTTTTTTCAGCCAACTGCTCATATTTAGTACCAGGGCGTCCGTAATTGCAATAAGGATAAATGCTTATGCCTCCGCGAGGCGTAAATAATCCGATAACCTCTATGTATTTAGGATTCATCAGGCGAATCAGGTCTTTCATGATGATATTGACACAATCTTCATGAAAAGCGCCATGGTTACGGAAACTAAAAAGATATAATTTTAAGCTTTTGCTCTCAACCATCTTGACATCAGGGATATAATCGATTTGGATAGTGGCAAAATCCGGTTGTCCGGTGATAGGGCATAAGCTTGTAAACTCAGGGCAATTAAACCGTACCCAATAATCATTATCTTGGTGTTTATTCGTAAAAGCCTCTAACACTTCCGGCGCATAATTATCTTTATAGACCGTTGTACCGCCTAAAAGGTGCAGTTCTCCCTCTAATTTTCTTTCGTCGTTCATTTTGTCGTTTATTTCTTATGATTATTTCTACGTTCCAAATATTTCACTAATCCTTTGTGTCGAAGTTGACAAGCCGGGCAATGTCCGCAGCCATCGGCGATAATGCCATTATAGCAAGTGAGCGTATGTTCGCGCACCAAGTCAAATACGCCCAAATCGTCAGCCAGCTCCCAAACATCGCTCTTGTCCTTATCCATAAGGGGAGTGTGAATAACAAACTGATCATCCATGGCCAAGTTGAGTGTTACATTCAGTGAGCGAATAAAAGTGTCCCTACAATCCGGATAGCCACTAAAATCAGCCTCGGAAACGCCTGTTACCAAATGATAAATACCTTTTCCTCTAGCCAAAATCGCCGCGAAAGTAAGAAACACCATGTTTCGTCCCGGCACGAATGTGTTCGGATAAGAATCAGCCGGTTTCTCTTGATCCATCTTGATGTCAGTGTTTGTCAAGGAGCAATTCGGGTCGAGCTGTGAAATAAGAGATACGTCTAGAAGATGGAAAGGAACATTTGCGTCTGTCGCTATTTTGTGTGCGACCTCAATTTCCAAAGAGTGTTTTTGTCCATACGTGAAGCAGACTGCTTCCACATGTGAAAAATGCTTCTTTGCCCAAAAAAGGCAGGTCGTGGAGTCTTGACCTCCAGAGAAGCAGACCAAAGCGGAATCATTTTTTTTCATCTATATTCTTGTTTTTAATACGTGGTTTAGCAAGCACACGGGAAAGGCTACTTTCCGAGCACAAAAGTAGTTATTTTTTCGTTAAAAGAAATTGCCGTTATTCTATCATCGTCGCATTAGCTAAAAAGTATGTGGCTGGTTAGCTTGAATATCAACTTTTCTATGTTTAAAGATATAAAAAAACAAATATTAAAATGATTATGGTGTTTAATCATTTATTTTATGTAGATTTGGCGCATATAAAAAAGTTACACTAAATAATATCATGATATGAAATTCAATCTATTTGTGGGGTTGCTCTCTTTTACGTTGTTCAATGCATCTTGCGCTTTTACCGCGAACTCGGAAGACCGAGATTTGAATAAGGATTTAAATACACTTCAGATATCCTCCGTGAAGGATTTGATCTCTTTTTATCAATATACAGAAGACAGAGTCCCTTTAATTAGCGGGCATCGAGGTGGAAGGATGAACGGATATCCTGAAAATAGTATGGAGACATTTGAGAACACACTCTCATATACGCCCGCGACATTTGAGATAGATCCTCGTTTAACAAAAGATAGTGTGATCGTTCTTTTCCATGATAACACCTTGGAGCGTACGAGTAACGGCACAGGTAAAGTATCGGACTATACATGGGAGGAGTTGCAGAAATTTCGCTTGAAAGACTCAGAGGGAAACATCACGAACTATCGAATACCGACATTGGAAGAGGCTATACGTTGGGCACGAGGAAAGACCGTGTTGATTCTTGATAAGAAAGATGTGCCTATGGAGCGTACGGCACAATTGATTACAGATATGCAAGCAGAATCTTTTGTGATGATTACGGTACATAATGGTGCTGCTGCCCGTTTTTATTATGAAAAAAATCCAAAATTCATGTTTGAGGCTTTCGTTAAGACAAAGGAGGCTATTAAGGATTATGAGGATAACAATATTCCGTGGAATCACATCATGGCTTATGTTGGTCCCAAGGTAACGCCGGAGACTCGGGAGGTCGTGGATATGTTGCATGAACGAGGCGTTATGTGTATGATATCAGCGGCCCCTTCTGATGATAAGCTCTCCACTTCGGAAGAGAGGGCAGAAGCTTATCGCTCCATTATTCGTCAAGGCATTGACGTAATTGAATCAGATCGGCCGATAGAGGTGGCGAAAGCTATAGAAGAGTTATTGCCGGAGCAAAGCTCTAAAAATCGTTTCTTCGAATTGGAAGAGAAAGAGTGACATTTGTTTTTTTATCTTATATCTATCCACTATTTTAAAAACCTACAAGACATGGACAAAGATCTAGAAATGACTCCCAACACATTGGTTGAGTATTTGCGAAAGCCAGCGTCCGAATTCACAAAAGAGGACATCGTTCGCTACATTCGTGAAAAAGACATTCACATGGTCAATTTCATGTATCCGGCCGGTGACGGACGATTGAAAACCCTTAACTTCGTGATTAACAATATCGCTTATTTAGAGGCGATATTAACATGTGGCGAACGTGTCGATGGTTCCAGCCTCTTCCCATTCATCGAAGCTGGAAGTAGCGACTTGTATGTTATCCCTCGTTTCCGTACGGCTTTTGAAGACCCGTTTGCGGAATTGCCTACATTAACAATGCTTTGCTCGTTCTTTAATAAGGATGGCGAACCATTGGAAAGCTCTCCAGAGCATACGTTATATAAGGCTTGCGAAAGCTTTAGAGAGGTGACGGGAATGAATTTTGAAGCGATGGGTGAGTTGGAATATTATGTGATCGCTCCAGATGAGGGTGTGTTCCCCGCTACAGATCAAAAGGGCTATCATGAATCGGCTCCATACGCTAAATTCAATGAGTTCCGTACGGAATGTATGCATTGTATCGCTCAAGCCGGAGGACAAATCAAGTATGGACATTCAGAGGTGGGCAATTTTACATTGAATGGCTTGATCTATGAGCAAAATGAGATTGAGTTCTTACCTTGTCCGGCAGAGAGCGCGGCTGATCAATTAATGATCGCGAAATGGGCTATTCGCAATTTGGCTCATCAATATGGATATAACATTACGTTCGCTCCGAAAATTACTGTCGGAAAAGCGGGTTCTGGACTTCATATACATATGCGTATTACGAAAGATGGTAAGAATCAGATGCTGGAGAATGGTGTTCTTTCAGAGACAGCCCGAAAGGCTATCGCCGGAATGATGTGTTTAGCTCCTTCTATTACAGCTTTTGGTAATACGAATCCTACTTCTTATTTCCGTTTGGTGCCTCATCAAGAAGCTCCGACAAATATTTGTTGGGGTGATCGTAATCGTTCTGTATTGGTGCGTGTTCCGCTAGGATGGGCAGCAAAGAGCGATATGTGCGCTTTGGCTAATCCTCTTGAGCATGAAAGTCATTTCGATACTAGTCAGAAACAGACAGTGGAGATGCGTTCTCCGGATGGTTCTGCCGATTTGTATCAATTACTTGCCGGATTAGCTGTCGCTTGTCGTCATGGTTTTGAAATTGATAATGCATTGGAGATCGCTCAAAAGACTTATGTGGATGTGAATATTCATCAGAAGGAGAATGAAGGTCGTCAGAAAATGCTAGATCAATTGCCAAGTTGCTGTGTTGAGTCTGCAAAACAACTGGGAGAACAGCGTGAGGTGTTTGAGAAGTACAACGTGTTTAGCCCAAGCATGATCGATAGCATCATTAATAAATTAAACGCCTATCAAGATACGACTTTGAGACAAGAGCTTGAGAGGAATCAAGACGAGATGCAGAAATTAGTAAATACTTATTTCCATTGCGGATAATAAATTTGAGAAAAGAGCCTTGCACGTTTGTGTGAGGCTCTTTTTGGTATATAAGGCTGAGTGCTATTGTGTCTTTTGTAGCGCCTTTAGGTAGAGAGAAAAAAGTTCGCTTATAAAAAAGGTGAGTCGCTATAAAAGAGACTCACCTTATATATTATTAATATATATATAAAATTAATTGTTTTCCGGACGCAGTTTGCGAACAGTCACCGCGGTTTGCCACATTTCACTCTCTCGTAAAGCTTTTAACTCCGCATTTAGTTTGTCGCGATAGTCAGGGCTGGAATTGGCATCAATAGCTATTTGAGCTTCATTGCCGCTTTTTACGCTTTGATATAATTTTTCTACAACAGGTTTAATGGCGTCTCGGAATGGTACCATCCAATCCAACGCTCCACGTTGTGCCGTAGTGGAACAATTGGCGTACATCCAATCCATACCATTCTTCGCGAACAGTGGCATCAATGATTGGGTTAACTCCTCGACAGTTTCGTTGAAAGCTTCGGAAGGAGTATGTCCGTTTTCACGTAAAACTTCATATTGCGCTTGCATAAGACCTTGTATGGCGCCCATTAGAGAACCGCGCTCGCCCGTTAGATCAGATGTCGCTTCACGCACGAATGTCGTCTCAAACAGATAGCCGGAACCAATGCCGATACCTAGCGCCAACGTTCTGTCTAGCGCTCGTCCTGTTGCGTCTTGATAAATTGCATAAGAAGAATTTAAGCCTCTTCCTTCCAAAAACATAGAGCGTAAAGATGTTCCTGAACCTTTTGGCGCTACCATGATTACATCGATATCTTTAGGAGGAACTACCCCGGTGCGATCGTTCCAGGTAATAGCGAATCCATGAGAGAAATAGAGAGCCTTGCCGGCAGTCAAATAAGGTTTCATTGTTGGCCATACAGACATTACAGCCGCATCAGACAATAAACACATAATGATTGTGGCCTTTTCGCATGCCTCTTCGATGCTGAAGAGAGTCTTGCCAGGAATCCAGCCATCTTTAATCGCTTTGTCATAAGTCTTACTCTTGCGTTGTCCGACAATGACGTTGAATCCGTTATCTCGTAAGTTTAAAGATTGTCCCGGACCTTGCACACCATAACCAATGACTGCGATCGTTTCATCTTTTAATATTTCTCTCGCTTTTTCTAAAGGAAACTCTTCGCGGGTCATTACGTTTTCTATCACACCGCCAAAATTCATCTGTGCCATAATTGTTTCTATTTTTAATGGTTAAAAAAACAAATATTTATATCAATTCTTATTTCCAAATGACCGATGCGCGGCAAATAGCTTTTCCATCGTGGCAGATTGCCATCGCAAAATCATTGGGCTTTACTTTATACTTATGAAGTGTTAGAGGCATACCTTGTTTCCCTTCTGAAAGATATGCTACCTCCAGTCGACTCACTTCGTGATCCTTGAACTGGTTAATAGAGAATAGATCCAATAGGTGTTCTATATACTTCACGCTATTAAAATGACCATTAATATCTAAATCGCTATACTTGATTTCATAAGGAATACCTTCCGTCTTATTTTCTATCGGTAAGATCTTACCGGGTCTATCTATTGGACAAGGACGTTCATCGATATATTGTCCCAGCGTTTCCGTATCTAATAAAGTTGGTCGTCTACTCTGCATATCGATAGCCGCCCAAATGGAGCGTGCGAAACCGAATGTGCTGCCGTGGTCATCAATTAGCTCAAAACAGCGACTTGTAAAAAGACGAGCCGCTTCGTCTATCCAAGTATATAGATGTATCTTATCGAAAGCGGAGGGATATTTGCGCATCTCTATCGCCAATCTGGATAATACCCAAGCCGTGTTTTTTTCAGACATATCATTAAAGCCAAATCCACGTTCACTAGCATGGCTTGATGCCGCATGAATAAGATAGTTTCCAATCATAGGGAGCGTCACCCTTCCACGAAAATCTGTCAGATAGGGTTCTGCTTTAAAATGAAATAATCCAACCGTCTCCATATTTTTATTGTTTATTATGTAGTTTACGTTCTTTTTCAGCTAATAAATCCATCAATCGCTCTTCTTTGCTTTTTGTGATAGCCACTCGTCCGGAGCGAATAAACTGTAAAACACCGATTGTCTCGCTCAATTCTTCGAACAACGCTTGAGTCTCTTCGTAATGTCCGCTTTTCTCTAATATCACGCAGTCTTGATTCATCTCTAAGATGCGAGCGTTATAGCGTCGGATAAGCTCTTCGACAGAACCCATTTTCATGAATCGTTCCGTACATAATTTATATAGGGCTATTTCTTGATAAACAAGTTCCTCGTTCGTGTTGTAGAATGATTTTAGGATGTCGACACGCTTATCTATTTGTTTGACAACTTTGTCTATCAAATCCTCAGTGGCAAAGGTGGTTATCGTAAACTTGTGAATGCCTTTAATGGCGGAAGATGAGACAGTTAGTGTCTCGATATTTAAGCGTCTGCGGGTAAAGATCACGGTAATTTGGTTTAGCAAGCCAACGATATTTTCAGAAAAGATAATGACCGTATATAGTTTTGTTGTATTCATATCGTACTCTCCTTTATTTTTCATCACCCATAATGATATTAGTCACAGTGCTGCCGGCGGAGACCATTGGATATACCATACCTTGTCTTTCTACATCCGCTACAAGTAAATAAGGTCCGTCATGATCGAGCATCTCTCGTATAGCGCAGTCCAGCTCATCTCTTGTCCGCACCTCTTTTCCTGCGATGCCATAAGCCTTGGCGACAGTGATGAAGTCGGGATTTTCCATCTCTGTAAACGAATAACGCTTATTGAAGAATAACTCTTGCCATTGACGCACCATTCCAAGGAAGCTGTTGTTTAACAAAATGATTTTTACGTTGAGTCGCTCTTGCATAATGGTCCCTAATTCTTCGATAGTCATTTGTAGACCACCATCACCCGTAAAGAAACAAACCGTTCGGTTTGGCGCTCCAAACTTGGCTCCAATAGCGGCAGGTAACCCAAATCCCATCGTACCCAATCCCCCTGAGGTAACGACACTTCGTGTCTGTTTATATTTAAAATAGCGAACACTCATCATCTGGTTTTGTCCTACATCTGTTACCAAGATCGCGTCATTGTCTGTAGCCTCGGAGACTTTGCGAATGACTTCTCCCATCTTTAGATAACCAGAGGAGGGGTATAGCTCTTTGTTTATAACTTTCTCATTTTCCTCTTTCGCGTCATTTATAAACTCTGCGTTCCATGCATCACGCTTACGCTTTTCTAATAGGGCGGTGATTTGAGGAAGTGTATGTTTTGCGTTGCCTAACACCTTTATGTCCACTGGAACATTCTTTCCGATTTCAGAATTATCGATGTCAAGATGAATGATCTTTGCTTGTTTAGCGTAGGTTTTCAAGTCTCCTGTAACGCGATCATCAAAGCGCATACCGATAGCTATTAACACGTCGCATTCGTTCGTCTTTCTATTAGGACCTACATTTCCGTGCATTCCTAACATACCTTTATTTAATGGAAAGTCTGAGGGTATAGCGGAAAGTCCTAAGATCGTAGAACCTGCAGGGATATCGTTTTTTGTCAAGAAAGAAAGAAGTTCTTGTTCAGCACCTCCTAAAATGACACCTTGTCCAACTAGACAGAATGGTTTTTGAGCCTTGTTTATAAGAGATGCGGCTTGCTGAATCGCTTCCGGATCAATGTCTGGCTCGGGTTGATAACTGCGGATATAATCCACTTTCTTATATTCATAATCCACAAGGCCCGTTTGTGCATCTTTCGCGAAATCAAGAACTACCGGTCCTGGGCGACCTGTTGAGGCGATATAAAAAGCTCTAGATACGGCCCATGTAATTTCTTCGGGAGTGCGAATTTGGTAAGCCCATTTGGTGATAGGTTGTGTAACGCCTATAACATCAATCTCTTGAAAAGCGTCCGTACCTAAAAGAGGCGAAGCAACCTGTCCGCAAATTACCACCAGGGGAGTACTGTCCATTAAAGCATCTGCTATACCCGTAATTGTATTCGTTGCGCCTGGACCGGATGTAACTAAAGCCACCCCGACTTTGCCGGAGACTCGTGCGTATCCTTGAGCCGCATGGGCAGCTCCTTGTTCGTGGCGTACCAGCACATGCTTTATTCGATCTTTGTAATCGTATAAACTGTCATAAACAGGAATGACAGCACCTCCTGGATAACCAAATATTGTATCAACGCCTTCGGCCATTAATGTTTTCATCAACGCTTCTGAGCCGGTTATTCTTTCCATAATGATATGTTATTAGCTTTATTGTTGTTTTTTAATCTTCTACAATTCGAACGCCACCTTTGTCGGCGGAGCTGACCATCTTGCCATAGGCTTTGAGTGCTTTAGATACTACTCGTTGGCGATGTGGTGGAGTAAAAGCCTTTTTGCCTCGTGCCTCTTCTTCTTTACGACGTAAGTCTAATTCCATATCGCTTAAACATACGTTGATGGTTCTATTGGGAATATCGATCTCTATTAAATCTCCATCACGAACTAAACCGATAGTACCTCCAGATGCGGCTTCAGGAGAGATATGCCCAATGGATAGTCCGGAAGTCCCGCCGCTAAATCGTCCATCAGTGATCAATGCGCATTCTTTTCCCAAGTGGCGACTTTTGATGTAAGATGTCGGATAAAGCATCTCTTGCATACCGGGGCCGCCTTTAGGACCTTCATAGGTTATTACGACAACATCTCCAGCGACAATTTGGCCATTAAGAATGCCCTCACAAGCTGCCTCTTGCGAGTCGAATACTTTAGCGGGACCCTTAAACTTCCAAATGCTGTTGTCTACGCCTGCTGTCTTTACCACACATCCGTCAACGGCGATATTGCCTTTGAGTACAGCTAATCCTCCATCTTTAGAGTAGGCATGTTCTAGATCTCGGATGCATCCTTCGGCGCGGTCTATATCCAAATTTTTATAGTAAGCCTCTTGAGAACCCATTAACACGCTAAATTTGCCAGCGGGAGCACTTTTGTATTTTTGGATCGCTTCCGCTGTTACATGTGGAGAGGTCACCGCATATAGGTCAATCGCTTCAGCAAGAGTTAATCCATCAACACGTTTTACCGCTCCATCTATTAAGCCCGCACGCATAAGTTCATTCATGATACCAATGACACCTCCAGCCCTGTTTACGTCTTGTATGTGATAGCGGCGTGTATTAGGAGCGACTTTACAAAGACAGGGAATTTTACGAGATAAGGAATCTATATCGTCCATGTGAAATTCTGTTTCGGCTTCTTGCGCTATCGCCAATAGATGAAGTACTGTATTGGTAGAACCTCCCATGGCAATATCTAAAGACATGGCGTTGAGGAATGCTTGTCGGGTCGCGATGTTACGAGGTAAAACCGATTCATCTCCATCTCGATAATATTTATAGGCATTCTTTACGATTAATCGAGCGGCATCTTTAAACAATTGGGTACGATTTTTATGTGTGGCTACAATTGTGCCGTTACCGGGAAGTGCTAATCCTATAGCTTCGTTAAGGCAGTTCATAGAATTGGCGGTAAACATACCAGAACAACACCCGCAGCCGGGACAAGCGTTGTGTTCGATCTGTGTGATTCGTTCATCGTTTATGGAGCTGTCGGCCGACTCAACCATCGCATCTATCAAATCCAAGTGCTCCCCATTCAACTCTCCGGCTTCCATTGGACCGCCGGAAACAAAGATTGTGGGTATGTTTAATCGCATGGCGGCCATTAGCATTCCAGGAGTGATTTTGTCGCAATTACTGATGCAAACCATTGCATCTGCTTTATGAGCGTTCACCATATATTCAACACTATCTGCAATAATGTCACGAGAAGGAAGAGAATAAAGCATACCATCATGTCCCATAGCGATGCCATCGTCTATAGCGATCGTATTAAATTCGGCAGCGAAACATCCTTGCTTTTCAATCTCGGTTTTAACGAGTTGCCCTACCTTATGTAAGTGTACATGTCCTGGTACGAATTGGGTAAAAGAATTGACGATCGCTATAACAGGCTTGCCGAAATGTTCGTCTTTCATGCCATTGGCACGCCATAATGCACGAGCTCCGGCCATTCTTCGGCCTATTGTACTAAATGAGCTTCTTAATGGATTTATCATAGCTTCCTTTCTTTGTTAGTAGAGGCCCTTTTACCTCATTCAATTTGTTTATAATAAAAAAGCCTTTCTCTAAAAATGGAGAAAGGCTTAAGAAATATCTTGTTATGAATTTACAATTTCTTGTATACCTTTCTCCTTACCTACTAATGACTAGAAGGATCACCACGAGAATAATAATATACAAAGAAAAGTTCATCATTTTATGTTGTCGTTTTTTTGATTTATCAGACGTTGCAAATGTAGGATAATAATTGGTATATACAAAAAATGGAGAAGAAAAATTTGATTTTTTCTTTCAATTATCAAGTAAACATATTCATTGCGCTTACATATTGAAGTTAAAAATCGATAGAAATAACAATTTTCCACAATATTATATATAGCGTAATTATATATAGCGTATGTTTTTCTTCAGGAAATTAGAAGAGGAGATATTGTAATTGAGAGTTGTCGGCTACAAATTTTTTTAATCTCTTTAGTCAATATATAATTCAGAAGAAAAAATTAGAAACAAATCATTATTTTTGCGCAAATGCTTTTGAATATGAAACAATACAACTTTGACGAAATCATCGAGCGACATGGTACGAATTGTGTGAAATTTGATCGCTTAAAGGAAGCGTTTGGTGATGAGAACCTAATACCATTATGGGTTGCGGATATGGACTTTCGCACACCTGATTTTATTATAGACGCACTGAAAAAAAGATGTGAACATGAAATTTTTGGTTATACCTTTGGTTCAGAGCAATATTATGAGAGCATTATAAACTGGGTGCGTTATAAGCATAATTGGACGATACAACAAAAGTGGATTAGCTATATTCCGGGTATCGTGAAGGGGATAGGTTTCGCTATCCAATGCTTTACGCAAAAAGGTGATAAAGTGATCATTCAGCCTCCCGTTTATCATCCGTTCCGTATCGTTCCGGAGAAGATGGGGCGTGAAGTTGTATATAATCCATTAAAAGAGGTCAATGGACTTTATGAAATGGATTTTGATCAATTAGAATCGGTAATAGACGATCGTTGTAAGATTTTGATTTTAAGCAATCCTCATAATCCTGGCGGTGTTGTTTGGTCAAAAGAGACTTTGATTCACCTAGCGGAAATATGTTTTAAGCATCATATATTGGTTGTCTCTGATGAAATTCATGCGGAGATGGCTTACCCTCAATATAAACACTATCCTTTTGCTTCTGTTTCAGAGACAGCGGCTTCTTGCTGTTTGACGTTTATGGCACCAAGTAAAACTTTCAATATAGCGGGAATTGTTACCTCTTATGTAATTATACCGGATGATCGCATAAGAGAGCGATTTTTCTCTTATTTGGAGGCCGGTGAGTTTGGAGAAGGTACTATATTCGCTTATACGGCAACAACTGCCGCTTATACTTATGGTGCGGAATGGTTACAACAGATGCGTATGTATATTATGGAGAATGTACGTTTTGTGGATGAGTATTTGAAAATACACATGCCAAGGATCAAGGCTTATCAACCTCAAGCGTCATTTCTTCTTTGGTTAGATTGTCGAGATTTAGGATTAACACAAAAGGAACTTATTTATCTTTTTCAAGATAAGGCAGGCTTGGCGCTTAATGACGGATGTATGTTTGGACCTGGAGGAGAAGGACATATGAGGCTTAATATAGGATGCCCTCGTTCCGTATTGGATAAGGCCATGAAGGCTTTGGAAAGGGCGATGAATATGAAATAAATATCGTATATTTGCCGACATTTCTTCATTTAAATATAATATAAAAGACATGAAAATTACAGCGAATAAATACGTTGCGGTTACATATGACCTGAACGTGGGCGAAGGCGAAGAACGTGAATTGATGGAAAAGGCAACTAAAGAAGTTCCTTTGAAGTTTATCTTCGGTACAGGCATGATGCTTCCCGCTTTTGAGAATGCATTGAATGGATTAGAAGTAGGTAACACGTTCAATTTCACGATTGCTCCAGCGGATGCTTATGGTGAATATAACGAAGAACACGTGTTAGATCTTCCGAAAAATATCTTTGAAGTTGAAGGTAAATTTGACGAGGAGATGATAAAGGAAGGTAACACTGTCCCAATGATGGATTCTAATGGTAACAGAATGAATGGTTCTGTATTGGAGGTAAAAGAAGATGTTGTCGTCATGGACTTCAATCATCCGTTGGCAGGTGAGACATTGCATTTCAGTGGTGAGGTAATTGATGTACACGAACCAACAGCCGAAGAGATCGCTTCATTTGCCGCTCCTGCTTCTGGCTGTGGCTGTGGCTGCGATGAATGCGGTGGTGGTTGTGGTGATCATGACCAAGAAGGTAGTTGCGGTTGTGGTGGATGCCACTAATTAATAAGGTAAGCCGTAGATAGATGTTTCATCTATCTACGGCTTATTATTTATTTACTGCTTTCAATATTTGCAAATGAATACTTTCGGGAATATTTATAGATTGACTTCTTTCGGAGAATCGCATGGACCAGGTATTGGTGGCGTAATCGATGGTTGTCCTGCCGGTATCGAATTGGATATGGATTTTATCCAGCAAGAATTAAGCCGGCGTAAGCCGGGGCAATCAAGGATTACTACTCCTCGTAAAGAGGATGATGAGGTGCAATTCCTTTCGGGTATTTATGAAGGTAAGACAACGGGTACACCCATTGGTTTTGTTGTTTGGAACAAAAATCAGCACTCTGCAGATTATGATAACATGAAGCAGGTGTATCGTCCCTCACATGCGGATTATACCTATCAAATGAAATATGGGATTCGTGATCCTAGAGGGGGCGGACGCTCTTCGGCTCGTGAGACGATTTCACGTTGTGTCGCTGGTGCGATAGCGAAAATCGCTTTGAGACGATATGGCATACAAATACAGGCATATACTTCTCAGGTTGGTGATATTCGATTAACAGGGAGTTATAAAGATTACGATTTGAGTTTGATTGAGGAGAATGCGGTGCGTTGTCCTGATTTGCGAGTTGCTTCAGAGATGGAAGCGTTGATCGCGAATATAAAGTCAAAAGGTGATACAATAGGTGGAGTGATTACCTGTGTCGCGAAAGGTGTTCCTGTTGGGTTGGGTGAACCCGTGTTCGGAAAGTTGCATGCGGCTTTAGGACACGCGATGCTTACTATTAACGCCGTGAAAGGATTTGAGTATGGTGATGGATTTGAAGCGGCCCTTTATAAGGGATCAGACAGAAACGATCGTTTCTTCAATGACCATGGACAAATCAGTACACGGACAAACCATTCCGGCGGTATTCAAGGTGGGATATCTAATGGACAAGATATTTATTTCAGGGTGGCTTTTAAATCAGTAGCAACGTTGTTGATGGAGCAAGAGACCGTGAATATGGAGGGAGAAGAGACTTTACTTAAAGCGAAAGGCCGGCATGATCCATGTGTGTTGCCTCGAGCTGTACCTATTGTGGAATCAATGACCGCTATGACTCTATTGGATTATCTCTTAATAAAGAAAGCAAGAGAAAACTTTTAAGGACAATCGCTCCAATAGATTTAAGGTCTTTTGGAGCGATTGTTTTATTTGGTATTATTCATGATGATAAGGTTCGTTGTTTAAAATTGTCATAGCCCGATAGATCTGCTCAACAAAGATCAAGCGTATCATTTGATGCGAAAAAGTCATTTTACTTAACGAAATCTTTTCAGAAGCAGCCTTATATACAGCCTCGCTAAATCCATATGGACCACCAACGACAAAAACTAATCGTTTGGGGACGGCGTGCATCTTCTTTTCTAAATAAGTCGCGAATTGCATAGAGGTAAACTCTTTTCCTTTCTCATCCAGGAGCACGAGATAGTCTCCAGGTTGCAACGCCTTTAAAATCAATTCCCCTTCTTTCTCTTTTTGTTGAGCCTCAGACAGGTTCTTGACGTTTTTGATATCAGGAATCACATCCATATCAAAAGGTATGTAATGCGTTAAGCGATTCTTATATTCATTTATCGCCTCGACAAAATATCCGGCGTCGGTCTTTCCTATTACAATTAGTTCAATCTTCATCTACTTATATTTACGAATTTGTAGAGACTAAAATACAAGAAAAATACATACCTTTGTTCAAAATTAATTAATAAAAAAAGAAAGCTTATGAAACGACTCTTATTTACACTTGCCTTATTTTGCGTTTCTGTATGCGCATGGGCAATTGATATTACTAGTATATCAAACGCTTTCAAAACAGGAAACACATCATCTTTATCAAAGTCGATGGATAAGGAAATAGATGTGGCTCTTTCGGGATCTTCTAAAAAATGTAGTGGAGGAGAGGCTCTCTCGATGCTTTCCTCTTTCTTTGGTTCGCATAAGCCCACAGGATTTTCTGTCGTACATCACGCAGATAAAAAAGGTAGTGGTTTCCTTGTGGGAAAATTGCCGACATCTTCTGGTGAATATCGTGTAAATATCACGTATCGCACAGAGGGAAATACCGCGATTATACAATCAATCAGAATAGAATAAAAGATGGACAAACTTATTGACGACTTAATCAAATTAGCGTTTGCCGAAGATATAGGCGACGGTGATCACACGACTCTTTGTTGTATACCAGCGACAGCTATGGGTAAGAGTCATCTAATCATCAAAGAAGATGGCGTATTGGCCGGTGTTGAGATGGCAAGACGTATTTTTCATGACTTTGATCCGGAGTTGAAGATGACAGTCTTTATTAATGATGGAGCAGAGGTGAAGAAAGGTGATATCGCTTTTGTCGTAGAGGGTAAGGTGCAGTCTTTGTTGCAAACAGAGCGTTTGATGTTGAACGTTATGCAGCGTATGAGTGGCATAGCTACTACAACTCGTAAATATGTGAAGGCGCTAGAGGGTACAAAGACGCATGTGCTGGATACTCGCAAGACAACTCCTGGTATGCGTATGATAGAGAAAGAGGCTGTGAAAATCGGAGGCGGCATGAATCATAGAATAGGTCTGTTTGATATGATCTTGTTAAAAGATAATCACGTGGATTTCGCCGGTGGTATCAAACAAGCCATTACACGTGCGAAGGAGTATTTGAAAGAAAAAGGAAAAAACTTGAAAATTGAGATTGAGGTTCGTAACTTTGATGAGCTTGAGCAGGTAATGGAAGTCGGTGGCGTTGATCGTGTCATGTTGGATAACTTTAGTGTTCCAGATACGAAAGAGGCTGTTCACCGTATTAACGGACGTTTCGAGGTTGAGTCTTCTGGAGGTATAACATTCGATACATTGCGTGATTATGCTGAGTGTGGCGTAGATTTCATCTCTGTTGGTGCGTTGACTCACTCCGTAAAGAGCTTGGATATGAGCTTTAAGGCTTGCTAAAAAACAGATAAAATAAAATCCATAAGAATAGGGATTACTTTTCTTATGGATTTTTTGTATGTAAAAGGTTGGCTTTTAATCTGGTTTTAAATTGAATTCCTCTTTTAAGCGGCCCAATACAGGATTAATTTGCATTAAGAATTCTAGTTTTTCGGAAGCGGTATAAGCGAGATGTTTCTCGTTTCCCTCCACTATACGTACACGCATCTGTATTCGTGTGTTCTTGAGTTGTTTTCGCAAATAAGGTAATATGTAGATCGCGTTATTCACAAGCTCTTCTTGCTGTCCGGGATTGTGCACAGCCACTTCGAAATAGTAGTTTTCCTGTAGTGTGGGTTTACAATTAATCATTGTATTTTTGAGATACACCTTTTTATCGATTGTTTCGGAGTAGCGGTCCCACTCCTTGATTAACGCTTCATTGTCAAAAGGAGTAATAACCTCTTGTGTTACGCTTTCTGTTTGCGCTGTCTCTTTTTTCTTTGTCGGAGTGCCAATTTCTTTCAAAGAAATACCCATCGGACGAGAGGCCTTCTTGCCCGCATTGTTGCTGGGCGTAGCGGGTGGCGTTGGTACAGATATGGGAACATGCGTGCTGACCACCTTAGTGGAGGCGTTAGGGGTAGCTTGTGATACGTTGGCGTTAGGGGTCGGCGTGTTATTTCCCACTATCGGTTCTATTGGAACTTTTTTTTTATCCATTGAAAGAGGCTTTGTCAATTGGCAAAGCTGAATCAATGTTAGTTCCAAGAGCAGGCGCTTATTGCGGCTTAGGCGATAATTTAAGTCGCAGGTATTCGCCAATTCAATAGCCTTATATAGAAAATCGTCGGGACAGCGCTTGGCCATCTCTTTATAGCGTTCTCGTATAGATGCGCCAACCTCAAAAAGCACCAAGGTTGCCTCATCTTTACAGACCAGTAGATCCCTAAAATGTGAGGCTAAGCCCGTGATGATATTTTGTCCTTCAAAGCCTTTGCGCAAAATCTCGTTTAATATGAGCATAGATGCTCTCACGTTGCCAGAGAGAATAGCTTCTGTTAGGCGGAAGTAGTATTCATAATCAAGCACATTTAGGTTATCTATAACCGCCTGATAAGTGATCTGTCCTTTTGTGAAACTGACCACTTGATCGAAGATAGACAGAGCGTCTCGCATACCTCCATCGGCTTTTTGAGCGATAACATTCAAGGCTTCCGGTTCAGCAGTTACGCCTTCTTGTGAAGCAACGTATTGCAAATGCTCTACCATATCAGATAAAGAGATACAAGAGAAATCATATACCTGACATCGAGATAGAATAGTAGGGAGCACTTTGTGCTTTTCTGTTGTCGCTAAGATAAAGATAGCGTGGTGGGGCGGTTCTTCCAATGTTTTCAAGAAAGCGTTGAAAGCGGAAGTAGACAACATATGGACCTCATCAATGATGAATACCTTATATTTTCCGATAGGAGGCGGGATACGAACTTGATCAATCAGTGTGCGAATGCCATCGACAGAGTTGTTGGAAGCTGCATCCAGCTCATGGATATTATAGGAACGTTGCTCATTGAATGCTTTACAAGAGTCACATTCATTGCAGGCTTCCCCGTCTTTTGTGGGATTTAAGCAATTAATCGTTTTTGCAAAAATACGTGCGCATGAAGTCTTGCCAACACCGCGAGGTCCGCAAAACAGATAAGCATGCGCCAGTTTGTTGCTCTGTATAGCGTTTTTTAGCGTTGTGGTAAGAGCCTTTTGCCCCACTACACTCTGAAAGGTTGATGGGCGGTATTTTCTTGCCGATACGATATAATCCTCCATGATCAAATGAATGTTTCCGTTAGTCAATTGATTGTCAAAAAAGTTTTGTGATCCATAGACCGTCCTATTTGTTTTTATAAAGGCAAAGATAAATAAAATAATTCTTATCTTCGCGAAAATGATCTTACGATGTCACGTATAAAGGAGTTCTATAAAAAGTACATATCAAAAATCAATATTTATTGGTTGACTATCATTGTGTTCTTAATCGTTACGTTTACGTTGGGTGACAGTAGCTTGTATAAGCGTTATATGTACGATGAGAAGATTCGTAGTTTGGAAAAGGAGATTAAGAACTATCAAGATGAGATTGAGATAAATACTAAAAAACTTAATGATCTTCATACAGATAAAGAAGGTCTTGAGCGTTTTGCCCGCGAAGAATATCTCATGAAGAAATCAAACGAGGATATTTATATTATTACAGACAAATAATGAATCAGCAAATAAGATCTATTTTATTCTCTCTTTCAGGGTTGCTAGTCCTTGTTGGCGCCGCTCTGTTTTTGACTCATTGGGTTATTGCTCCTTATCTGTTCGCTGTAGGTGCGGCCGGTGTTGCCGTATGTTATTTGACGCTTTCCGCGCAAGAGATGGATTTTCGTCATAAAAGGTTGCATCGCTTAAATGTTATAGCAGGTTTCTTGATGATTATCGCGTCGGGATTGATGTTTAATCATCGGAAAGAGTGGGTGGTGCTTCTGACTATAGCTGCGGTATTGCAGCTTTATACCGCTTTTGTCTCGCCTCAAAAATAGCAGTTTGCCGTTTGGTTACATGCTTTTTCAGTGCTTTTCTTACATTTCAATTTATGTGGTGAAATTGATTGAAAAAACACTCTATTTTTCCCCTCTTTAAGTGAATAGTTATTCACTGTTCATTAGATTAGTTAATCACTACCCCCAGTGAATAGTTATTCACTTGACAAGTGATTAGTTATTCACTTAACCTTCTTTTTACATAAGGTTTATATTATCGCTAATTTGTTAATAATCAATAGATTGGTGATGTATAGACTGATCGACAAAAATTAAGAGAAGAAATAGTTGTATTACATGGCCAAATTTGCTTTATCGTGAATTTGGCTATTTTCATAAATAGTACTGTGTGTGTTATTATTTATAATATATATGGTGTGTAAAGTTACGTTTTGTAATTAAAACAACAATAAAAATATTGATTTGTATTTGCATGTTTCAAAAAAGCAAGTATCTTTGTGGCATTCAATAAAACGGTAATAGAATATAATGATACGTAATTTGCGAAATAGTTATTATCTCTCTTTGGATGGTTTGCTACTCTGGGAACAGGATAGGAAGTGAGATGATGTGTTTTGTAAATAGGCGAAATAGAACAAGGGTTTTTCTCACTTCCAAAGGAGAATGACCCTTTTTTATTGGAGATAAAGCAAAGAAAGGGATAAAAGATGATGTCAGACAGATTATTTATTTTCGACACTACGTTGCGAGATGGAGAGCAAGTGCCCGGTTGCCAATTGAATACCGTGGAAAAAATTCAAGTGGCGAAAGCGTTGGAGCAATTGGGCGTAGATGTGATAGAAGCGGGATTCCCTGTTTCGAGTCCAGGAGATTTTAAAAGTGTTGTTGAGATTTCCAAAGCTGTGACTTGGCCTACGATCTGTGCCTTGACTCGTGCGGTGGAGAAAGATATAGATGCAGCCGCAGAAGCATTGAAATTTGCGAAGCGAGGACGCATTCACACGGGTATCGGTACGTCTGACGCACATATTAAATATAAGTTCAATTCAAATCGGGATGAGATTGTGGAGCGTGCTGTAGCTGCTACTCGTTATGCCAAACGATTTGTGGAGGATGTGGAGTTTTATTGTGAAGATGCAGGTCGGACGGATAATGAGTATTTGTCTCGTGTTGTGGAGGCTGTGATTAAAGCGGGTGCCACTGTCGTGAATATCCCTGATACGACAGGTTATTGCTTGCCGGATGAGTATGGGGCGAAAATCAAATATTTAATGGAGCATGTGGATGGCATTCATAGGGCGATTCTCTCGACGCACTGTCATAACGATTTGGGCATGGCTACGGCTAATACGGTAGCAGGAGTGTTGAATGGCGCACGGCAGGTTGAGGTAACAATGAATGGTATAGGAGAGCGTGCGGGCAATACCTCGCTGGAAGAAATCGCTATGATCTTTAAAAGCCATAAGGAGAGAAATATCCAAACAAATATCTCGACGAACAAGATTTATGCTACGAGTCGTATGGTGTCGAGCTTGATGAATATGCCTGTACAGCCAAACAAGGCGATAGTGGGGCGCAACGCTTTTGCTCATTCTTCGGGTATTCATCAAGATGGTGTGTTGAAAAATGCGCAGACATATGAGATAATTGATCCTAAAGATGTGGGTATTGATGATAATGCGATCGTATTGACCGCTCGAAGTGGGCGTGCCGCGTTAAAGCATCGTTTGCATGTATTGGGTGTGGATTTGGAACAGGAACGCTTAGATAAGGTTTATGGGGAGTTCTTGAAATTGGCAGATCGTAAGAAAGATGTCAACGATGATGATGTGTTGATGTTGGTGGGTAAAGATCGTACGGCGACACATCGCATAAAGTTGGAATATTTGCAGGTGACAAGTGGTGTTGGAGTGCAGTCTGTCGCAAGTATTTGTTTAAATCTATCAGGAGTGCGAAAATACGAGGCCGCTTATGGCAATGGACCTGTTGATGCCGGGATAAGGGCTGTAAAAAAGGCGATTAGCAATAGTGACATGACGATTCATGAATTTTTGATCCAAGCGATCAATAAAGGAAGCGATGATACGGGTAAAGTGCATATGCAGTTGGAATATAATGGGGCGACTTATTATGGCTTTTCTGCCAATACGGATATTGTGGCTGCTTCGGTGGAGGCTTTTGTGGATGCGATCAATAAGTTTATAGGAAATTAAAGAGTTTTGTGATGGGTAAGACTTTGTTCGATAAAATTTGGGATAAACATGTGGTGGAGACTTTGTCGGATGGAACCACGCAATTATATATAGATCGTCTATACTGTCATGAGGTCACCAGTCCTCAGGCTTTTGAAGGGTTGCGAGCGCGTGGTTTGCGCCCATTTCGTCCGGAGCGCATTACTTGTATGCCGGACCATAATATTCCGACATTAAACCAGGATAAGCCGATAAAAGATCCGGTTTCAAGAAATCAAGTGAGTACGTTAGAGGTTAACGCGAGGGAGTTTGGATTGACCTATTATGGTTTGCTTCACCCTAAAAATGGAATTATCCATGTGGTGGGACCGGAGACAGGATTGACTCAACCTGGGATGACAATTGTCTGTGGAGATTCTCATACATCGACACATGGCGCTATGGGCGCTATCGCTTTTGGTATCGGGACAAGTGAGGTAGAGATGGTTTTGGCGGCGCAATGTGTGCTACAACGAAAACCGAAGACGATGCGAATAACCATTGATGGAACAAGAAAGCGAGGTGTTACAGCGAAAGATATAGCGTTGTTTATTATTAGTAAGATGACAACCAGTGGCGCGACCGGCTATTTTGTGGAGTATGCGGGTGAGGCGATACGTCATACGACAATGGAAGAGCGTTTGACAATATGCAATCTTTCGATAGAGATGGGAGCTCGCGGCGGTATGATAGCTCCGGATGATGTGACCTTTAATTATTTGGAAGACCGGGAGTTCGCTCCGCGAGGTGATGCGTGGACTCGTCAGTTGACTGAATGGCGTCAGTTATACAGCGATCCGGATGCTCAATTTGACAAGGAAGTGTTGTTTCATGCGGAAGAGATCGAACCGATGATTACTTACGGGACTAATCCAGGTATGGGTATGGGCATTCGTGAAGAGATTCCGGCCTTAGAATGTCAAGAGGAGTCTGCCCGTGTCTCTTATCAGAGATCTTTGGATTATATGGGATTCTTTGCGGGTGAGTCAATGTTGGGAAAGAAGATTGATTATGTTTTTTTGGGAAGTTGCACTAATGGTCGTATAGAAGATTTTCGAGCTTTCGCCTCTTTAGTGAATGGGCGGAAAAAGGAGGCGGGTGTAACAGCTTGGTTGGTTCCGGGCAGTTGGCAAGTGAAGCGTCAGATTTGTGCGGAAGGTATAGATAAAATATTGCATGACGCGGGTTTTGAACTTCGTCAGCCTGGATGTTCTGCTTGCTTGGCGATGAATGAGGATAAAGTACCGGCCGGCAAATATGCTATCTCTACGTCAAATCGAAATTTTGAAGGACGTCAAGGGATTGGGGCACGTACCATATTGGCGGGACCTTTAGTGGCGGCGGCAGCGGCAGTGACAGGTTGTGTCACGGATCCGAGAGAGTTAATGTAGGCGAATGGGATTTTATCCATTGGCTTATCGATGATTATATATTAATGTATAAGAAAATGAATCGAAAATTCAATATATTGACGAGCACTTGCGTACCTCTTCCTTTAGAGAATGTGGATACAGATCAGATTATTCCGGCTCGTTTTTTAAAAGCGACAACGAAAGAGAGTTTTGGAGAGCATTTGTTTCATGATTGGCGATATGATGAGAACGGAAAAAAGATAGCCTCTTTTGTGTTGAATGACTCTACCTATGGAGGACAAATATTGGTTGCCGGGAAGAATTTTGGTTCCGGTTCTAGTAGAGAACATGCGGCATGGGCGATTGCTGATTATGGATTTCGTGTTGTTGTCTCTAGCTTTTTTGCGGATATACATAAAAATAACGAGTTAAATAATTTTGTGTTGCCTGTAGTTGTATCAGATGATTTTTTAGCGGAGTTGTTTGATTCTATATTTAAAGATCCGCGAACCTTAGTGGAGGTGGATTTGCCGGAGCAGACCATAATAAATAAGCAAACGGGACGTTGTGAGCGTTTTGAGATTAATGCGTATAAAAAAGATTGTTTGATCAACGGATTGGATGATATTGATTATTTATTGGCAAACAAAGCGAAGATAGAGGCTTACGAATCGGCTTTTCGCTCGCTATGAATCGATAAAAAAGGAGGAAAGATGAAATTGAATATAGCGGTACTTCCGGGTGATGGAATTGGCCCCGAGATTTCGAGACAGGGTGTGGCAGTAGTGAATGCTATCTGTGAGAAGTTTGGTCATGAGGCATATTTTGAATATGGACTTTGTGGTGCGGATGCGATAGAGAAAGTTGGTAACCCTTTTCCGGAGGAGACATTAAAAATATGTAAAGAGGCAGATGCTGTTCTTTTTTCTGCGGTAGGAGATCCCAAATTTGATAATGATCCGACAGCCAAGGTGCGTCCGGAGCAAGGTCTGTTGGCTATGCGAAAGAAATTAGGTCTTTTTGCCAATATTCGTCCGGTTCAGACTTTTAAATGTCTGCTTCATAAATCGCCTTTGCGGGCGGAACTGGTGCGTGACGCTGATTTTATCTGTATCAGAGAGCTGACAGGTGGTATGTATTTTGGAGAGAAGTATCAGGATAATGATGAGGCTTATGACACGAATCTCTATACAAGATCGGAGATAGAGCGAATATTAAAGGTTGCGTTTAGTTATGCGATGAAAAGAAGAGGTCATTTGACTGTTGTTGATAAGGCGAATGTGTTGGCCTCTTCTCGATTATGGAGAAAGATCGCTCAAGAGATGGCTCCGAATTATCCGGAGGTGACGACAGATTATATGTATGTCGATAATGCCGCGATGCGTATGATTCAAGAGCCTACATTTTTTGATGTGATGGTGACGGAGAACACATTTGGTGATATATTAACTGATGAGGGTTCTTGTATAAGTGGTTCTATGGGCTTGTTGCCATCTGCCTCTACGGGCGATAGTACCCCTGTTTTTGAGCCAATACATGGTTCTTGGCCACAAGCGAAGGGCTTGAATATAGCGAATCCGATCGCGCAAATACTTTCTGTCGCTATGCTATTTGAGTATTTTGATCTTAGAGAAGAGGGCGCGTTGATCCGTGAAGCGGTAGAGGCTTCATTAGACGCCAATGTGCGAACTCCGGAGATTCAGGTTGAAGGTGGAGTGAAATATGGGACGAAAGAGGTTGGCGCTTGGATTGTAGATTACATCATGAGCCGATAATAAAGATTTTTACTTTTTACAAGTAAAGGCGAGTCATACATCGAGAAAATAGTCGATGTGTGACTTTTTCATTTTGTCAGCACCATCAATTCATCAATAACATTTTTATCGTATCCAAGTTCGAGGGCTTTCTGAAAATCTAAGGCGGCTGAGGCTTTTTCATATTGAGCGAGTTTTACTTTCCCGCGTAATACATACAGAGCCGCTGTTGGTGTGCTCTCTACGAATACACGGTTGATGTCCGCCATGGCTCTAGCGTTTTTTCCCATCATAAAATAAAGATCTGCTCTACCCTCATAAAGGAACCAATCGCGAGGTTTTTCATTAATGAGGTAGTTGAATATACGTTCGCTTTCCGTGTAGTTGCCACGTAGTTTCTCTAGTATGGCATATCCTAATCGGCCTTTGACGGATTTATCGTTCACTTCAAGAATCTTTTCGAAATTTTGTTCTGCCGCTAAATAGTTTTTCTTTTGCAGGTAAAGCATACCTCTACAATAAAGGGCATCTTGATGGTGTGGGTTGACGATCAGCAATGCGTTATAGTCGCTGAGTGCTTTTTCTGTTTCTCCCAATTCAGTATATAGACTAGCGCGATTTTCTAAGATAGCTTCATTGTTGGGATGTCTGCTGAGCGCCGCAGTATAAGAGATGATCGCTTCTTCATATTTACCTTGGCGTCGTTGTATAGTACCAAGATTCATTAATAAAGCATAGTTATTGGGGTTGCCAGGCTCAAGGCGCATGGCGGCTTTTAAGCTTTCTTCAGCGGAGACAAGGTCTTCTTTGTCTAAAAAATCAAAGCTTTTTTCTACAAACTTCTCATAGGTTTGTGCATAACCACAATTTATTGATAAAAGAAGAGCAAAAATTATCGTAAAAAATTTCATGAGATCGGATTAAATATAATTATTGATTCGCAAATCTACGGAATTTAATTTATGGTTTTATAAGATTAAAAAAACTTTATATCTTTGCTACATTTCCTAATATTTAATAAGGTATAAATCGTTAAATATGGTTTTATCACTTTGAAGTTTGTTCTTGTTTTTAGTGAACATTTATTTGGAAAGAACAAAAAGATAAATAAGATATAGAGAGTGCTGGATTATAAATAACAAATAAACAAAATTTGAAAAAATGGTATTATTAGCAGCCGTTGAGGCAGGATCTAAATTGGAGGTTGCCATCAAATCATTGATTGAGAATGGTACTCAGTTGGGACTAACACTAGTTAAAGCCACGATCGTTTTTCTAGTGGGGCGATTTATAATTAATTTATTAAATCGAATTGTACGTGGAATTTTGAGCAAACGAAACATTGATACGTCAGTTAAAACGTTTGTTGGTAGTTTGGTTAACGTCAGTTTGACCATATTGTTAATCATTTCCGTGGTTGGAGCGTTAGGGGTACAGACTACATCTTTTGCCGCTTTACTTGCTTCTGCCGGTGTCGCTGTCGGTATGGCGTTAAGTGGCAATTTATCGAACTTTGCCGGTGGTTTGATCATTTTGCTGTTTAGGCCATATAAAGTGGGCGATTATATAGAGGCTCAAGGTGTTGGTGGAGTCGTGAAAGAAGTGCAAATGTTTCATACATTACTGTGTACATTCGATAATAAATTGATTTACGTTCCGAATGGCTCGTTGAGTAGCGGTGTCGTGACGAATTTTAGTCATCAGTCAACACGACGTGTCGATTGGGTTTTTGGCGTTGAGTATGGAAGTGATTTTGAATATGTAAAACAAGTGATTGAGTCAGTTTTGGCGAAAGATCCCCGTATTTTAAAAGAGCCGGCCGAACCATTTGTGGAGTTGACGGCATTGGCGGATAGCAGTGTTAATATAGTAGTGCGTGTTTGGGTGAATAGTGCTGACTACTGGGGGGTTTATTTTGATATAAACAAGAATATCTATGCAACGTTCAACGAGAAGGGTATTGGTTTCCCATTCCCGCAGTTGACAGTTCATCGAGCACAAGACTAAAACAGATGAGCGGCGTTAATACGCTATATTTACCAGAGAGGTGTGTGATAAGTAAAAGGAAGCTTATCACGCACCTTTTTTGTTAGATTCCACGATCAAGTGTGGAATAATTCCTCACTTCCCACTTTATTCCCCAATGTGGCATATATCTGTGATGAATCAATATCACAGATATATCCATTGAAAATCATACCTTGAATTGTTTTGTTGGTCGTTTTGTCGGTTTTGGCATGGAACTTGTCTTATCATAAATGAGTTTAGAATGAAAGAAGAATATAGGAATTTAGTCTTTGAGGTATGAAAAAGATTGTTTTTGTAATAGCATTATGTGGTTTGTTTATGGCTTCTAACGCAGGGGCTCAATCAGTTGTCTCAAATGATGTAAAGTCAACGAAAGTAGAAGATAAATTCTATTCGATAAAGATGTCTGATATGCCACAAATGTTGCGTGATACACTAAACACATATTATGAAGGTTGTCAAGTGGAATCTGTAGAGGTTTCAAATAATACCACATACGTGAAATATAAGGTTATTTTAGTAAATAGGGATAATAAGACATATAAGGTTTATCTTGATGATAGATGTCATGTTGTCAAAGAACATGCATTTTTCAAGTAAGCCGATAAGAAGAAATACTTATTGAGTAGATTAGATTTCCGGCCGTTTTGCCTGTGAAGGTAGGGCGGTTTTTTCTCCAAATATATAGTTTCATGATATTACTATATAAATACACTGTTTACATTTTTAGTAGTATAGTAGTCGTCCTGTTCGTGAGAATAGGACGATTTATTTTATATCGGCACAAGATTATAGGCCGGAGCTAGAATCCTGTGCCGTATTTGTTATATTTATTTTTCTAGTTTGTTTGTAAGGTAAGTTATTTTTTTCTCGGATTTTTCTTTGAGAGTTGTCATGCTTTTAATATCGTTTAAGACAGTAGCTAAATTGAACGTGTTAACAATAGATTTTTTATCTGCGTCAGCCATGTAGATAATATACGGTTTACCACCTTTATATTCCACCTTGATACGTTCAGCCGCATTATCATAGATGAACTTAACAGCGTCAACACAATTTTCGCCTTTGTAAGTGACCACTTCAGTTGTCTTGCCTAAATCTTTGAAGCGATAATTTAAGCCTCCATCGAAAGGGATAGAGGCTGTTTCCGCGAACTCACCATCTTTTGTGCTTAATCTGATGCTGGAATGATCAATAGGTCTACCGCCATAATAGACACTGGCCAGGTACATTTCTCCGTCCTCATTAACGCCACATCTTATATAACACCGTTGCACATTGCGCTCGATGGTCTGTTGTTTCCAGATATAGTTGCCAATTTCTTCGTAATCAGAATCTTTTTCAAAGACAAATCCCTTTTTTAGATCTTCGACCTCTTCCAACTTGATAGGGAGTAAGCTGTCGCAGAAAGCGATGTTACGTTCAGATTCTTTCATTTCAACTAATCGCATTAGTTTTAGGCTCTCTTTTAATACTTTAACCTCTTTTGGATAGAGCGTGCGTATTGTGTCTAATTCGTTTTTTGCGCCAAAGAATTCGTTGTTCTCATACAATGCGCGTGCTTTATTTAAGCGTTCTTGCGCCGCTTTTTCGTCACCATTACAGCCAGTTAAGATGGCCGTAATAAGTGTTATACAGATAGCTAACTTTTTCATGTCTTATCTTTTCATATGGATTTAATGCCACAAAAGTACATGAAATTTGATTATATTTGCGTCCTTTATTGAATTTGAGATACATAAATATGTATATAAGCAAAGAAGAACTATTAGAACATATATCCGCTAAACCTTTTCATTTAATATCGGAGGCTGCAGAAGAATTGGGTGTTGAGGCATATGTGATAGGAGGATATGTAAGAGACATCTTTTTAAATCGTCCTTCTAAAGATATTGATGTTGTAGCTGTTGGTAGTGGTATAGAGTTGGCTCGCAAGGTAGCTAAAAAAATTGGTCGTGGCGCAAATTTATCTGTATTTAAAAACTTTGGAACCGCACAAGTAAAGGTAGGTGATTTAGAGCTTGAATTTGTTGGCGCTCGCAAAGAATCATATAGTCATGATAGTCGAAAACCAATAGTAGAGGATGGGACTTTAGAAGATGATCAGAATCGTCGAGATTTTACTATTAACGCCTTAGCTTTGTGTCTAAATAAAGATCGTTATGGAGAATTAGTTGATCCTTTTGATGGATTAGCAGATATGGAAGACTTGACGATACGTACTCCGTTAGATCCAGATGTGACGTTTAGTGATGATCCTTTACGAATGATGCGAGCCATTCGATTCGCTACTCAATTAGGTTTTTTTATTGATTCAGAAACGTTTGACGCTATTTATCGGAATCGTGAGCGAATTTCTATTATATCGAAAGAACGCATTGTGGATGAATTGAATAAGATCGTTTTGTCTCCAAAACCATCTATCGGTTTTGAACTTTTGGATAAAGCTGGTTTATTGCCCTTGATCTTTCCGGAATTATGTGCGTTAAAAGGAATAGAGACAAAAGAGGGGATAGGTCATAAAGATAATTTTGCTCATACATTGATGGTTTTAGACCGGTTATGTAAGACTTCCGATAATTTGTGGTTGCGTTGGAGCGCTATTTTCCATGATATAGGAAAGCCGGCTACGAAGCGATTCGATCCTCGCCTGGGTTGGACTTTTCATAATCATAATTTTATAGGAGAGCGTATGGTTCCCGGTATCTTTCGAAAGATGAAGCTTCCCATGAATGAGAAGATGAAATATGTACAAAAGATGGTGAGCCTTCATATGCGTCCTATCGCATTGTCTGATGATGAAGTAACAGATTCCGCTATTCGTCGCTTATTGTTTGATGCGGGTGATGACGTGGATGACTTGATGTTACTTTGTGAGGCGGACATAACAAGTAAGAATCCGGATAAAGTGAGACGTTTTTTGGCTAATTTTCGTAAGGTGCGAGAAAAGCTGGCGGATATAGAGGAGAAAGATCGAGTTCGAAATTTTCAACCGCCTATCTCAGGAGAGGAGATTATGGAGATGTTTAATTTGACACCTTCCAGGCCGGTAGGTCAATTAAAAGAGGCTATTAAGAATGCTATATTGGATGGTGTCATACCGAATGAGCATGATGCCGCTCGTCAGTTTGTGATAGAGCGTGCGGAGCGGATGGGGTTGACGCTTGTAAAGTGATAGAAAAATATATAGGAGAAGAGAGCCGTTGTCTGATGATGGATAACGGCTCTCTCTTTGTATTGTTAGGAGTTTAGTCGCTCTACGCTTTTGACCCCATTGACTGCATTTATCTTCTTTGTAAGAGCCGTTAATGAAGTGGTGTCCCTGATCAGGACCGTGAAGTTTCCTTGAAATAAGCCATCAATAGAGTTGATGTTGATTGAGCGCAAAGTGACATTAGACTCTTTGCCGATAACGGAAGTGATATTCGTGACAATAGCGATATCGTCTCTTCCGACAACTCGTAAGGTAACCGTATAACCATTGTCTCCTTTTCCGCTCCATTTAGCCCGTATGATTCGATAACCAAAACGGCTAAACATTTCTTGGGCGTTGGGACAATTCATTCTGTGTATCTTGATCCCTTGGGTGGACACAAATCCAAACACTTCATCGCCATAAATGGGATTACAGCATTTGGCGAGTTTGTATTCGATACCTGTTAAATTTTTATCAAGGACTAAGACATCCTTATTAGTGGAAATTTCCTCGACCGGTGTTGTCGTGATATATTCCTCTGCGCTTCGAATCTCTGTTCTGTCATTAGCCTCTGTCTCTTTGCGAAAAGCCTCTAAATATTCATCGATTACTAAATTTGGATCTAAACGTTCTTCGGCTATTTCTATAAAAAAGTCTGTAACAGTCTTGAATCCTTTCTTTTTGATATAGCGCATCATGGTCGGTTCGTCTATGTCGATCTTGCGGTTTTTAAAACGGCGCTGCAACATCTCTTTAGCGAACTCAACAGCTTTGACAGTCTCTTCTTTTAGAGCCTGTTTAATTTTTACACGTGCTTTAGAGGTGACAACGAAGTTTAGCCAATCCCGCTTAGGACTTTGGGTAGGAGAAGTGATAATAGATACGCTGTCACCATTATTTAGAACATACTTAATAGGAACATTCTTCCCGTTGACTTTAGCGGAAACACAGTTACATCCTAATTTGGTATGAATAGCAAAAGCGAAATCAAGCACTGTCGCACCTTTGGCTAATTTGATGAGTTCTCCGCTAGGTGTAAAGACGTAAATCTCGTCTTTATAAAGATTCATCTTGAAATCCTGCATCAAGTCAAGAGGATTATTCTCTTTAGCCTCTAAAGCTGTTCGAACGGAAGTTAGAAACTCATCAAGTCCACTTTCTTCTTTTAATCCTTTATATTTCCAGTGAGCCGCTAAACCTTTTTCTGCGATCTCATCCATTCTTTTCGTGCGAATCTGCACTTCAACCCATTTGTTCTTAGGTCCAATTACTGTGATATGCAGACTTTCATATCCGTTGCTTTTCGGTATAGATATCCAGTCTTTTAATCGCTTGGGATTAGGTTGGTACATATCAGTAACGATGGAGTAGACCTGCCAACATTCCGATCTTTCTTTTTCCAAGGGAGTATCCAAGACGATACGAATGGCGAAGAGATCATAAATACCCTCAAATTCAACTTGCTGTTTTTTTAGTTTATTATTAATGGAGTGAATAGATTTCGTACGTCCTTTGATGTCAAACTTAAATCCGGCATCCGTTAATTTCTTTTTTATGGGAGCTATAAACTCTGCGATATAGGCATCTCGTGAGCGTTTTGTCTCATTTAACTTACGTTTGATGAAATCATATTGAGCACGATCGGTATATTTAAGAGAAAGATCTTCCAACTCACTTTTAATGGCATAAAGTCCCAAGCGATGAGCTAAAGGAGCATATAAGTATGCCGCTTCAGTTGATAGACGGATTCGTTCATCTTCTTGTATCTGTTTTCCCAAACGCATCAAGCAAAGTCGATCAGCGATCATTAACAAGATCACTCGTACATCTTCAGCAAAAGAGAAGAGCAGATGATGAAAGTTCTCAGATTGAATAGCGGTGTTTTTAGCGTATAGGCTAGAGGTTTTCAGTAGGCGTTGGATAATTAAAGCTACATCTGCTCCGAAGTATTCCTTAACAATTTCAAGAGTGATTGCGTTTTTTAATACCGGCCGATAGAGTAAAAGAGCGATTACGGAGGTTCGCCTAAGTCCGATTTCTGTTGTCGCTATTAATGCTGTATCAATGTTTCGCAAAAGGCCGTTGATACCATTTTTATCCCTGCCGTAACAATCTAGTGCGACAACACTTCTCAAAAGTTCTTTCATTTTTTTGATATCTTCCTTTTCAAGGCAAGAATAGAGATTGCGCAAAAGAAGTCTGTATTTAGAGAAAAATAGCCTTTTCTCTTCCGGCGTGAAGAATTCAATCGTATCCATAGTCGTATTCGTATTTTTACTGCCCACTTGAGGACAGGGCGTAAAACAATGCTGTAAAAATAGTTTTTTATATGGAATATCACCATGTATCTTAAGGTTATTTTATATTTTTGCAAGGGACATGCCAATACTTTATGTGTATGTTCGCTAATCTGAATTATTCATGTAAAAGACTATACTATGTTAAACGCAAACGATTTAGAACAGCTGAAATTAAAGGGAATCAGCGAAAAACAAATAGAGGAGCAGCTAGCATGCTTTGTAAAAGGTTTTCCGTTTCTTGAGATCACGGCTTCCGCTTCTGTGGAGAAAGGCATAAAAGTGATATCAAAAGAGGAGCAAGTTACTTATATGGATGCTTGGGACGCTTATTTGGCAAAAGACAAAAAAATATTGAAGTTTGTGCCGGCTTCAGGTGCGGCAAGCCGTATGTTTAAGAATCTATTTGCATTTTTATCCGCAGATTATAGTATCCCGACAACAGATTTTGAGAAAAAGTTCTTTCAGGAGATAGAAAAGTTCGCCTTTTATAAGGCATTGAATGATATGTGCCTCAAAAATGCAGGAAAAGAAATTCCTGCATTGATCGCATTAGGTGAATATAAAGAGATCGTTTCAAACTTATTGGAGGCAAAAGGATTGAATTACGGTCAGTTGCCCAAAGGTGTGCTTTTATTCCATAAGTACACTGATACGGTTCGAACTGCGATGGAAGAGCACTTGGCGGAAGGTGCGATGTACGCTAAAAATAATGCGGGTAAGGTAAATATTCATTTCACGGTATCACCGGAGCATCAAGTGTTGTTTGAAAAACTGGTGGAAGAGAAGGTTCGTGAATATGAAGAAAGATTTTCTGTAAAATATGATATCTCATTTAGCGTACAAAAATCCAGTACGGATACAATTGCCGCGACAATGGATAATGAGCCGTTCCGTGATAAGAATGGAAAACTATTGTTCCGTCCAGGAGGTCATGGTGCTTTAATAGAGAATTTGAATGATGTGGATGCGGATGTGGTATTCATAAAGAATATTGATAATGTTGTCCCTGATGGATTTAAATGCTCAACAGTAATTTATAAAAAAGTATTAGCTGGAGTATTGGTAACATTACAAGAGAGAGCTTTTAAATATCTTGAAAAGATCGAGACTGGCAAATATACCCGTGAAGAGATTGAAGAGATGATCTATTTCTTGCAGGATGACTTGTGCATAAAGAATCCGGAGATGAAGCTTTTGGAAGATGCGGAATTGATCCTCTATATCAAGAGCAAATTATTGCGTCCGTTGCGTGTGTGCGGTATGGTGAAGAATGTAGGAGAGCCGGGCGGTGGTCCGTTCTTGGCGAAGAATCCAGATGGAACAATCTCTCTTCAAGTGCTTGAAAGTTCACAGATAGATATGAACGATCCAGAAAAGAAGGCGATGTTTGAAAAAGGAACCCATTTTAATCCGGTTGATTTGGTTTGCGCTGTCAAGAACTTTAAGGGTGAGAAATATAATTTGCCGGATTTTGTAGATAAGAATACAGGCTTTATTTCTTATAAGAGTAAAGATGGTCGAGAGCTGAAAGCTTTGGAATTGCCAGGTTTGTGGAATGGAGCAATGAGCGATTGGAATACGGTGTTTGTGGAAGTTCCCATCGAAACATTTAATCCCGTGAAGACCGTAAACGATTTGTTGCGTCCGGAGCATCAATAAGCGTATGAAAAAGATATGAGAGAAGAGGCATGGATAATTGTTATCCATGCCTCTTCTCGTGAAAGAAAGGACATGTTGCCGTTTTATGTATCGAAGTAAATATTTCTTTTGTTTAACTTTTTGAGGTAACTCAAGGAAAAATGTCAGATAATACGTTACCTTCGCGACTTTAAAATTGTGTCTATTAAGCTCTCAAAACAATGAGCTAATGTACTAAAAAAGAATTCTAAAATTAGAAGTATGAAATTTCAAAGTCTTATTTTTAGTTGTTTGTTAATGTCGTTGCTCTCTTCTTGTATACGAGATGAAGCACTAAATGCGGAAGCCGACATCCTGTCATGTACGGTAGATGGTGAGATATTGAAGTCGGAACCGGAGATTGCTAATGAGTCTGTTACGCTGACGGTAAAAAGCAATGCTGATATAACGAATTTAGCTCCTGTATTTACATTGACACCAGGTGCTACGATCACTCCGGCTAGTGGTACTGCTTTTGATTTTACAACACCTCAGACATATGTAGTAACATCGGAAGATAAAAACTGGAAAAAGACCTATACAGTTCGTTGTATAGTTTCAGGGGTTACGACAGATTATCATTTCGAGCAAATAACCATGGAGCCAAACTATAGTCGCTATCAGATATTTTACGACTTGTCATCAAGTGGAGATTCTGTAACTTGGGCCAGCGGTAATGCCGGATATGCTTTGACAGGAGCGGCGCATGGACCATTGGATTTTCCTACGCAGCAGGATGATAATGGCTATAAAGGAAAATGTGCGAAATTAGTGACACGCAGTACGGGGAACTTTGGTTCGATGTTAGGAATGCCTATTGCGGCCGGTAATCTATTTATTGGTACATTTAATACGAAGGATGCGCTTCCGGACGCTAGAAAGGGCACACATTTTGGTCGTCCATTTGAATCTGTACCTACTTACTTGACCGGTTATTATAAATATAAAGCGGGCGAGACATATAAAGTAAACGGAGAAGAGGTGAAGGGTAAGAAAGATCAATGTGATATTTATGCCGTCTTTTATGAAACAGATGAGAATGTGAAATATTTAGATGGATTTAACTCTTTGACAAGTCCAAACTTGATTTCTGTGGCACGCATAAGTGACCAAAAGGAGACAGATAAATGGATACATTTCAATTTGCCATTTGTCGCTAAACCAGGAAAGGTGATAGATAAAGAAAAGTTGGCAAGAGGAGGTTATCGCCTGGCTATTATTTTCTCTTCTAGTATGAAGGGGGATATCTTCGAGGGTGCGGAAGGTAGTACGCTTTGGATTGATGAGGTAGAGATTATTCACGCAAAAGAATAATAAATAGAATTATATGAAAAGAAGTATAGCGTTAATCGTAATATGTATGTTGTGTGTCGCAACAACAAAAGCACAGCAAGAGAGAAATTGGGGACTTGTTTGGTCTTCGTTGAGAGGCTTGGAATATACGGTGAAGGGTGGTGTTAATATTGGAGGAACAGCTCCATTCCCATTGCCTCGTGAAATTCGGTCAATAGATCGTTATCGTCCAACTCTTTGTGTCTCATTGGAAGGTGATGTGAAAAAATGGTTTGGAAAGACTAAAAACTGGGGCTTGCAACTGGGCTTGAAATTGGAGAATAAGGGTATGGACACAAGGGCCACAGTAAAGAACTATAGTATGGAGATTATAGGTTCCGGTGGTGAGAAATTGAAAGGAAACTGGACAGGAGGTGTACAGACCAAGGTCGAGAACTCATACCTTACATTTCCGGTATTGGCGCTTTATCGTTTAAATAATCGAGTGAGCTTCTCTGCCGGTGCCTTTTTTTCCTTTGCTACAGATCGAGGCTTTTCTGGTTATGTTTATGAAGGATATTTACGAGAGTTGAATCCGACAGGAGAGAAAGTGGTATTCTCCGGAGATAATCGCGCTTCCTATGATTTCTCGAACGATTTGCGTAAATTTCAGTGGGGTGCCCAAGTTGGTACAGAATGGAAAGCTTTTAAACATTTGATTGTTTATGCGGATTTGACATGGGGAATCAATGACATCTTCCAAAAAGATTTTGATACAATAACCTTTGCTATGCATCCGATTTATTTGAACCTAGGCTTCGGTTACGCATTTTAATAAGTTTGATATAAATCAAAAAGCGGTTTTTCTTATAAAAGAAAGCCGCTTTTTTTATGCATCAATATGATAGTGATAGCATACTTTATACTAACTTTGAGCAATAAAATCCTTAAGTGATAATACATATATCTTAATATTGTTAATAAAATTACCATGAAAGAAAAGACCAAAAAAGGAGTGAGCCGTAGGGAATTTTTAGGACTCTCCGCACTAGGATTAGCAGGATTAACCATTCTTCCCAGTTGGGCAATAGATGGTGTTCGTATAGCTCCTAGCGATCGTGTAGTGTTGGGATTTATCGGTTTGGGCCAACAAGCATTGTCAGATTTTAAAGGCTTTGCCGCATGTCCGGGTGTTCAAGTAGCCGCATGTTGTGATGTTGATTCTATGAAAACGGAACGCTTTAGGCGTCGCGTAGCTGAATGGCAAGCTGCTAAAGGTATGAATCAGCGTTGTGATAAATATGAGTTTTATGAAGAGTTGTTGGATCGCAAAGATATTGATGCTATAGAGGTTGCCACTCCGGATCATTGGCATGCGCTAGCGACTATTCATGCGTGTCAATCCAAGAAAGATGTATATTGTCAGAAACCGTTAGCTTATACCATTGCGGAAGGATTGGCAATGGTGAAAGCTGTGAGGGAAAATAATCGTGTTTTGCAAGTTGGTAGTCAGCAGCGTTCGAGTAAGGAGTTTCAAGCTGCTATAGAGATGTGTCAGACAGGAGCTATCGGACATGTAGAGAAAATCTATGCGCGTGTCGGTGAACCTCCAAAACCGTTAGATTTGCCAGAAATGCCGGTGCCGGCTAATTTAAACTTTAATCAATGGATGGGTCCGTTGAATGATCCGAAGGTTCATTACCATCCGGATTTATGTCCACCAATCTCATTGGATCCGGAAGAGAATGAAAAGCTTTGGGGGGCATGGCGCTGGTATCAAGAGACGGGTAATGGATATACTGCCGATTGGGGCGCTCATATGTTCGATATAGCGCAAGCCGCTATCGGAATGGATGGGTCTGGTCCTGTGGAGTTTACTCCGAAAGGTTATAATGGAACAAAATATTCTACAATGCGCTATGCTAATGGTATAGTTATGACAGAGCAGCCTTATTTAGAGGATAATCCAGACGCTCAAGGTATCAAATTTGTCGGAGATAAAGGTTGGATAGAGGTGGCTCGTGGTTATATCAATTGCTCAGATCAATCAAAAATTCCAGCGGATTTAAAAGGTTTGATAGAAAAGAGGCCGAAATTGATGACGGCAGAAGAGCGAAAGAAAATGTATGAGGAGTACATGAAAAAACTTAAAGATAGCAAGAATAAGAAGGGCGGAAACAATGGTAATTACGAGACCAGTGCGCCACATATGCAAAACTTTATTGATTGTGTGCGTTCTCGACAGAATCCAATCGCTCCAGTAGAAGTGGGATGTAGTACAAATACTCTTTGTTGTTTGCAAAACATAGCAAGAGAGTTGGGTCGTCCGGTAAAATGGAATCCTGCGACATTAAGCTTTGGTGATGACAAAGAAGCTGCGGCACATCGCCTTTATTGGTATCAATATCGTAATCCTTATACATTACCTTATTTTCATAAATAGTACTATCATAAAAAATAATAAGAAGATGAGTAGCAGAAGAGATTTTTTGAGAAATATATCACTCTTTACAGCAGGAGGATTCTTGGCGAGTAAAGTTGGTGTGGCAAGCGCCGAAAGTGCAACCGTAAGTGGAATAGATATGGCACCGGCAGAAAAAAAGATGGGTTTGCAGATCTATTCTTTGGCGAAAGAGTTATATCAAGGAGATTTAGCGGCCAACCTACGTAAAGTGAGAGAAATGGGCTATACTAAACTTGAATTGGCGGGATATAATAAAGGAGCTATTGGTGGTGTGCCGATGATGGATTTCAAAAAGATGGCAGAAGATGCCGGTTTAAGAATTGTCAGCTCACATGTGAATCCAACAGATCCAACAGTCGCAGATCCGTTTAAGTCGATGATTCGTGATTATACGGATGGGGTGATGTCAAAGATTATGGATTATTGGAAAGCGACAGCTGCTGATCATGCTAAATTAGGATGTAAATATCTTATACAGCCAATGATGCCAAGAATCAAATCTCATGATGCAGCGAAACGAGTTTGTGAAGTTTTTAATCGTGCTTCAGAAGTGATAAAAGCGGAAGGTATCGCTACAGGATTGGGCTATCATAATCATAGCATGGAGTTTGATCGTGTGGCAACTCAAGCGCAAAAAGATAAGTTGAAAGGCAATCCTTTTGCGGAGTTTATGAAAGCGGGAGATCAGATATATGATCTTATGCTAAAGGACACAGATCCTGATAAGGTATATTTTGAAATGGATGTATATTGGACTGTGATGGGACAAAATGATCCTGTAGAGTATTTGCGTAAATATCAAAATCGTATTAAGGTGCTACATATTAAAGATCGGGCGATCTTGGGACAGAGTGGTATGATGAATTTTGAAATGATATTTAAGCAGATGTATGCTAATGGCATAGAGGATTATTTTGTGGAATTGGAGCAGATGCCCGATGGACGTACTCAATATGAAGGCGTTAAGGGGTGTGCGGATTATTTGTTGAAGGCTCCGTTCGTTAGATAAATGTAACGTGCGCTATATTGTTTTTGTATAAAGGGTATCAGGATCTGTGAAGATTTGGTATCCTTTCTTTTTGTTTTTATGTTTTGCCGCATACAAATTGTGTCATACACCTACGTGGCATCTGAGCGTCAGGGGAGTTATGAGCGAAAACATGCAATTGATAAATAATGGAGGTTCGCTTTTTATTTTAGGAGAGAGCGAAAGCGATGATGTAAAAGTCATATATTTTCTGTAAGTTTGTCTGCAAAACTAGAAAAAGAATAAATAGAATATGAATAGAATATGATAAGTTACCTTCAGATAAATAAGTTGACCAAAAGTTTTGGTAATCTGATGCTTTTTGAGGATATCTCATTTGGTGTGTCGCAAGGGCAAAAGATTGGTTTGATCGCGAAAAATGGAACAGGAAAGACAACTTTGTTAAATATAATTGCGGGTAAGGAGGATTATGATTCAGGAGATATTGTCTTTCGAAATGATTTGCGAGTGGGCTATTTGGAACAGGCACCTTATTATCCGGAAGAGCTAACAGTGTTGCAGGCTTGTTTCTATTCAGAGAATGACACGGTGAGACTTATTGCGGAATATGAGCAAGCGATGGAGAGTGGTGATCATTCGAATTTAGAGATCTTGTTGTCACGGATGGATAGCTTGAAAGCTTGGGATTATGAGCAGCGTGCAAAACAGATTTTGGGCCGGTTAAAGATTCATAACTTTAATCAGAAAGTAAGCGAGTTGTCCGGTGGGCAGCTGAAGCGTGTAGCGTTGGCCAATGTCCTTATCTTGGAGCCGGAATTGATCATCTTGGATGAGCCTACCAACCATTTGGACTTGGAAATGACAGAGTGGCTTGAGGGATATTTGAATCGTGCGAATATCAGTATACTGATGGTGACTCACGATCGTTATTTTTTAGATCGTGTATGTGATGAGATTATCGAGATAGATAATAGACAAATTTATTCTTATAAGGGTAATTATAGCTACTATTTAGAAAAGCGTCAGGAGCGAATTGATGTGATGAATGCCGAAGTGGATCGTGCGAATAATCTATTGCGAAAGGAATTGGATTGGATGCGTAGGCAACCGCAGGCTCGAGGTGGTAAAGCGAAGTATCGTATAGATGCTTTTTATGAATTGGAAAAAAAGGCGAAGCAACAGCATGAGGTGGGTCAAGTGAATCTAGACGTAAAAGCGTCATACATCGGTTCAAAGATTTTTGAGGCGGTAGATGTTTGTAAGCGATTCGGAGATTTAAAGATCACCGATAATTTTAACTATATCTTTGCCCGTTATGAGAAAATGGGTATTGTGGGTAATAATGGAACTGGCAAATCCACCTTTATAAAGATGTTGATGGGTGAGGTCGCCCCGGATAGTGGTCACTTTGATGTGGGAGAGACTGTTAATTTTGGCTATTATAGTCAAGACGGCTTGTGCTTTGATGAAAAGATGAAGGTGATAGATGTCGTTCAAGCTATAGCGGAATATGTGGATTTAGGTAATGGCCAAAAGCTGAGTGTTTCTCAATTTTTAAGCTATTTCTTATTTACACCGGAGAAGCAACATAATTATGTATATAAATTGAGTGGTGGAGAAAAGCGCCGTTTATACCTTTGTACGGTATTGATGCATAACCCTAATTTCTTGGTTTTAGATGAGCCAACTAATGATTTGGACATAATGACGCTGAATGTGTTGGAGGAATATCTGCGTAATTTCAAGGGCTGCGTAATTGTGGTTTCTCACGATCGTTATTTTATGGATAAAGTCGTGGATCATCTATTAGTCTTCAGAGGTAATGCGGATATTAAAGACTTTCCGGGGAACTATACACAATATAGAGCTTGGAAAGAAGAGCAAGATCGTTTAGAAAAGGAGAAAGAAGCGGCCTTGAAACCTAAGAAAGTGCTTCAAGAGGAGCCTCATCCTATAAAAGAGAAAAAGAAAAAACTATCATACAAAGAGCAAAAAGAGTTTGAGTCGCTAGAGAAAGAGATAGCGGATTTGGAAAAAGAAAAAGCGGACTTAGAGTCTGCGATGAGTAGCGGATTGCTTTCTACGGAAGATTTATTAACAAAGTCAGAGCGTATTTCTCAAGTGATAGAGACAATTGATGAAAAAACAATGCGCTGGTTGGAGTTGAGCGAATTTGCCTAAATGAAAGGAAAAAGAGCTTCTTTTCGCTAATAAGATTCTCTTTCGTGATAAAATGTGAACTTTTATATAGTTGTAAATGCTGTCCATAATGAAATGGATAGCATTTTTTGTAATGTATGTTACAAATTGATTGCAGTAAAACCTCAAAAATATAAAAATGTTACATGTTTGCAATTATTAACCATATTGAATAACTATGTTTTAAAACATACTCTTATCTTTGCATTGTCAAAAAGAAAAAAACATGCGGCTTAAGGCGTAGGTTTGTTTAGGTTTAGGTTTAAATAAAGTATAGGTATTATGAAACGTTTAGGAATGATGGCAGTCGCTTTTATGATGGTAGCGACAATGGGATTCGCTCAAAGCGCGAACGAGTCAAAAGGTGTAACATTTGACAGATTGAGCAGATATCTACAACTTGATGAGAACCAGATTGCGGAAGTATCCGAGATCAATGCTTATTTTGAAAATCAGCTGGGTCAACCATTGTCTGCAGAAGCTCTTTGTAACAATGTGAAACCGGAAGAGACTCGTAACGCTTTATTATGTAATTTGAAGTTGATGAAACGTGCGTTGACAAAGTCACAATATCGTAAATATATCGCTTTGATTAACGTAACACGTGCAAACCAAGAGGACAAGACATCTAACCCTATCTTGGACAGCTATTTGGCTGAGAAGTAAAAGAGGATGTGTTTTTGATGAATGGTGCGGTTGATGAGTTTTTAGTTTTTAGTTTAGGTATAACAGTTTAAGGTATAAGAGTCATGAGACGTTTAGGTATGGCTGTCGCAGCTTTTATGATGTGTGCGACATTAAGTTTCGCTCAAAAACCGACATTGAGCAGAGAACCATTCGTAGTAAGTATTGATAAATTAGCCAGCTATTTACAATTGACAGCTAATCAAGTAGATGAGGTAGCTAACATCAATGAATATTTCATAGAGATGCAAAACGCTAGTGTAAAAGCAAGCGCAAAGATGCAAGATCAAAAGATGTATCAAGCGGTTTACGGCAACTTGAAATTGATGAAAGAGGCTTTGAGTCCCGCTCAATATCGTAAGTACGTGACATTGCTTAACATCACAAACAACAACAACCGTACTTTGGGTGTGAACACATTCCCTGAAGTATATTTGGCAGAGAATACAAGCAAGTAATTTATATCAGGTAAAAAGTGTTATCCCCGCTGTTTCCTTTTTAAAGGTAAATAGTGGGATACTTTTTTTTAAGGGGTGTATGTAACTTAAGAGAAGTTTGTGTAAGTTTGGGGCGTTTTAGATAATTAACTCTTAAATCTATCATGACAATACACAAACTTTCTACTCCGTCTAATGCTGTTTTGAAGAGAAATGTAGCGGATTACTCACTAATTGTGGTAGGTGCTTTTCTGCAAGCGTTGAGCTACGTGCTATTCCTTGCGCCATATAAGATTGTTCCGGGTGGCGTATATGGTATATCCATTGTCCTTCATTATGTTTCAAAGGGACTTCTTCCTTTTTTTCCGGATGGTTTGCCTATGGGTGCGACCGCTCTTTGTTTTAATATCCCATTAATGATTTTAGCGATGAAAAAGATAGGCTTGGCCTCTGGTCCGAAGACTGTCGTCACATTTTTGCTAATCTCATTCTTTACAGATTCTCTCTCATATTTTTTTACAGACCCATTGGTGGAGAACGATCGATTTATTGCGGCGTTTTATGGTGGCGCGGTGTTGGGATTAGGTGTAACTTGTGTATTTAGAGCTCAGAGTACGAGCGCGGGCACAGATGTGTTGGCCCGTGTGATATCGAATGACACGAATTTGAAGGTGAGCAATCTTATCATAGTTTTTGATTCGGCAATAGTGTTGTTAGGTTTGATCGTTTTCGGTGACTGGGCTGTGCCTCTTTATTCTTGGTTTACCATTTTTGTTTATGGGAAGATCGTGGAAATGTTTCAGACAGAGAATCCTAATAGAGCCATATTTATTGTTACCCAAAAGACGCAAGAGATGCGAGAATTGATAGTAAATAAGTTAGGGATGAGAGGAACTTTTATTCATGGAAAAGGAATGTATGAAGGGCATGAGACGGAGATTGTGTTTACGATAGCGGAGCGTAAGGATATGCCACGTTTAAGGGAGGGCGTAAAAGAGATTGATCCTAATGCGTTTGTCTCAACGATGAATGCTAGTAAAGATCCTGTGAGGCCAACTGTTTGATAAGGAGATGTTCATTTCTATGCGCTTATTGCTTGCATATTGTAAGTCAAACAAAATACTAAACAGTCAATTGTTGTCTATTGGCGAAAATAACTATCTTTGTCGACAGTTAACAAATTGTAAGTAATAATGCCCAGTATATCACAACGTGGAGTCGACATGCCGGCTTCTCCTATTCGAAAATTGGTACCATTAGCCAATAAGGCAAAAGCGAGAGGTATCAAGGTATATCATTTGAATATCGGTCAGCCCGATCTGCCTACTCCAAATGTCGCGATGGAGGCTTTACGTCATATAGATCGTAAAGTTTTGGAGTATTCACCGAGCGAGGGTATTCGTAGTTTTCGAGAGAAGCTGGTTAAGTATTATCAGAAATTTCATATAAATGTAGAGGCGGACGATATTATCATAACGTCAGGAGGCTCAGAGGCTGTGTTTTTTTCATTTATGGCTTGTTTGGATCCCGGGGATGAAATTATTGTGCCGGAGCCGGCCTATGCTAATTACATGGCCTTCGCCATATCAAGTGGTGCGGTGATTAAGACAATACCTTCAACTATCGATGAGGGTTTTGCTTTACCTTCTGTTGATAAGTTTGAAGCGCTGATAACTCCTCGTACTAAAGCGATCTTGATTTGTAATCCCAATAATCCAACGGGTTATCTTTATACTCAAAAGGAGATGGACCAGATTCGAGATATCGTAAAGAAATATGATCTGTTTCTGTTCTCTGATGAGGTATATCGAGAGTTTTGTTATACAGGTGCTCCTTATATATCTGCGTTTCATCTGAAAGGAATAGAAAATAATGTCGTATTGGTTGATTCGGTATCGAAGCGTTATAGCGAGTGTGGAATACGTATTGGAGCTTTGATTACGAAAAACCAATTGGTGAAAGAGAATGTTATGAAATGGTGTCAAGCTCGTTTGAGTCCTCCTTTGATAGGGCAGATTATAGCGGAGGCATCATTAGATACACCGGCAGATTATATGTTGGATGTATATAATGAATACGTAGAGCGACGTAAATTCTTGATAGATGGATTGAATCGTATCCCAGGTTGTTATTCTCCCATACCAATGGGTGCTTTTTATACGGTGGCCAAACTTCCGGTAGATGATGCGGAGAAGTTTTGTGCTTGGTGTCTAGAGAAGTTTGATTATGAAGGTCAAACAGTCATGATGGCACCAGCGTCGGGCTTTTATACGACACCCGGGTTAGGAAAAAATGAGGTGCGTATGGCTTATGTCTTGAAGAAGGAGGATTTGGCAAAAGCGTTGATTGTTTTGAAGAAGGCGCTTGAGGCTTATCCTGGACGTACAATGTGATGAATCTATTTTAAATATATATTAGGTTGAACTTAGAACTATTCATAGCGCGTAAGATACATTGGGGCAAAGAGGGCGATCGTGAAGTGACGCCTCCCGCGGTCTGTATTGCGATGGTCGGTATAGCCTTGGGCTTGGCGGTCATGATTTTATCTGTGGCCATTGTGATAGGTTTTAAGAAAGAGGTTCGAAATAAGGTGATAGGTTTCGGATCTCATATCCAAATAACCAATTTTGACAGTAATTCGTCTTATGAGCTGCAACCAATTGCGGTAGATGATACTTTGATGACGGCCTTAGGTAATTTTCCCGGTATTCGACATGTGGAGAAATTCGCTACTAAGTTGGGTATATTGAAGACTGATAGTGATTTTCAAGGGATTGTCTTGAAGGGAGTGGATGCGGATTATGATTGGACTTTCTTTAAGGATAACTTGAAGGAAGGGAGTGTTTTTTCAGTTCAGCCGGATAAGCGGTCAACAGAAGTGTTGATCTCTAAATATCTTTCAGATCTGTTAGGCTTAAAAGTAGGTGATTCGTTTTTGACCTATTTTGTACAAGATGATGTAAGGGCTCGTAAATTCACTATTTCAGGAATTTATGAGACAGGCTTCTTAGATTATGACAAGATGTTTGTAATGGCTGATATCAAACAGGTGCAGCGATTGAATCATTGGGATAAAGACCAGGTGGGTGGATTGGAGTTGCTTGTGGATGATTATGATCATTTGGATAAAGTGGCTGAAGATATTTATTTTGAGTTGGCGGAGATGCAAGATCGTATGGGTAATACCTATTATGCACGATCCATCAAGGAGTTGAATCCTATGATTTTTAACTGGCTTGATGTTCTTGATGTCAATGTCGTCATTATCTTGGTATTGATGTTGTCTGTCGCCGGATTTACGATGATTTCCGGATTGCTCATTATTATTTTAGAGCGTACAAACATGATTGGCATCTTGAAAGCTTTGGGGCAGAATAACACGAGTATTCGAAAGGTATTTCTCTATGTATCATTCTTTTTGATAGGAAAAGGTATGTTGTGGGGCAATGTGATCGGAATTTCTCTTTGTTTACTTCAATCCTTTTTCCATATTGTGAAGATGGATCCGTCTGTTTATTATTTGGATGCCGTACCAGTCGATTTAAATATAACATCCTTATTATTACTCAATGTCGGGACATTATTTGCTTCCATGTTAATGATGTTAGGTCCTTCCTATTTAATAACGAAGATAGATCCGGCAAAGAGTATTCGCTTTGAATAAAATCCATACCTTTGATTTGGTTTTTACGCCAATTGATTGATTATGGCAGATCGGATTTCAAAAGAAAAGCGTAGCCATATTATGGCTATGATAAAGAGTAGAGGGACAAAGCCTGAGATGCTTGTCCGTAAATACTTGTTTCATTGTGGCTTTCGTTTTCGTGTGAATGTAAAACGTTTACCGGGCACACCCGATATAGTGTTGCGAAAGTATAAGACCGTTATTTTTGTAAATGGTTGTTTTTGGCATGGCCATGAGGGTTGTGATGATTTTCGTCCACCTAAAAGTCGTGTAGAGTGGTGGACCGAGAAATTAAGACGTAACAAAGAGCGTGATCAGCGTGTGAGGGAGGAATTGCGTCAAATGGGTTGGAATACGATGGTTATTTGGGAGTGTCAGCTTAAACCCGATCGGCGTGTAGCGACATTAGAGAACGTAGTCCGTTTGTTGGATAAGAACTTTGTTGAGTCGGCCTATCAAGCGAACATATCCATTTCCTATTCCTCTTCGGAAGATTCTATTTTGCCCGAGGCGGCAGAGTCTGTCTCTCCCTATGTGGCTAAGTCTTCCGATGAGGATGTTTAAGCGATTCTCTATTCTTTATTTATGTCGTATTTATCTTTCTAAAGAGAATGTATAGTCTTTTTTTCGTCTAAAGAAGTGATAGATTTTTATATAGCAATTAAATAGAGGATGGATAAACTCTAGCAATAGCAGCCATCCGACATTAGGCTTTTGTTGGAGCATTTTGGCGGATTTATTGAAGACAATCGCTTTGATGATGAAGCGTGTAAGATACAAGAGCAGAACAATAACGAATAATAGGTAATTGTTTGTTGTTAATGCTAGATACATAGATATTGCGCTAACGACTTGAAATAAAAAGAAACAGTAACTTTCGATATGAAAGAGGATAGGCATAGAGCCTTTGTAAAGACTTTGTGTCATAGCGCGTGAAGCTTTGATCGCTTTCCATGAGTTGAAGCGCAAGACTGGATCCATTTTTGTTAGACTATCTTTGATAAAGATAGCTTTCGTGTTTTTGTTGTCAGTGGCTTCATTTACAAATAAATCGTCATCTCCAGCATGCAAATTGAGAGATTTGTAATATCCCTTGTGCTTAAAAAATAGATCTTTTCTATATGACAAATTACGGCCGTTGCCGGTGTATGGATGGTGTAGGAGAGCTGCAGCCAGATAGCGTAGCCCGCTTAAGAGATTGTCATAAGCGATCATTTTATGTGAAAATCCTTTGTGGTTTGGATAACGGCAGAATCCTAAAATAATATTTGTTTCAGGAGTATAACTCTCGGCGATAGATGTGAGCCAATGTTCACTAATAGGTTGGCAATTTGTTTCTGTAAAAAGAAGCAACTCATATTTAGCGGCTTTGGCACCCAGTGTAAGCGCGAGCTTACGTCGACTCATATATCTCGCATCTGATGGGATATAGGTGTAATATAGGTTCTTGTATTGATTTTGGAAAATCTTGAGTACATCCTCCGTGTCGTCGTTCGAACCGTCATTGACCACGATAACCTGAAATGTTGGATAATTTTGTTTAAGGATGGTCGGTAAATGTTTCTTGAGATTCTCAGCGTCGTTTTTAGCGTATAATATCACCGAGATAGGGGGGGTAGGCGCATGGGGTGTTGTATCCGTTGTCTTGCTGAATAATGGTTTGGCATAGACTATCAGATAGTAAAGTGTGAGGACCATAAATAAAAAAACGATTGTCCCGAGTAGAAATAGTTCCGTATGGCTGAATAGAAACATGATAAAAACAATAAACTAAAGACAAAATAAAAAGAAAGAGCGAGTCAATGCAAGCGGACTGTCAGATGTCGCATTGACTCGTTCGATATAATTTTCCCTATTCTATATTGTATCTGAATAGTAGGCTTTCGGTAGTTTGCGACAGTTATATTGTGAGGCCATGACCTCTCCGTAGGCTCCGGCAGATCTTAGTGCGATCAAATCGCCGCGGTGTGCCTTGTTTAGTTCAATATCTTTACCGAAGACATCCGATGATTCGCAAATTGGTCCTACGACATCATAACATTCCGTTGCCTCATCGCTAGTGATATTCTCGATACGGTGGTAGGCGTTGTACATGGCGGGTCTGATCAGTTCCGTAAATCCGGCGTCAAGGATAGCGAATTTGCGAGTTTCTCCCTCTTTAACGTACAGAACTTTTGAAATCAGAGTTCCACATTGAGCAACGATAGATCGTCCCGGTTCGAAATGTATCTGCTGTCCCTGCCTTGTTTGTAGCAGCTTATGTATTGCGGCGAAGTAATTGTCGAAAGCGGCGATGGATAGGTGGTTTGGATGATAATAATCAATACCGAGTCCACCTCCAAAGTTTAAGTTCTTGACAGTAATGCCTCGTGCGTCCAGCTCTTCTTGAATTTCATTAATGCGAATAGCGAGGTTGCGAAAGCTCGACATATCCGTGATTTGTGATCCGATATGGCTGTGAATACCGATCAGTTTCACGTTGTTCAACTCATTTAGCCTGTCTAATACATCACCTAGCTGGCTCAAATTAATTCCGAACTTATTTTCTTTCATGCCGGTTGTTATCTTAGCATGCGTATGTGCGTCAACTTCAGGATTGATACGAAGAGCGATGGATGCGGTTTTGTGTTTGGCTTCCGCAAGTTTGTTGATGATTTCCAATTCGGCTTTTGATTCCACGTTGAAACAAAAGATATCATTGTCCAAGCCTAGGTTGATTTCCCAATCCGCTTTTCCTACTCCGGCAAAGACAATCTTATTGGCAGGAAATCCGGCATCTAGAGCGGCTTGAATCTCACCTCCACTGACACAGTCCGCACCTAATCCGTTTGCTGCGATAATCGATAATATGCGAGGGTTGGCGTTGGCTTTGACTGCATAGTGCACGTGATAGTTATATTTCCCGGCTTCGGATTTTACTACGTCTAACGTGTCTTGCAGTAGTTTGACATCATAGTAATAAAAAGGCGTAGAAAGCTGTTTGAACTTATCTACGGGAAATGTTCCTTTGAGCATATTTAAAAAAGATTATGTGAGAGATAAACAAGGGCAGTCTGAAAAGGCTGCCCTTGTTTTGTTTTTATTTATTGTTGAATAAGTGATCACTTAAAGCCTGCAGCGCTTTTTGCTTGTCAGAGGCCGTTATTAATAACGATACATTGTAGTTGCTTCCTCCGTAAGAGATCATACGGACAGGCACATCCTTTAAGGCTTGTACAATACGGGCCTCAAAACCAACATTATCCCATTCAAGATCACCTACTACACAGACAATCACCATGTCCTCGTCAACTGTTACCGTACCATATTTCTTTAAGTCATCAACGATCTCTTCCAAGTGTTTGCGATTGTCGATAGTGACAGATACGCCAACCTCAGAAGTGGTTACCATGTCAATAGGGGTTTGGTAATTTTCGAAGATTTCGAATACTTTACGTAAGAATCCGGTAGCGAGCAGCATACGTCCGCTCTTGATCTTGATCGATGTGATATTGTCTTTAGCGGCCACAGCTTTGATCTTGCCTTTCTCAATAGAGTTTGAGATCAATGTGCCGGGTGCTTCTGGCTGCATCGTGTTCAATAATCTTACGGGAATGTTATTTAATTTCGCAGGTAAGATACATGTCGGATGTAAAATTTTTGCGCCAAAATAAGCCAGTTCTGCAGCCTCCTCAAAGTGTAGTTGGCGAACAGGGAATGTGCCGTTGACAATTCTCGGGTCATTATTATGCATGCCATCGATATCTGTCCATATTTGAATCTCTTCGGCGCCAATAGCCGCTCCTATTAATGAAGCGCTGTAGTCGCTGCCGCCTCGTTGCAAGTTGTCTATTTCGCCATAAGCGTTGCGGCAAATATAACCTTGTGTGATATATAAGTCGGCATCTTTATGCTCATCGAGTAATTTTATTAATTTCTCTTTGATGTAGACCGGGTCCGGCTCTGCGTTCTTGTCTGTTCGCATATAGTCTAATGCGGGAATCAACACGGATTTTACACCACATTCGTTAAGATATAGATTCATCATTCCAGTAGAAATCAGCTCGCCTTGTGCTAAGACTACTTTTTCTTCGAATAGGGTGAACAGGTCTTTCGTGAATGTGCGGATATATTCAAAATGAGATTTTATCAGTTCTTTGGCTTTCTGTTTATATTCGTCGGTGCTGTAAAGCTCCTCAACATGGCCCATATATTTCATGGCCAATTTGTTGATGATCTCGTTTGCTCCATCGGGGTTCTTTTTATACAGGTAGTCAGAGATTTCGACTAATGAATTGGTTGTACCAGACATGGCCGACAACACAACGATCTTTCGTTCGCCCGTAATTAGTTTCGCTACATCTTTAATTCTCTGTGCAGATCCCACAGAAGTACCGCCAAACTTTAAAACTTTCATTTTCTTTTGTTCTATATTAAATTGTTTTCTGTTTCAATCAAATGCATCCGCGAATGTACAAAAAAATTATTCTTTGACATCACTCAAACAGGCATTCTCGCATTTCACAATACGAGCAGGGTAATTATGAACGATTGTGTAGTTATGAGTGGTCATAATTACAGCCGTCCCTTGTTGACAAATATCGTGTAAGAGTTGTACGATTTGTCCGCTGGTTTCCGGATCGAGATTTCCGGTAGGTTCGTCTGCCAAGATCAATTTGGGGTTGTTCAGCAGAGCTCTGGCTATTACGATACGTTGTTGTTCGCCGCCAGACAGTTCATGTGGCATTTTATAGCCTTTGTCTTGCATGCCCACTTGGCGCAACACTTCTTCGATGCGTTGATTGATCTCGTCTCTTTTTTTCCATCCGGTTGCTTTTAATACGAACTCTAGATTTTTAGTGACGGACCGATCAGTAAGCAGTTGGAAATCCTGGAAGACGATACCTAACTTCCTTCGTAGATAGGGGATGTCTTTGCGTTTCATCTTTGTCAAATTATAGTCGATGATTCGCGCTTCGCCTTGTGTGATGGGTATTTCGCAATATAAAGACTTTAGCAAGCTGGTCTTGCCTGATCCGACTTTTCCGATGACATAGACAAATTCACCGTTATGAAGTGTAAGGTTCGCGTCGTGCAGTACCCTGTTTTCTTCACGGCATATCTCTACGTTTTCCAATTTAAGCAGAATATCTTCTTCCATAGATCAATCAACCTTTATGTTTTTTCTTTAACTCTTTTGCTAAATCTTCCAAGCGAAGACCTTTGCTTGTTAGCAAGACGATCAGATGATATATCATGTCGGATGCTTCGCTGATGAAGTCCTCGTCTGTTCCGTTTGTCGCTTCGATGATCATTTCTACAGCCTCTTCGCCAACTTTTTGAGCCATACGGTTTACGCCTTTTTGGAATAAGGTTGTCGTGTATGAGCCTTCTGGCATCTCCTGACGTCGACGTTCGATGAGGTTTTGTAGATATTTGAGAAACATGATGTCTTCCTCATTTTTCTCTCCAAAGCAAGTATTTGTGCCTGTTCGGCTGACATTCCCGGAGGGAATAGCCTTAATGAGCAAGGCGTCGTTGTCGCAATCTTCCGCTATGTTGACGACTTGCATTGTGTTGCCGTTGCGTTCGCCTTTGGTCCAAATACGGTTCTTTGTGCGGCTGAAGAAAGTAACTTTACCGGTGCTAATTGTTTCCTCATAAGCTTCTTTGTTCATGAAGCCTAACATCAGCACTTTGTTTGTGTTGACGTCTTGTATGACGGCGGGGATTAGTCCGCCCATTTTCTCGAAGTCTAAGTTCATCTTATATATAATATGTACAATATTGTCGTATCTTCCTCACTTTTGATATGCGTTGACATTGCCTATTGGGGTAGGCAATATCAGCTGTTATATCTTCAAAATCCTCTTCAATATAATATCTTCGACTGGACCATTTTTGTAGGATGGATATTGTGTTCCGGTCGAAGTGTGCCTTCTTTTCCGGAAGAGACAGTCTCTCGCGATCTTTTCGTGTTGTCTATTGTATAGATAATCTAGGCATTGTCGCAAGTAATGAAAACATCCTTTATCGTATGGCATTTATATTGTGTCGCAAAAATAGCAAAATATCATTACATATTTATGTATGTGGGGCGTGAAGTTGTTGGCGAAAAGATGATAATAGTCTGTTTTTCTTGTTTGTATCGATTGAAAAGATGGCAAAAAAAGAGACTTTAGAATTTGATTCGTTGGAAATCGAAATAAAAAATGAATTTTTTTTGCTCAAACTATTGCGGGTTTAAAAATAATACTTACCTTTGCACCGCAATCGAGAGAGATGGCAATTGAAAAATAAGAGGTCTGGTAGTTCAGCTGGTTAGAATACATGCCTGTCACGCATGGGGTCGCGGGT
>CAUWMZ010000052.1:0-46860 GCA_963560035.1 uncultured Parabacteroides sp.
TCAGAATCAGTCACAAAATGAGTCATATAACAAATTAATCTATATAATGTCTATTTAAAACAACACACATTTTTCCCCTGAAAAACATTTCAAACAAGAGCACACCCATTTAACAAAACAAAACAATTACACATCATTTTATATCAAAAAGGCAGCATTCAGGTATCTTCCTATCACTCTATTCATTAGAAAAGCGAGTATGCCTTTCAAAATATCCCGTAAAAGAAACAAAATGTTCTATTTTAGAACTATGACCAAAACAGGCAAGGTTTAACTAAACTCAAAAAGACACAAAAAGTAATATTTTTGAATATCGAAACTTCATAAGAATTAATATTGCAGCGATATTTTAATAGGTAAGGTAAAAATAACAATAGGCTTTATGGGAGAAATAAAAGGTTATATCTCACAGGTTATCGGCCCGGTAGTGGATATCCATTTTGACTATGGGACTGAAGAAACAGTAACCCTTCCCCGCATTCACGACGCCATGGAGATTACCCGTCCCAACGGAAAGATCTTGATCGTCGAAGTTCAACAGCATATCGGGGAAAACACCGTCCGCACCGTAGCAATGGATACGACCGACGGACTTAGACGAGGCATGGAGGCCATATCATATGGAACACCGATTACTATGCCAACCGGAGATCAGGTTAAAGGTCGATTAATGAATGTCACTGGCGATCCAATCGATGGTTTGACTAAACTAAACAAGCAGGGTGCGCTTCCTATTCACAGAGAACCACCAAAATTCGAAGACTTAACCACGACCCAAGAAGTCCTTTACACTGGAATTAAGGTCATCGACCTTCTCGAGCCCTATGCCAAAGGTGGTAAAATCGGATTATTTGGTGGAGCAGGAGTAGGCAAAACCGTATTAATCATGGAGCTGATCAACAATATCGCAAAAAAGAACAACGGATTTTCCGTCTTCGCAGGTGTCGGCGAACGTACACGTGAAGGAAATGACCTATTACGTGAAATGATCCAATCCGGAGTTATCAGATATGGCGAAGAGTTCAAAAAGAACATGGAAGCTGGCAATTGGGATCTATCTAAAATAGATCTCGATGAACTATCCAAATCTCAAGCGACTTTAGTGTTCGGACAAATGAACGAACCCCCTGGAGCACGTTCTTCCGTTGCTTTATCTGGATTAACTATTGCTGAATCATTTCGTGACATGGCAAACGAAGGAGAAAAGAAAGATATCCTATTCTTCATCGATAATATTTTCCGTTTCACCCAAGCAGGTTCTGAGGTATCAGCCCTATTAGGACGTATGCCTTCCGCTGTAGGTTATCAACCAACATTGGCGACAGAGATGGGAGCTATGCAAGAGCGAATTACATCAACTAAAAAAGGATCTATCACTTCCGTTCAAGCAGTTTATGTACCTGCAGACGATTTAACAGACCCCGCTCCTGCCACAACCTTTACTCACCTGGATGCGACAACAGTTTTAAGCCGTAAAATTACAGAGCTAGGTATCTATCCTGCTGTAGATCCCCTTGAGTCAACCTCCCGTATCTTAGACCCATTAATCGTTGGTAAAGAACATTACGAGACAGCTCAAAGAGTTAAGCAAATACTTCAACGCAACAAAGAGTTACAAGATATTATCTCTATTCTTGGAATGGAAGAACTTTCTGACGAAGATCGTTTAACCGTAAATCGAGCGAGAAGAGTGCAACGTTTCTTGTCCCAACCTTTTTCCGTAGCAGAGCAGTTTACAGGAGTTCCTGGTGTTATGGTATCTATTGAAGATACCATAAGAGGATTCAAAATGATCATGGATGGAGAAACAGATGACATTCCTGAGCAAGCTTTCTTAAATGTCGGAACCATTGAAGATGTTATGGCGAAGGCGAAACGTCTGAAGGAGCAGGCTAATTAATTGATATGAAACTAGAGATTGTATCACCGAATGGCATCCTTTTCAAAGGAGAGACTCAAAGCGTGTCATTACCTGGCATGGGCGGATCATTTGATGTGTTGCCACATCATGCCCCGCTTATTGCAGCATTAAAAAAAGGAACCATCAAGTTTGAGGTCAACGGAAATTATCAAGAGCAAACGATACAAAGTGGATTTATAGAAGTCCGGGACGATATATTATCCGTTTGTGTCGAATAAAAACAATAAGATCATGAATGGCAGATTAAGAATGAGATTAATGGGATGGATCACGTTTATCAACGCATCCATTGGCATTGCTTTGGGTGGTTTGTTATATACGATTTGGCCCGATCACTATTTTACTTGGTATCCATCTATACCTGTTTTTTATTGGGTCATGTCACTCATTATGACATTCGTACTAGACAGGGTCAAAAAGAAAAATGGCGACGTAACAGTTACAACATATATGCTCGTTCGCTTTTGCAAATTTACCCTTGCCATCATATTCTTATGGCTATATGCTGAATTAGTAAATGAACGATTAAAAGCATTTGGTTTCACGCTGATGCTTTTTTACTTCATATATCTTGGTATGGAGACCTACACGATCTTTCTTTATGAGAAGAAACGGATGAAACGTGAACGTAAAGAAAAAGAAGCAAGAAATAGATGATCATGAAGAGAAACTATAAATCAATTATTTTTACAGCCTTATTCATGTGGCTATGTTTCCTCATGCCGGCAAAAGCAGAATCAGAGGAAGTCGATGTACAAGACATCGTTTTCTCCCACATCCAAGACTCTTACACCTGGCACATAACAGAATGGAACGGGCATGAAATAGCTATTCCACTACCTGTTTTAGTAAAAGGTGAAAACAAAGGCTGGGATCTATTCCTTTCATCCCGGATAAATCATGGTGAAACATACAATAATTATCACATCGCTCAAGAGGGAGATTTCGCCGGCAAAATTGTTGAGAAAAACGCTGAAGGCATAGAAATACGCCCCTTAGATTTGTCACTAACAAAAAATGTATGTGAACTACTTCTTAGTTGCGCTATCTTGTTATTCATAATTCTTAGAGCCGCGAATTGGTATCAAAAACACCCCAATGAAGCACCTAAAGGTTTTTTAGGATTAGTTGAGATGATTATCACTTATCTTCAAGAAAGCGTCATCAAAAATTCGATTGGTAAAGAATACAAACCATTCTCATCCTATTTGTTGACTGTCTTTTTCTTCATCTTGATCAATAACTTATTGGGTATTATACCAATCTTTCCGGGAGGAGCCAACATCACTGGAAATATCGCTATTACCGGTATTTTAGCGCTCTGTACATTTTTAGCTGTCAATTTATTCGCCACGAAAGAATATTGGAAAGACATCTTTTGGCCCAAAGCGCCTATCTATCTAAAATTGCCCTTGCCAATTATGCCTTTCGTGGAGTTCTTTGGAGTATTCACAAAGCCATTCGCTTTAATGATTCGTCTATTTGCCAACATCATGGCGGGACATACCATTATCTTGGCTTTAACTTGTCTGATCTTCATTACAGCAACAATGGGCGCATTCGTAAACATCAGCATGACAATCGTATCTGTTTTGTTTTGCGTATTTATGAACTGTATGGAATTGTTTGTAGCATGTTTACAAGCATACATATTCACCCTACTTTCCGCCAACTATATAGGTTTAGCTAAAGTAAGGGAATAAATTTAGAAATTAAGGTATTAGAATAAATTAAAAGGTTATTAATTAAAAATTTAACACAATGTTATCGACTATTTTATTACAAGCAGCAGCTGCCGGTATGGGTATAGCAAAGATGGGAGCAACAATAGGTGCAGGATTTGCAGCAATAGGCGCAGGTATAGGAATCGGATTGATTGGAAAAGGTGCCGTTGAGGCTATCGGACGTCAACCGTCTGCAGCAGGAGAAATCCGTACCTCTATGTTGATCATGGGTGCATTGGTCGAAGGTGTTGCATTATTCGCCATTGTCGTATGTTTCTTAGCGCTATTCCAAAAATAAAACAACATAAATCATGTCTTTATTAACACCGGATTCAGGACTTCTATTCTGGATGATTATCTCATTTGGAATTGTCTTCGTAATCCTTTCCAAGTTTGGCTTTCCTGTTATTATAAAGGCCATCGAACAGCGGAAAGAGTTTATAGACAACTCCCTTGAGAACGCAAGACAAGCTAATGCGCAACTTGCCAATATCCAAGCTGAAGGAGAAAAAATTCTCGCAGAAGCGAAAGAAAAGCAAAATGCCATCATGAAAGAAGCCTTTGCCGAAAAAGAGCGCATCATAGAAGAAGCTAAGAAGAAAGCTTCCACTGAAGCGCATCTGCAGATAGAAGAGGCTACCCGGCGTATCCGCGAAGAGAAAGAAAAAGCAATTCGCGAAGTCCGCTCGGAGATAGCGGATCTATCTATCGCTATCGCAGAAAAAGTGATGAAAGAGAAAATCAGCCGAGACAAAGAACAACAACAAATTATTGATCGGCTGCTGGATGAGGTATCGTTTAGTAAATCGTAAGGTATGGATATAGGAACTATTTCTTCCCGATATGCCAAGGCCCTTTTCTCCCTCGCTAAAGAGAAGGGAGAAGAAAGCCGGGTATATGATGACATGAAGATGTTGGCAAACAGCTTCTCCGCAGAACCTGAGCTCACAAATGCTTTGGGTAATCCTATTGTTTCTACAGAGGAAAAAATCAATCTGCTGAAAGCTGCGGGAGGTATTGAGGTTTGCGACCTATATTACCGCTTCATCAAACTAGTCTTGAACCATAAACGAGAGACTTTATTACCTTTCATCGCTTACATCTATATCCATTTATATCGGAAGGATAACAAGATTACCCGAGTGCAATTCGATACGGCCACTCTGGTTGATGATGAAGTTAAGAATCACTTGAAAGAAAGACTTCGTCAAGAGACTGGATGTACGATTGAATTCTCCGGTCACGTAGATCCTCAGTTGATAGGTGGTTTTCGTCTTCGTATAGGAAACTACCGAATAGATGCCAGTTATGAGGCTCAACTGCGGAATATCCGCGACGGCTTACTCGAGAACAGATAAAAAAGAATAACGTATGACAGAACAGATAAAAGTGAGTGAGGTTTCCTCTATCTTGCGCCAACAACTAGAGGGAATCAATACCAGTATTAAGCTGGAGGAAGTCGGAACCGTATTGCAAGTTAGCGATGGCGTTGCCCGCATTTATGGACTAGATAACGCAGAAGCAAACGAATTACTTCAATTCGATAATGGAATGGAAGCGATCGTGATGAACTTGGAAGAAGACAATGTCGGTGCTGTCCTATTAGGTCCGACTGACCAAATAAAAGAAGGTGACACAGTAAAACGCACGGGACGAATCGCTTCTATCGATGTTTGCGAAGGTATGATCGGACGTGTAATCGATCCATTAGGAAATCCGATCGATGGCAAAGGAGATATATTAGGCGAAAAATGCGAAATGCCCTTGGAACGTAAAGCCCCTGGCGTAATCTTCCGCCAACCTGTAAACGAGCCTCTACAAACCGGAATCAAAGCGGTAGACGCAATGATACCTATTGGACGTGGACAACGTGAATTGATCATTGGTGATAGACAAACAGGTAAAACCTCTATCGCTATTGATACAATTATTAATCAAAGGAGTAATTACGATGCTGGAAATCCTGTCTATTGTATCTATGTAGCAATAGGACAAAAAGGCTCAACTGTCGCGGCTTTGGTAAATACACTACAAGAAAAAGGCGCAATGGATTATACGATCGTGGTAAGCGCAACCGCTTCAGATCCTGCCGCCATGCAATATTTCGCGCCATTTGCCGGAGCTGCGATTGGTGAATTTTTCAGAGATAGCGGACGCCATGCTTTGGTTGTTTATGATGACCTCTCAAAACAAGCTGTCGCTTATCGTGAGGTTTCTTTGATCTTGCGTCGTCCTTCTGGACGTGAGGCATATCCTGGAGATATCTTCTATCTGCATTCTAGATTATTAGAGCGTGCCGCAAAGATCATCAACCAACCGGAAGTTGCTAAACAGATGAATGACCTGCCCGATAGTATGAAGGATAAAGTCAAAGGTGGTGGTTCATTGACAGCTCTACCTATCATTGAGACCCAAGCCGGTGATGTTTCCGCCTATATCCCAACAAACGTAATCTCTATTACAGATGGTCAGATCTTCCTTGAAACAGACCTTTTCAATCAGGGAAATCGTCCTGCCATCAATGTTGGTATCTCTGTATCTCGTGTCGGTGGTAATGCCCAATTAAAGGCCATGAAAAAAGTAGCAGGAACATTAAAAATCGACCAAGCTCAATTTAGAGAATTGGAATCTTTCTCCAAATTTGGAGGTGAGATGGATGCTGTTACGGCTTTCACAATCGACAAGGGACAAAAAAACACGCAGCTACTTATTCAGCCTCAATACAGTCCTATGCCTGTAGAAGAGCAAATATCTATTCTATATTGCGGAACACAGGGATTACTGAAAGAGGTTCCCATAGACAAAGTTCATGAGTTTGAAAAGCAATTCTTGCAAGAGTTACGTACTTCTCATCAAAAAGATGTATTAGATGTTTTAAAAACGGGTGTCATCAATGATGAGATCCGACAAATTTTAACTGATACAGCTAAACGAATAAACGAGCAGTCATGGCATCATTAAAAGAAATAAAAGTCAGAATTGCCTCTATTGGGAGTACGCAGAAAATAACTTCCGCCATGAAGATGGTATCTTCGGCGAAACTACATCACGCCCAAGCGCAAACAGAGCACACGCTCTTATATGCAAATAGGCTGTCCTCTATTTTAAACGGTCTTCTGTCAGCGGAACGCGACCTGGACTCACCTTATACCGAACAGCGTAAGGTGAGAAAGGTAGCTATCGCTGTCTTTTCCTCTAGCACGGGATTATGCGGAACATTCAACGCTAATATATGGAAAGGGCTTACATCTCTTTTGGAGAGCTACCAAAAACAAAATATAGAAGTAAGCCTATTTCCTATTGGAAAAAAAGTAGCGGATGAACTTCGTAAAGAAGGGTACACTTTTTGTCCTGACTTTATCACGATAGACGAAAAACCCTCATACGATACCGCTATCACTTTAGCTAACCGGCTAATGGATGATTTCGTATCAGGCAAAGTGGATCATGTGGATTTGCTTTATCACCATTTCAAAAATATGGCGACACAAATCTTAACACATAAATGCTATTTGCCTCTAACCTTATCTGAGACAAACACGAGCGATATTGATACGGACTATATCCTTGAACCTTCTCAAGAAGAACTTAGAGATCTACTTTTCCCTAAATTGCTAAAGTTGACCATTTATATGACGCTTTTAGATACCTCTACAGCAGAACACGCAGCACGTATGATGGCCATGCAAACAGCAAACGACAACGCAAATGATTTAATCCAACAACTTACTTTGCAATATAACAAGACTAGACAGCAAGCCATCACTAATGAATTATTGGATATTATGGGTGGCGAAAGTTCCGGCTCATAAACTATAGGGATTTTCATCGCCTAAAAAGACTCTTTGCCTTTCGATGAAAAATCCCTTTTTTTATCAACTCATATAAATTCTCACATGGCTTATTTTCCAAAAGATAAGCTATAAAAAACGACTAAAACCTTTATTATTTCAAATAAGAAAAAAGCCATTCTTTACAAAAAGATGCTTGCGATATGAAAAATTATGTGTAATATTGCCCCGTGATTGATAAAATGTTAAGGTTTATAAAGCGGTGATGAAAGTAGAATCCTCATATTACACTTGGGCACTCATGACCCCCTGGGGGGTTTAAATATACACGTCGTTTTTGTGGCTATTGGCACTAATTTCTATCAGCCAATTTCCGCCACTCATTATCCATTCCTTTTAATTTATTATAAACTATAAATCTTAAGTCGCTATCCATATCGGCTGCTGCCTTATGCGTTGCGCCATGCGTTTTATGCGACTATCAAGTCTAAAAAAAATGAAAGTATTGAAATTCGGCGGCACATCCGTCGGTACAGTAAACAGCATATTAAGTGTAAAAAAAATTGTTGAAGCGATCAACGAACCTGTCATCGTTGTTGTCTCCGCTTTAGGAGGTATCACCGATAAATTGTTGGCGACCTCTAATTTGGCCGCCAATGGCAATCTCGCATACGAAAAAGAACTGTCTGAAATTATCGCACGCCACTTGGAAGTTATAGAAGGCGTTATCGAAAATGAAGAAACTCGTATAGAGGTACAAAAAAAAGTCATAGCCCTTCTCGATGAGCTTGGAAATATTTTTAAAGGTGTTTACCTGATAAAAGACCTTTCCGCTAAAACATCCGATACGATTGTCAGCTATGGAGAGCGCCTGTCATCACTTATCGTCTCTAATGTAATTAAAGACGCGCAACTATTCGACTCACGCAGATTCATCAAGACTGTTAAACAATTCAACAAGCATATTGTTGATTTTGATTTAACTAACAAATTGATAAAAGAGACATTCTCTCCTTTACCAAAGGTGTCATTAGTACCGGGATTCATCTCTTCTAATACAGAGACCGGAGAGGTTACAAACTTGGGAAGAGGGGGTTCTGATTATACCGCATCTATTTTAGCGACCGCACTTGACGCATCCGTTTTAGAAATATGGACTGACGTAGACGGATTCATGACCGCTGATCCTCGTGTGATCAGTTCAGCATATGTTATCGACAGATTGACATTTACAGAAGCGATCGAACTATGTAATTTTGGAGCAAAAGTTATTTACCCTCCAACGATCTATCCTGTATATCACAAAAATATACCTATTCGAATTTTAAACACCTTCAATCCTACAGCTCCGGGCACTTACATATCTAGGGAAAAGGTCAAAGAGGAGGGGAAAGCCTTAATCAAGGGTATCTCTTCCATCAACGACACCTGCCTTATTACGGTGCAAGGCCTCGGTATGGTAGGCGTAATTGGTGTAAACTACCGAATATTTAAAACACTTGCCAAAAATGGAATTAGTGTATTTATGGTATCACAGGCTAGCTCTGAGAACAACACTACATTCGCCGTAAGAAACGCGGACGCAGATTTAGCTGTACAAGTCTTAAACGAGGAGTTCGCTCTTGAACGTTCGCAAGGAGACATGAACGATACGGTTGCGGAAAAAGACCTTGCGACTGTCGCTATTGTGGGTGAAAACATGAAACATACACCCGGTATCGCAGGTAAATTGTTCGGCACATTAGGTCGTGCGGGTATTAGCGTCATTGCCTGCGCACAAGGTGCCTCCGAGACAAATATTTCTTTTGTCATCAAACATAAAGATCTTCGCAAGGCTCTAAACTCTATTCATGACTCTTTTTTCCTTTCAGAATATAAAGTCTTAAATTTATTCATTGCCGGCGTAGGCACCGTAGGCGGTAACTTATTAGAACAAATCCGTATTCAACAGCCTAAATTGATGAAGCAAAATGGGCTAAAATTGAATGTTGTTGGCATTGCGAACTCTCATAAAGCAATCTTTTCTCGCAAAGGAATCAATTTAGAGAATTATAAAGAAGAGCTCAAGAACAACGGGGAGGAAAGTAATCCGCAACATTTACGAGAGGCTATTGAAGAAATGAACATTTTCAACTCTGTGTTCGTTGATTGTACGGCAAGTCCTGAGGTCGCAGCTCTTTATGAAGATTTAATGAATAACAATGTATCCGTCGTAGCAGCGAATAAAGAAGCTGCTTCTTCAGCGTATGAAAATTATATCAAGCTGAAAGAGACGGCTCGTCATCGCGATATCAAGTTCCTATTTGAAACAAATGTAGGCGCAGGGCTTCCCATCATCAACACTATGAACGATTTAATCAATAGTGGTGATCATATATTGAAGTTAGAAGCCGTGTTATCTGGCACTCTAAACTACATTTTTAATACTATCAGTAAAGATGTCCCTTTTAGCGAAGCGATCAAAAAGGCAAAAGAGGCCGGATATGCGGAGCCTGATCCCAGAATCGACTTAAGCGGCAAGGACGTCATACGCAAATTAGTTATCCTCGCTAGAGAGGCCGGCTATCAAGTGGAACAAAAAGACGTAAAACAAAACTTATTTATACCTGATAAATATTTGATGGGGTCTCTTGACGATTTTTGGAATGGCATTCAAGAAATGGATGAGCACTTCGAGAAAGAACGTCAACAGCTTGAAAAAGAAAATCAACGTCTTCGTTTCGTCGCTAAAATGGATAAAGGTGATTGCGAAGTAGGACTACGCTCTATTGACAGTCATCACCCGTTCTACGAGTTAGAAGGAAGCAACAACATTATCATGATATCTACTGAAAGATACCATGAATATCCGATGATTATTAAAGGATATGGAGCGGGCGCAGATGTAACTGCCGCTGGTGTCTTTGCCGATATCATCTCTATCGCTAATATTTAATGAGAAAATGAAACATATCATCATCGTTGGGGACGGAATGGCAGATGAGCCTCTGGACGAACTGGGCGGTAAAACGCCCCTACAGGTGGCTCATACTCCTTTCATGGACATGCTTGCTAAAAAAGGCATAACGGGCATGATAAAAACCATACCTGATGGTTTTCATCCGGGCAGTGAAGTCGCCAACATGATGATATTGGGTTATGACCCTCACACATCCTATGAAGGAAGAGCGGTTTTGGAGGCTGCAAGTATGGGGATCAATTTAGGGAACAATGAACTAGCCATCAGGTGTAATCTCATTTGCATTGAACAGGGACGATTGAAAAATCATTCGGCAGGACATATTTCTTCTGAAGAATCTCAAATATTAATCCATTGTCTAAATGAGCGCTTAAGCAATGATCGAATCCGATTTTATCCCGGAATCTCTTACAAACATTTACTAATAATCAAAGGGGGAGACAAACGGTTGATTTGCACCCCTCCTCACGACAAGCCATTACAACCTTTCGAGCCTTTAATGGTTAAGCCATTAGTTCCTGAAGCTCAAGATACAGCAGACATTCTTAATCGGCTCATCTTGGAATCTCAAAAAATCTTACAAAAACATCCTGTCAATGAGCGGAGAATAGCGGCCGGCAAAGATTCCGCCAATAGCATTTGGCCCTGGTCTCCCGGGTATAAGCCCAAACAAATGCGAACAATGGGCAGTATTTTTGGATTCCAAAAAGGAGCTGTTATATCTGCGGTAGACCTCATTCGAGGCATCGCCATATATGCCGGCCTTGATATCATTAAGGTGAATGGAGCTAACGGACTATATAACACCAACTATGATGGCAAAGCTCAAGCCGCTGTCGAGGCGCTTAAAACATATGATTTTGTATTCGTCCATGTTGAAGCCAGCGATGAGGCCGGACATGAAGGTAACGTCGCTCTCAAAACGCGAACAATAGAACAACTGGACCAACACATAATTGGATACATCTTCAATCGATTAAATGAGATAAATGAACCTGTAGCTATCGCCGTTCTTCCTGATCATCCCACTCCTTGCGCCACACGTACACACAGCAACAAGCCTGTGCCTTTCCTTATATATAAACCCAGGAATAAACCGGATAGAGTCTCTTCTTTTGATGAATTTACGATCAAAAAAGGACAATGTGGCTTATTAGAGAACGACGCATTTATCCATTTGCTTATGGGTGACAAGTAATATTATATTAAGCTCAATCAACCGCCCATTCCTTCATTTCATACATATCTTTATATTCATCCCAATCCGGATCTACTTCCGTATAAATCGAGATCGGCAATAAATCAAATGACGCCAACGCCTCGTTCAGCCGCTCACCAAAAACACGTACTGTCCGTGTGTAAAAAACCCAAATCTTTTCACCACCCCCCGTATAAATGCTGGTCAATATAGCCAACTTATCTTTTTTCTCCATCGCCTTACGAAGCGCCTCCTCCACAAGCTCCATCTGCTCTCCTAAGACCTCATCCGGGAAACCGTTCTCGTCTCCTTTATATTTCCACGTAATCTCAACTCGCTCATTATACTTTCCCGAATCGATAAACTCATTCAATTCTTCACGCCCATAAATAGCGACAGTTCGCCCTGACTCATTAGCGGACAAAGCCGTGAACCATACATCACTTAATTTCATATTTATCTATTTTTTGTGTGATTACTTTAATGCAAAGTATATATATTATCGCATAACATATGACTCGATTTAACATGAAAGACAATTTTCATCACAATTCAAATGGGTGCGAGTATTTTTGACTTCCAATTTATTTGAATCATCAAGCCTCTTTATTTTCTAACAAATAACGCATCGAAACAACACGTCAAAAACAGCCATAATCAAATAGAGAATCCACGCTCCTTACGCCACAATTGCCAGCTATTAAATAGATTCTGCCACAACACATAACTTCCCGGAGCAACCGATGACAATGGATTCAAATAGGTATAGGCCATCCAAATAGCCAACACCGTATTTTTTTGTCCCAAGGCCTGTCCTGCGCTAATACGATCGGCATACCGCTCTCCTATGCGCTTTCCTAAAAAGAACTGAAGGACACAAGCTGTTAACCCCGCAACCGCAATCAATAACTCCACATATATTTCCGCGTCACTATTCACCAACGATTTTACTGTTTGCCCCGAAACAATAGCCAAGGCCACTGCCCATAGATAGAATGCCAAATCTCGAAATCCCGCTAAAAAACGATGAATTGAGGGTAGAAATTTTCGCAAAAACAAAGCCAAGAAAAAAGGGAAAAGCAACAAGGGAAATACTTTCCCCAATATCTTCAAGAAAGCCACAAAAAAAGACATCTCCACACGAGGCTCCACCAAGGGAAAAAGCAATGGCACGGCGACAGCCGCCAATAAATTAGATAAAAGCGTATATGTCGTCAAGCTTGAAGCACTTCCTCCTAACTTTCCCGTAATTACGGCCGCCGCTGTTGCTGTTGGACAAATCAAACAAACCATTCCTCCCTCGAACAATCCTCGATATTCGTCACTCAACGGTATTAGCAGCAACAACGCGACAAGTGCCATCGTTGACAAAAATTGAATTAACAATAGCCAAACATGCCAAGGCCTAGGCATTAATTCTCGCACAGAAATCTTGCAAAACGTCAATAGCAATTGAGCAAAAATCAAGAATGGCGTCAATATTGATATAACTTGATACATGGCCGGTTTTACTGGCGATAAAAAAAAGGTATTGGAAAATACCAAATAGACAACAGCTCCCGTCAACATTGAGATCGGAAGCGTCCATGTCTTGATAAATTTCAACATAATGAGCTGTTTTTTAATTCTGAAGTGCAAAATAACGTTATTCTAAGAAAAAAGACAAAAGAACGACCCGGTTCAAGTGTTATATTTTTATTTTTCCACATTAACGAGGCAAAAAACCTCGAAAACATTTGTATTAACACTAAACAGGGCTCTTTTTTAACGAAAACATTTGTATTAGCACTAAACAGGGGGTCTTTTTTAACGAAAACATTTGTATTCATCGAATTCCAGCCTAAGACAACAAAAAAAGGCGCCATTCGCCCTATTACAGGCAAACGACGCCAAATTCACACTCAATGATGATTATCTTACAGCAGCATTTTTCACATATTTATCCAACCATGCGTCACACTCATAAAGCAAGTGCAGCACATTCTCTTGGCCATAATAGCCATGACTTTCATAGGGTAAAGAAATAAAACGAGTCGTAGCTCCATGACCTTTCAACGCTTGGAAAAAGCGTTCTGTCTGCACATAGAAAGTACCCGTATTATTATCCATATCACCATGAATTAACAATAAAGCTCCGCTCAACTGATTCGCATAAGAGAACGGGGACATCTTATAATACACTTCCGGCGCCTCCCAATATGTACGAGTCTCAGATTGGAATCCAAACGGAGTTAAAGTACGATTATAAGCACCACTTCGAGCGATACCGGCTTTAAACAATTTAGTATGAGTCATTAAGTTCGCCGTCATGAAAGCGCCATAAGAGTGTCCTCCAACAGCTACACGATTCCGGTCTCCTACCCCCATCTTATCAATAGCATTGATAGCCGCCTCGGCATTCATTGTCAATTGTTCCAAGAAGTTGTCATTCGGTTCAGCGTTCTCACTCGTACCTACAATAGGCATTTCTACACTTTCCATCACACAGAATCCGCGCAACACCCAAAATACAGGTGAACCATTACCGATATTTGTAAAAGTATATTGAGAACCTCTTACTTGACCCGCATCAGCTTTTGTGCGGAACTCTCTAGGATAAGCCCACATCAAAACCGGTAAACGGCCGTCTCTTTCTTTATCATAACCCGCCGGCAAATAAACCGTAGCTGTCAAATCCAATCCGTCAGCACGTTTATAATGTATTTTTTCTTTACTAACCCCCTTCATGTCCGGATAAGGATTCTCAAAATGTGTCAACCGGGTCTCTTTCTTTTTTCTCAACTCCTTATAGAATAAATTCGCAGGTTCTGTTCGAGATTGACGAGAAGTGATGACAATACGCTTTACCGGGTCTAGCACCTTCTCTACGCTCTCATAATAAGGTGCCTTACAACGCCAAAGAATCGTTTTTTTCTTCTCCTTAATCCGATAGCTACTTAGATAAGGCATATCACCTTCTGAAGAAGCGCCACGAGAAGTCATAAATATCTCATTTCCTGATTTATCGCAATAAACAATAGACTGACCTAGCTCATTCTTCACCATCACAGGATTTCCCGGATTACCATAACCATCATCCATCGAATAATCAAAAACGATCTTCAATGAATTACGATCGCATGGCTTGAATTTCCAAACTTTAATATTATGTTGCTCCTCAGAATACTCACGCACTAACGCAAAATCGTCATTACGCCAATAAATGTTGGCAAAACGATTGACGGTGCGCACCACTTCTTGCTTCTCAGCGTTAAACGGATAATCCTTTTGGAACACAACATCCTTGTGCTCTACTTTATAATTACGCGTATCTCCCTTATCTTGAGCCTCTACCCAATATACAGTTGCCGGCTTATCTGCTCTCCACGCAAAATCGCGAGGATAAGGAGAACATGGATCATAACCCATCGGCAAAAAATCTTCAGGATTCTCCGCCAACTTCACCATTTCCTTTCCTTCCAAATTCCACACTGCATAAGTTTGCGGAAAACTATACATCGGCACTTGATAAGAATAAGGCTTGCGTATAAATGAAACTAACAATGAACTTTTATCAGGAGAAATAGACACTCCCGTATAAATTGCGGGTTTTCCCAACTCTTTTACGCCATTTTCGCTCACCCGAGCCATCTGCGCCGTAAAATAATATGTAAACAACTCTTCGTCATACGGATTTTTCAACATATCTTGAAATGTCCTTACCGGAGAAGCCTTGCTACCACTTTCTTGAACCAGCGGACCTGTCGGCATCTCGCTTTTCACAGGTGCTTGCCCTATATTCCGGGGAACCAATAAGGTCACGAACTCATCGTCATTGATCCATTCCGTATAAGCATATGTAGTCATATTCATACGTCGGTCACTTATTTTTTTCGCGGAACAGGTCTGTGGATCTAAACTATACATAAAAATACCCTTACCCTCATCTACCGCCAACACTATTCGCTTGGCATTAGGGGAAAATGAAGCATTCAATATAATAGCGCCCGCAGGTAAACCATTCACTTGCGTCTCGTGACCACCCAGCATCTTCATCAAAGACGCACCATTATATTCCGAAGAACGACTACGACCAAATGTCACCGGATTGATACGCATTCCCGCCAATTTCAACTCGGGCTGAGACAACTTCACCATTGAACGATAGCGAGAACGCTGCAATTGCAAGATCCATTGATTATCGCCGCTAATCATACGAACCGGAGCTAAAGGAGCTAACGCTACTCTCTCTATCACTTCTGGAGGTCTTTGATATTGTACCTCCTGAGCAGATGTACAAAGACATCCGCATAAAGACACTAAAGAAATAATTAGTTTTTTCATATAAACAAATATTAGATGTTACTATTCATTTTGTTTCATCAAAGGATTAACATTAATTTCCGCTTTTGGAATTTTCCACTGCCAGCGAATATCTCCCTCAGGAACATGCATAACCGTACAAACCGCATCATCGTGATTACTGTTTCTTCGATCCATCTCTTGATTTAGCCGTTTCAAATCCGTAAAGCGAAAACCTTCACCCCACAACTCTATACGACGATTTATTAAAATCTCATCAATCAATGATTGTCCGCTATTCGTCGATAATTTATATTCCGGATCACGCGTAATCATCCATTCATGCAAAACCTTGCGCGCTTTATCTTCCTCTCCTGCACGAGCCAACGCTTCCGCTTGAATCAAATACATCTCAGACATTCGCATATAAACCAAATCATTGACGGCGCTACCACTTGAGCGAGAAGTAAACTTCCGGTTCTGATATTCCCATTTAGAATAAGACGCCAATGGGACTTCCGCTGTCCCTGTAGGATCCCACCACTTTGAGCGAATATCCGTAGCGGATATGTGAGCATACAATAATTTATTTATACAACGAGTTGACTTACGCACCGGCGTTGAGTTAAAATTCCATGACATATAAGCGAAGAAATGAGTAAACGCTAAATCTTGCTCCGTGGTCATTATGGAAGCCCACATCCATTCAGGATTACGCTCCACATTATTAAAGCCGCCCAATAACGATTCACCACTCTGCAACTCATGCCCCTCTTCACGAGCTGTCTTCAACGCGGCCTCCGCCGCCTCAGAGGCAACCTTCCAATTACCTTGCACTAAAGCAATTCGGGCCTTAACACCATAGGCTACACTCTGAGAAAAGTGGTTAATTGCTCCACGCTTATAATCCGCCAAGAACTTTATCGCCAAATCAATATCCTCATTCGCCCATTTATAAACCTCTTCTACCGTGTTCCGCGCTTGCAAATCCATACCCGTTTTCTTTCGATATGGTACACCCAACTGAGTATTATCTTTTCCAGACTCATAGCGCTTTCCAAACAGTTGCACCATCTGAAAATGTCCTAATGCCCTAAACACATAAGCCTCGCCCTTTATTTGATTTCTTACCGCCTCATCGCCAGGCACATTATCAATATGTTCAAGAAGAGTATTAGCCGTTGAAATCATGCTATAGTAATAACTAAAACCAAAAGCCGGCAAACCTGCATCCGGATCATGGTGGCGCAACCAACCATATTCGTTAACAAACCAACCATTACCCCGGCTTGGTATAACCATATCGTCACCTAATATGTCACGATGCATATTCATTCCAGATTCACCAGGCTTATCATAACCATAATCGCCATATACATTTCGATGTGCACCACTCAATAAGGTTAATAGATTGTCCATAGTCTCTGTTACCTGACCACTATCGATCTTGTCTGTTGGAGATGTTTCCATAAAATCAGACTCACAAGAACTTACTGATACCGCAAACACAAATGCCGCTAATGAATGATATATTAGTTTTCTCATAATGATAATAATCTTTAGTTATTTAAAACGTCGCATTAATACCTAACGTAAAGGTTCTAGCCGGAGTATAAGAATATCCGGCGTTTCCATTGAAACCATCCTGAGGATTCAATCCTTTCCTTGCCGCCAATAACCAGAGGTTCTCTCCACTTAATGTAAAGCGAAGATTTTGAAGCATTACTTTCTTTACTAAATTTTTGGGTAAACTATAACCTAACGTAACGGATTTTACGCTAAAGTAGCTTGCTGAAACCAACCAACGATCTATATAACTATTATTCACATTTGAACTGGTGGACGCGTCAAATCGAGGAATATCCGTAATATCTCCCGGCTTTTGCCAACTCTTCAATATATCTCTATGAATAGCACCACCATAATTATTTACTTGCATCACTTCTAAATAGTCTCCGTCACGCACCTTGCCTCCAATTTGATAAGAGAACACCGCATTCAAATCAAATGAACGAAATTTTAAGCTTGTATTGATGCCACCATAAACTGTTGGTATGGCCGATCCCGCATAATAATATTTACCTTTCGTACGATTTGATGTTACTTTTCGTCCTTGATATTCATAACAATCATCGCCCCACACCGCGTTTTCCTCATCAAAAACAAACATTAAATCTCCATTATCCGGGTTCACTCCCACCGTTTCACGCAACCAATAATCATAAACAGATCGACCAACCGCCAAACGTTTAGTTCCATCAATAATCTCATCCATGCCATCAGGTAAACGCTTAATCTTATTTTTCAAGAAAGTCGCATTTGCCCCTAAAGTCCATTTCCAATCATGATTATTTATCAGTTTCGCCTCTAATGATATTTCTACACCGTTATTAGCAACTTTTCCTATGTTCTTCCACACTTCATAAGCGCCACTTTGTAGAGTGATAGGCACAGAGAATAATAAATTCTTGGACTGTTTATTAAAATACTCTACAGATCCCGTCAAGAAATCAAATAAACCAAATTCCAACGCCACATCATAGCTAATCTGCGTTTCCCATTTTAAGTCTTTATTTCCTATCGAATTAAAATAGACACCCGCTTCTGTTCCATTATTATAGCCTAAATCATATAAATCTTTGTATGGATAAAAAGAACCTATTTGATCATTACCTGTTTCTCCATAAGAAGCTCGAAGTTTTAATGAATTAATCCATTTCTGAGATTGTATGAATTTTTCTTGATCTATACGCCATGACAATCCGGCTGACCAGAAATTACCCCAACGACTTGACTTATGAAAGCGAGAAGAACCATCTCTTCTATAAGAAAACGACGCGTAATATTTATCCATGAAATCATAGTTCACACGGCCAAAATATCCCTCTTTTCTATATTTATCCGTTTGAGAATCAATGCCTGTTGTATTCGTGAAATTTCCCATCTCATAAATACCATCCACGATCTGCCCTTGACGTGTATATCCCTCATAGTTTCTTTCCATTGAATAACTCTCATGACCTAATAATGCATCCAAATGATGGTTTCCCAAATCGATCGTATAATTTAATAGCTGATTAAATAATATCGTAGTCCGCGCATTTGTCTCAAAAAACAAAATACCGCCTGGAGCACCATCACCAACCTCTTTATTTTGATAGGAACGTGACTTCCGATCTATAAAATCGTAAGCTCCATTAATCGTTGCCTTAAACCCCTTGAATAAATTAAGATCTATATACCCACGAGTAGAAAAACCATTACGAGTAAAATAATTTTGATCTAATTCTTTCTCTGCGATAAGATGTCGACCTGGAGCAGCACCACTACCTCTATCACTCAAGTAATCCCACCGTTTATTTCCTTCTTCATCCAAAATATAGGCACCTGTCCCTAAATCATGCATATGTAATGGATAAACCGGCCCCATACGGTGCACAAAATAAAAAGGATTAGAAAATGTTGAACCGCCATGGCTTGTTTTATTCGATTTACTCCGATTGCCACTTACATTAACTCCTGCCTTAAACCATTTAATGGGCTGATAATTTATATTCGCACGAGCAGAAAAACGCTCAAAATCGGTTTTTATAATGTAACCATTATCTTTTAAATATCCTACAGATACATATGAATCTGTCTTCTCTGAACGAGAGCTGAAACTCAAATTATAATCGCTACGATACCCTGTACGACTTGCGGCATCCCACCAATCCAAATCATCACTCCACAACAATTCGGTTGCCTTTGGATTCAAATTACCATCGGTCATAACGATTTGATCATTAGGAACACCCTTAAACGGATTAACCGCTACCATTTTAAATACATTTTCCGATGCATAAACAGCCGCATCCGCTTCTGATAACCCATTTGAAATTTGACGATTACGAAGCTGTCGCCACATGGCTGGATAATATTCCCAAACATCTAAACAATCATAACGAGGAATACTTCTTCCGGACAAACCTTGCGAAATATTAAGTGTAATGGTTGGCTTCTCGCTATTTCCTTTTTTAGTGGTCACTAACACAACACCATTACCGGCACTTGAACCATATAGAGAGGTTGATGCAGCATCCTTCAATATAGAAATACTCTCTATATCTGCTGGATTAATATCCGAGAACGCACTTTCGTCATAAATCGCTCCATCTATAACATATAAAGGAGCAGAAGAGGCATTAATACTTCCAAATCCCCTAATCCTAATTTCTGGAGCGGAACCGGGTTGCCCATATCCAGACTTCACTTGAATGCCTGGCGCTGATCCTTCCAATGCTGTAGCCGCATTCGTAACAGGACGCTCCAGCAAGTCTTTGGCGTTCACTGATGTCGCCGAACCAGTAAATGTTGATTTCTTTGCCGTTCCATAAGCCACGACTATTACATCATCTAACTCCTGCATATCGCTATGCAACACAATATCCATATTCGCCTTTGAAGCATATTCGGCACTCCGCATGCCAACATAAGACACAACGATACTCGCTTTCTCTTTTACCTCCAACACAAATTTTCCATCCAAGTCCGTAATCGTACCATTCGTCGTGCCTTTTTCTACAACATTAGCTCCTATAATAGGCTCTCCATTAGCATCTTTAACTATTCCCTTTATCTTCTTATTCTCTACTACATTCACATCATCTAGGAACATCATTGGGGCTTCTTCTGACTCAACAGAAAGTATTTCTCGCAAAGGTAATGCCTGCGCCGGTATACTTAAAAAGCAAACCATTAACAACGAACAAGACCTTCTTACCATATTGGACATATGCCAATCTTCTCTTTTGAAAGATTGACTCGGAAAGCATTTTTGTTCTTTCATATTTAGTTTATTTGATGTTGGGTTTGATATTTGTTTTTAACACATAGGGAATTATCCAGAAAAAGGCTACTTCTCCAAAGACGATTGATTTATTTCAAGAGGTATTCATAGTATATTTTTTATGGTTAACAATATTAGACTCTCTCACTTTTTTAGACACGAATATTTAACCTCTTCTCATCACTATTCGCTAATTCTTCTCAATCATTACTATATAAGGAACTTCTTCGTGATTTATTTTCTGCGGCAATATACAAAAACATTTTAAAAGCAAGTGTTTTTGTATAATATTTTTTAAAAGAAAGTTTTCAGAAGCTAATCACAAGCAAAAAAATGCTCAAGATCCACTAAATATGGATCTTGAGCAAATCACAATACCTAAACTATTGGTTAATTTATCTCAAAGGTATTAAAGTAAATCCCCAACTATATTCCCTATTTGCGGGTAATGTATATACCGGCTCCGGACGAGCGCCCCAACTGTCATATCCTGCAACACCTTGCTGCTTCAAATCAATACAAACCTCTACGAAATCACGTGGTGTAATATCATTTATATGATGCTGACGCCTCAATACATTTTTTGCGGCATTCTCATCATGATTTACCACTTGCTCAGGCGTAAAGTTGTTCCACTGACGGGGTAGTGATTTTGCTTCTTCATCATCAAAATCCTCAACAGAATTACGTAACGCATTAAACTCAATCAAACTATCTGCTTGAATCAATAGCTTACTCTTTGCGGAACTTAGCGCAACCCATCGAGTGTCTGTATGATGACCATTTTCTTGAGGACGCACATATGGAAAATAAAGATCTTCCGCTGTTGACTTATACAAACCAACCATACTTCCGGCTTTTCGATCCCAATAGTTCTCAGTCGGTCCACGGCCAAAATACTCCACATTACTCATAGTCTCAGGTAAGCGGAAACGTACACCTATACGGGGCACATTCAACCTGGAGGCCTCTTTTCGAGCAGCATCACGTCCTGGCGTAAACGTAGCGGTACGAGTTTCTTCAGAGATTTCCGTTTGCGCCGCATCCATATCTGTTGAAGTGAAATGAGCCTTAACTTTTACTGCTCCACTCGGATAAATCATATAATTAACAATATACAGATTCCCTGCAGGTAACAAATAACTCACTTTAATAGTGGCATTGTCACCATCCATTTGAGCGTTAGCCTCAGTCACATTAAAATTCTTGCTACTTTCTTTCCAAACTTGTAAACGTTTGGGCATACCATTTCCATAATCATTATCATTGGGTGCACGCCAGAAATTAGGCTGAATGCCAAATCCGTCTTTAAAATATTCAGTTCCATCTACTTTATAAGAAGAAACTACACCCTTGGACTTATCAAAGACGAATCTAACTTTAGAAGATGTTGCTACAAACTCATTACCATTTGTTGAGACACTTAATTTGGGTCCATTTGCCTTAATCGCCTTTATTGAAGTCTCTATAGGCAAACGAAATTGATCGTAAGCAATCTCATGTCCTGTGGAAATTAATGGCTCTTCCTCTATTGTGATAACAGAAAAATTAACAAAATATTCTACACCTTGCTGAGATTTCAATCCTCCTACAGGGACATTTATTTCTTGTGATTTTTGCGGCGCAAGATCCAAAGAGAGTTTTCCTGAACGTACAACTCTCTGATTTGCCATTATACTATAACAAATACGATATTTTTTTAAGTTCGTAAAATAAAAACGATTAGTCACACGAAATACTCCTTTTGCTAAATCTACGATCTCAAAGCCTACATTTTGATGCGCATATTTCACTTCCGCCATTGCTGGATGAGGTGTTCGATCTGGATTTACAAGACCATTACAAAGGAAGTTTCCATCACTAGGTGCATCAACGCCATAATCTCCACCGTATGTATAATATTTACGTCCATTCGTATCCGTCTCTAAAAGTCCTTGATCTACCCAATCCCAAATAAATCCACCTTGCAAATTAGGATATTTATAAATCGCTTTCCACTGATCCCATAAGTTTCCAGAAGAGTTACCCATAGCATGTGAATATTCTGATGGAGCGATTGGTCGATCACTACCTTCTTTTCCTATCTCTTCTAGCCACTCCGCGCTTGGATACTGAGGTACATACATATCGGTGTTCCATTCCCACAATGCGCGCTCATAGTTTACAGGCCGATTCATACCTTGTATCTCTTTATTTTTTATATAAAGATATGTTTGATAAAAATTATATCCATTACCAGCCTCATTTCCTAATGACCAAAATGTCACGCAAGGATAGTTTTTATTACGTTCATACATATTAATGGTTCGATCCATATGAGGCAATAACCATTCTGGATTATTACCAAGCGTACCACCCTTCTGTAAATTATAATACATTCCATGAGACTCTATATTAGCCTCATCATAAACATATAATCCATATAAATCACATAGCTCATAAAATTTACGGTCTTGAGGATAATGACATAAACGTACAGCGTTCAGATTGTTTTGCTTCATCAAAGAGAAGTCCTTACGCATCAGCTCTTCAGTCACATAGTGTCCTGTTTCTGGATTATGCTCATGAATATTCACGCCTTTAAACTTCACGGGCTGCCCATTAACAAGCAACACTGTATAAGGTTTTCCATTTCCTGCTATCTGATCGATTGGCTTGATCTCAAAGCGACGGAATCCAACATTGAAAGGAACAACTTCTGTCATCTTGCCATCTTCTTTGATCAACATCAACAATTTATATAAATTTGGATGCTCCGCATTCCATGTCGCAACATTCTTTATATCGCATTTAAAAGAGGCCGTTTGTTGAGTATTAGGACTCACCCACATATCATTAGAATCTGATGCCACTACCCTTCCGGCCGCATCTATTAACTCATAACCTACATTTAAATTCTTAGATTCTTTTTCATGATTTTTTAAATCAATTGCCAATTTAAAAATTCCATTCTTGTATGAATCATCTAATGTTGAAATTACACGGAAGTCTTGTATGCTGGCTTTGGGCTGAGACCAAAGATAAACATCTCTCTCTATACCGCTCATCCGCCAAAAGTCTTGACATTCCAAATAAGATCCCGTACTCCAACGAAATATTTTTAATGTAAGAACATTCTTTCCTGGTTGTAAATATTTGTTGATAAGAAATTCAGCTGGATTCTTAGAATCTTCACTGTAACCAACTTCTTTTCCATTTAGATAGACATAAAGACCAGATTTAGCACCACTAATATGCAAAAATACATCGCGATTGTTCCAATTGGCTGGAATTTCTATATCTCTACGATAAACACCAACCGGATTCATCTCCGGCAACAGCGGTGGTTGAGGATTCTTAGGCTGAAATTCATAGCCATGGTTCGTATAAATAGCGACACCATGTCCTTGCACCTCCCAGTTGCCGGGAACTTTTATATCATCCCAACCTGTCACATCACAAGATGGATCTGTTATATTTGAAGGTAAATTCTTATAGGAGTCGACAAAATAAAATTTCCATGTTCCATTCAACAAGGAATAATATGGACTTTGTTCAAATCTAGAAGTTAAGGCAGTTTCTTTATCCGCATAGCTCATAAAAGAGCTTCTAGGCTTTTCTTTATTAACGGCAACAACCTGTATATCTTTCCAATAAGGTATTGTTGATTGAGTAGACAATCCATTAGCGAAAACCGTTCCCGAAAGAAAACAACCTAACGCTCCGGATAATATCAAATGCTTGAAAGAATTCATATTAATTGTATTTTTTATTTAGGTGAAAATTGATAGCTAATGCTTAAATAAAAGCATCAGCTATCAATAAGCCTTTCTTATCTGGCAGCATAATAAGAGTAGTTATTCGCAACTTGCTGGAATGCTAACACTCCAGCTTGGCTCAACTCTACATTCATCTCTTTTCCATCAGGCAAATACATAACAACTTCTTTCTCATTGTTAAATTTCAAAAGTTTTGCACTTTCACCATCAGTCTCCACGTTCCAGCTTTGATCCTCTTTATTATATACAAGATCAACAGCTTGTTTTTCGCCCTCTTTTTCAATATGATATCCATCTGTTTTTGTCTCAACTGTATAAATACCATCTTTACCTTCAATAGTCTTTACAGCTCCTGCATCCGCCACAGGATTACTTCCGCTCCAAAATTCAATGGAATTTATAACTAGCACATCCGCTAAAGCTGAAATCTCATATACTGGCACAATCCAAAATGCCACAAAGACCAACTCATTAACAAACTTACTATCAATTCCTTTATTCCATGTCAACAATTTATTTGTCAAACCAAATGATCCTATACAAGACGAAAACAAGACACTACTGGCCAATGTCGCAGCAAGAAGTAAAGTAAAACTTTTCTTTTTCATAATTTTAGAATTTTATTTGTTAATATTCGGCGAAGATAAGAAGTTTTTCTGTGATAAAAAGAAGTTTTTTTTCTGAATGGGAGTTATAATATTTGAAATTCACACACACTTATTGAAACGTTGATTCATCTTCCGCTTTATAATGATATCAATTCCACAAAATCATCATTCAACGTATATTTTCAAAAAAAGACGATGACATATCTATAATAGAGCAATTTTATCACTCAATTTATTATTTATAGGATCCCCCCAATACATTACCAGGGAATATTAATTGAAAAGTTTGTGAGTAACCTTTGAAGCATTGTATCTTTGCAAACAAGATTATAAAGTATAAAAATATGATTTCGGTAGACGGTTTAACTGTGGAGTTTGGCGGTTTTACGCTTTTTGATGACATTTCTTTTGTGGTAAATAAGAAAGATCGTATCGCTTTGGTAGGTAAGAATGGAGCTGGAAAATCAACGATGCTGAAAATATTCGCAGGACTTCAATCTCCTACTGCTGGTACTGTAAATGTTCCAAAAGATGTAACCATTGGATATTTACCTCAACATATGCTATTAACTGACACCCATACAGTACGAGAAGAAGCAGAACAAGCCTTTGAACATATTCATGAGATGGAAGATGAGATCAGCCGGCTAAATACACAACTGGCAAAACGAACAGATTATGAATCTGACGCTTACCAAAAATTAATAGACCGTACAACTTCTTTATCAGAAAGATTCCAAATGATGGGTGGTAATAATTACCACGCAGAGCTAGAGCGCACACTAATTGGATTGGGATTCCAAAGAGAAGATTTTGATCGCCCTACCTCTGAGTTTAGTGGAGGCTGGCGTATGCGTATCGAATTAGCCAAATTATTACTGCGTAAACCCGATGTCTTATTACTTGATGAACCTACAAATCATTTGGATATTGAATCTATTCAATGGCTAGAAAATTTTATCGCAACTCGGGCCAATGCGGTAATTCTCGTTTCTCATGACCGAGCATTCATCAACAACACAACTACCAGAACGTTAGAAATCGAATTAGGTAAAATTTACGACTATAAAGTAAAATATTCAGAATATGTCGAGCTACGTAAAGAACGACGTGAACAACAGTTAAGAGCTTTTGAAAATCAACAAAAAATGATTGCTGATACGGAAGCTTTCATTGAACGATTTCGATATAAAGCGACAAAATCAGTACAAGTACAATCTCGTATCAAGCAACTAGAAAAAGTTGAACGCATAGAAGTTGATGAAGTAGATACAGCTATGCTGCGATTAAAATTCCCCCCAGCACCTCGCTCCGGATCTTATCCTGTTATCTGCGAAGATGTCGCAAAACGTTATGGTGATCATTTAATTTTCGACCATGTCACTTTGACCATTAATAGAGGAGATAAGGTGGCTTTCGTTGGCAGAAATGGAGAAGGTAAATCAACACTTGTTAAATGTATCATGGGCGAAATCAACGATTTCACGGGCAAATTACAATTGGGACATAATGTCAAAATTGGCTATTTCGCACAAAACCAAGCCCAATTATTAAATGAGAATTTAACTGTATTTGAAACTATCGACTACGTAGCTCAGGGTGATATCAGACTAAAAATCAGAGATCTACTCGGCGCTTTTATGTTTGGAGGTGAAGCTTCTGAGAAAAAAGTCAAAGTGCTATCTGGTGGAGAACGTACGCGTTTAGCGATGATCAGACTTTTACTTGAACCTGTTAATTTATTGATCCTCGATGAGCCTACCAATCACCTGGATATGCGTTCTAAAGACGTACTTAAAGAGGCTTTAAAAGATTTTGATGGTACTGTAATTGTTGTTTCACACGATAGAGAATTTCTAGACGGATTGGTAGACAAGGTCTATGAATTTGGAAATAAAAAAGTGATAGAGCATTTAGGTGGAATATACGACTTCTTGGAACGAAAGAAAATGGATAATTTACAAGAACTTGAACGAGCTACCACCTCAAATAATAACGATACGATTGAAGCTCAGCCTTCACAAAACAAACTTTCATACGAAGCTCGAAAAGAACTAAATAAAAACATAAAAAAAGCAGAAAGATCTGTTGCTGAATCCGAAAAACGCATAGATAGTTTGGAAAAAGATATCGCTGAACTTGAAGCCAAACTTGCCACACCAGAAGGTGCTACAGATGAGTCCCTCTATATGAAATACTCCACATTAAAAAAAGAACTTTCTGACACTATGGACCAATGGACAGAACAAACCATGGAGTTAGAGAATCTAAAATCTTATAATTAATGTAGCACAAACCTATACTATCCCAATAAATGTCCGCAATTCATAAACTTTCAACTGCGGACATTTATTGATTTTTTCCTTTATTACTATCCTGCTTTTCATTTGATTTTATAAACTAAACATCCAATCTTAAACTCTTTTTATTGATGATACTAATGCGTTTACTAGTAAAAATATCCCTTTTTTTATATTAACAACCAATCAAATCACAATATAAAAAAATAACCTAATAACATACTTCTATTATTTTATAAATCTTCGTAACTTTGTGTCAACGAAAGCACAAAAAATAAACACAAACAATATGTTAACTCAGATCATTAATGGAAAGATTCTTACTCCACAAGGTTGGCTTAAGGATGGTTCAGTTTTAATCAGCGATGGTAAAATTTTAGAAGTGACTAATTGCGACTTAGCTGTTGTCGGAGCAACTCTTGTTGATGCCAAAGGTATGTACATCATTCCTGGAGGTGTTGAGATCCACGCTCATGGTGGTGGTGGTCGCGATTTCATGGAAGGTAGTGAAGATGCTTTCCGCACAGCGGTCAATGCTCATTTAAAACACGGAACAACAAGTATTTTCCCCACTCTATCTTCTTCTACAATTTCTATGATCCATGCGGCTGCGGAAACTACGGAGAAACTAATGGCCGAAAAAGACAGTCCAATCATGGGACTTCACCTGGAAGGTCACTACTTCAACTTAAAAATGGCTGGAGGACAAATTCCTGAAAACATCAAAAATCCAGACCCGAAAGAATACATTCCACTATTAGAAGAAACACATTGCATCAAACGTTGGGATGCCGCTCCCGAGCTTCCTGGAGCTATGCAATTCGGTAAATACATCACATCCAAAGGCGTTCTTGCCGCAGTTGGCCATACACAGGCAGAGTTCGAAGATATCCGCACAGCTTATGAAGTTGGCTATACACATGCCACTCATTTCTATAATGCTATGCCAGGCTTCCACAAACGTCGTGAATATAAATATGAAGGTACGGTAGAGAGTATTTACCTACTTGACAATATGACCGTTGAAGTCGTAGCTGATGGCATCCATGTGCCTCCTACTATTTTACGTCTTGTCTACAAAATCAAAGGTGTAGAACGCACTTGCTTGATTTCTGACGCGTTAGCCTGCGCTGCCAGTGATAGTCAAGTGGCGTTTGATCCTCGTGTCATCATTGAAGATGGCGTTTGTAAATTAGCGGACCGCTCTGCTTTAGCTGGTAGTATCGCCACTATGGACCGTTTAATTCGCACCATGGTTCAAAAAGTGGAAATTCCACTAGAAGACGCCGTTCGTATGGCCTCTGAGACCCCAGCTCGCATCATGGGTATCTCTGACCGTAAAGGATCTTTACAAAAAGGCAAAGACGCCGATATCGTCCTATTGGATCGTGAACTTAATGTTCGTGCTGTATGGTCTATGGGTAAATTAGTTGAAGGAACAAATAAACTGTCTTAAGCTAACGCAATATGTTGACACAAATTATAAATGGACATATTCTAACCCCTTCGGGTTGGCTAAAAGATGGCTCTGTCCTGATTAGTGATGGTGTGATATTAGAGGTAACCAATAGCGACTTAGCGGTAATAGGCGCTACAGTGGTAGACGCTAAAGGAATGTATATTGTCCCAGGATTTGTTGACATGAACATTCATGGAGGTGGAGGTTTTGACTTCTCTTGCTGTACGGACGAAGCTTTTCACGGTGCCGCTGAAGCACATCTAAAACATGGCGTAACTACCATGTTTCCGGCTGTTATCGCTCCAAACCTCTCTTTAGTGAATAAAGCCATCGATGTATGTGAACGGGTGATGAAACAAACGAACAGCCCAATACAAGGTTTGCATATTGAAGGTCCATATCTTAATCCTAAAATGGCCGCTAGTCTATTTATTGAAAAAGAAAACTTTGCCGACCCCAAAGACTACAAGCCTATTTTAGAGCAAACAAGCTGCATCAAACGCTGGGATGCCAGCCCTGAGATTCCGGGAGCATTGGATTTCGCCCATTATTTAAGATCTAAAGGTATTTTGGCTGCTGTTTCACACACTGAAGCCGAATTTCCTGACATGAAAGCTGCTTTTGCGGCTGGCTTTACACATGCCGCTCAGTTTTATAATGCTATGCCAGGCTTCCATAAACGTCGTGAATATAAATATGAAGGTACGGTAGAAAGTGTCTTTTTACTCGATGACATGACTGTTGAGGTTATTGCTGACGGACATCATTTACCTCACACTATTTTAAGACTTGTCTATAAATTGAAGGGTGCAGAACGCACTGCTTTGGTTTCTGAAGCTCTATCTTGCGCCGCAAATAATGGCAAACCTTTATCTGACCCTCGTATCATTATCGAGGATGACGTTTGTAAACTAACAGACCATTCTTCCTTAGTTGGAAGTATAGCTACCATGGACGAGCTAATTCGTATGATGGTAAATAAAGCGGATGTTCCTTTAGCTGACGCCATACTAATGGCATCAGAAACACCGGCTCGCATCATGGGCGTTAGTGAAACTGTAGGCACATTGCAAAAAGGTAAAAGTGCAGATATTGTTATTTTAGATCGTAAATTAAATGTACGTTCTGTTTGGCATAAAGGTATCCTTGTACCAGACACTGACACATTAGCATAATAGATAAAATCTTTTGGCCGATAGATTTGTTTTATGGACCTATCGGTCAATATCTATCTTTTCTTATATACTTTTGTTCCATAATGTAATCAATAATTTAAATATGAAAACGAACCTTAGTTCTCAAATAACCTTGACACGTATACCTTCAAGGTATTATCGTCCGGAGAATGCATTCGAGCATTCTGTATTAACTCGTTTGGAAAAAATTCCGACTAATATATATGAATCGGTTGATGAAGGTTCTTTTGCTATCGCTAAAGAAATCGCTTCACAAATTCGCCAAAAGCAAGAGCAAGGTAAAACATTCGTGATAGCCTTACCTGGAGGACGTTCTCCGCTAGGTGTTTACAAAGAACTGGTTCGCTTACATAAAGAAGAAGGACTAAGTTTCCACAACGTAATAGTCTTTGTTGAATATGAGTTTTATCCATTAGTCAATCAAAATGCAGGCAACTTAGCACGTTTAAAGGCTGAATTATTCGACCAAGTAGACATTAATCCAAACAATATTCACTGCCCTGACGGATGTATGCCTAAAGATGCTATTTTAGACTTCTGCCACCAATACGAAGAAGAAATTCTTGCGCTTGGAGGTATCGACTATATGTTGCTTGGAATAGGAAGTTCTAGTAACATTATGTTCAATGCAGCTGGGACTACTATCAATTCTCGTACACGATTAGTTTTATTGGAAGGCGCTTCTAGAAAAGAAGCTGCTCATATATTCCCTTCTATCGAAAATGTTCCATCTAGCATTATTACAATGGGCGTTTCTACTATGATGAATGCACGTAATGTCATTGTCATGGCATGGGGAGACGATAAGGCATCTATTGTTGCTAAAACGGTAGAAGGTAAAGTGTGCGATTCTATACCGTCTAGCTACCTTCAAAATCATTTGAGCGCAAAAGTTGTTACGGATCTTTCCGCTGCTTACGATTTAACTCGCATCAGCCATCCTTGGTTGGTTACTAGCTGTGAATGGGACAACAAATTGATCCGTCGCGCCATTGTTTGGTTATGCCAATTAACAAATAAGCCTATTTTAAAATTAACGAATAAAGATTATAGCGAACACGGATTAGGTGAACTTTTAGCTATCTATGGCTCTGCCTATAATGTAAATATTAAAATCTTTAATGATATTCAACATACCATTACCGGATGGCCGGGAGGTAAGCCTAATGCAGACGACAGCAATCGCCCGGAACGCGCTAATCCATATCCTAAAAAGGTAATCGTATTCAGTCCTCATCCTGATGATGATGTGATCTCCATGGGTGGTACTTTACGTCGTTTATGCGACCAACATCATGATGTACACGTGGCTTATGAAACTTCTGGCAATATCGCTGTGGGTGATGAAGAAGTTATCCGCTACTGTGAATATTTACGTGATGTTTGTGAGAAATATACGCCTGAGTCACCAGTAAAAGACAAGGCTAATGAAATCATTAATTATCTACGCTATGAAAAAGTAGAGAATGGCGAACCTGAAAAAAAAGATGTGCTATTCATGAAAGGTACTATTCGTCGAGAGGAGGCCCGTCATGGTTGTCGCTATTCTGGCGTAAAAGATGATCACGTTCATTTCTTGGATTTACCTTTTTACGAAACAGGATTAGTCAAGAAAAATGATCTAGGTGAAGCGGATAAAGAGATCGTAAAAGAGCTTTTATTGAAAATAAAACCAGACGAGATGTTCGTTGCTGGTGATCTTGCGGATCCTCATGGAACACACAAAGTATGTCTTGACGCTGTACTTGCTGCTATTGATGAGGTAAAAGATGAAGATTGGATGAAGAATTGCCGTGTTTGGATGTACCGAGGCGCTTGGGCCGAATGGGAAATGGACCACATTGAAATGGCCGTACCTATCAGTCCCGAAGAATTGAGATTTAAACGTAATGCGATTTTAAAACATCAGTCTCAAGCTGAAAGCGCACCTTTCTTGGGCGATGATGAACGATTGTTCTGGCAACGAGCTGAAGATCGTAATCGTGCGACAGCTGAATTATATCGCCAATTAGGTTTAGCTTCATACGAAGCTATTGAAGCTTTTGTTCAATACACTCCTTTACGATAATAAGAATACGATAACTGATCTTAAATAGTTATCGTTATCACAACAGCTTTTTGAAAAAAACATACAAGACAGTTCAGTAAAGCTCGCTTTGCTGAACTGTTTATTTTTATAGCTTTTAATTCTATCCAGCTTTTGATTGCGTCTTTATACACACAAGGATTGACGGTCCAAACAACTTTACCCTTTACTCTTTTAAGTGCGCTTAACCCACTTGTTATCCGCTTTTTCCTTTCATTACTTACTTTTTCTCGAAATAAATACAAAAAAGAAGGTGCGTTGTAAAATATACGACACGCCTTCTTTTTTCTCTTCCTCTATTAAGAATTTATCAACGACGAGCGGTCGTTTTTCTTTTTAAACGCTCCACCTCTTTATGCAAAGCTTCTATCTCCTCTCCCTGATTCTTGATTGTTGACAATAAAGAATTCAACTCCTCATTCTCTATACTTTCAGGGAACTCTGCATTTACACGAACAATGAAATCAGATAATACGTTCATATAGTTATTAAATGCGTCATATGGATTGTCATAAGGACTAAAACCTCCTTGCCCCATATGTTTTGTGCTCATATAATAAAAATGATCACTACTTTGCAAATAATACCAATCCTGATGGATACGACGTGTTTGAGATAAACGCACACGCTCACCAATCTCATTAATCTTACGGAAAGCCTCTTGCTGCAATACATTTCCTAACCAAGAGCTACAATCTCTTTCCTCATCTACCCAAGATATAGGATAAGGAACAGATATTGAATCCACCGGCTTCATTAATGTGAATATCTCTGAAGGAGTAGAGAAACTTATTCCCTTTTCTGCGGCATAACGCGGTAACGCTTTGAAGAATTCAAAAATACCTGTTGACGCTGGATGCAAAGATCCTAGCACCTCATAATTCATAAATAAATTAATGATCTGCTCTGACTCTGGCGTTGAAGCAATCCATGACATATATTTATCGGCTGTCAAAGGATATTCATTCCAACTGAAATCACTAAAACGATCGGATAAATCTTCACTAAAACGATCATTTTTCAACAACAGACTTAAACTAGGAGCGACACAAGATGAATACATGTAATTAGGGCTCTTCCATCCTAAAATATGTTTTGCGCCCTCTGTCAGCATCCCTTTATATCCCAATTCCGCAACCATCGCTGAAATATCATCCGAATAAATAAGCTCTGTATTACGGAATACTTTAGGCTTAACACCAAACAATGTTTTGATTTTTTCCTCTTGCTTTTTTACTTGATGCTTAAACTCATCCGGATCACCTAATGATGACAATGAATGAGCATATGTCTCTGAAAGGAACTCCACATTCCCTGTTGCGGCTAATTCCTTAAAACTATCGATTACCTCTGGTGCGTAAATTTCCATTTGCTCCAAAGCGACACCAGAAATAGAGAAGGCCACCTTAAATTTTCCACCACTCGTTTTTATCATATCCAATATGGTGCGGTTCGCAGGCAAATAACATTGCTCGGCGATTCGATGGATAATCTCCTCATTTTGGAAATCATCATAATAATAATGGTCGTTTCCTATATCGAAAAAACGATATCTTTTTAAGCGAAACGGCTGATGTATTTGAAAATAAAAGCAGATCGTTTTCATAATATTGTTCGTTTTATTTTGTCTTGTCGCTAAATTATTTATTACCAATCAACATATCATAAATACGGCGAACCTTTTGTCCGGCATATTCCCACTTGATGTTGTCAACTTCTTTCTTTCCTTCAACTTTCAAGAATTCATGCATTGCTGGATATGTTATTATTGAATACATCGCATCTGCCAACGCCTCAATATCCCAATAATCCACCTTTATAGCATAATTCAAAATCTCCGCGCAACCTGACTGTTTTGAGATAATGGTAGGAACACCACATTGCATCGCTTCCAATGGTGAAATACCAAACGGCTCCGAAACAGAAGGCATCACATATACATCACTGGCTTTTAAGACCTCATATACTTGCTTTCCTTTCATAAAACCAGTAAAGTGAAAACGATCCGATATATTTCTTGCTGCGGCTAATCGAATCATTTGATCCATCATATCTCCGCTACCTGCCATAACGAAACGCGCATGAGGTGCTTTCGCTAAAACCTTAGCGGCAGCCTCAACAAAATACTCAGGTCCTTTCTGCATCGTGATTCGCCCAAGGAATGTGATAATCTTATCTTTAACTCCTTTCTTGTCAGGTATCGCCAATATCTCCGGACTTAATGGCTCTACCGCATTATGCACTGTGGTCACCTTAGCTGGATCTTGATGATATTTTTCAATAACAGTCTGACGAGTCAAATTACTAACCGTTATGATATGATCCGCATTATCCATTCCGTTCTTCTCTATCGCATAAACATCCGGATTAACATTTCCACGACTGCGGTCGTAATCTGTCGCATGCACATGAATAACCAACGGCTTTCCACTAACATTCTTCGCATGTATGCCCGCCGGATAAGTCAACCAATCATGAGCATGAATGATATCATACTCTTCTGTCCGAGCAATTACACCCGCAACTATTGAATAATTATTAATCTCTTCCAGCAAATTATTAGGATAACGTCCAGAAAACTCCAAACAACCTAAATCATTGACATGGCGATAACTGAAATCCGCATAAATATGATCTCTATATTTATAATACTGATCAGCATTCATTCCGACCTTCGATACACGCTGCTGAACATAGTCATAATCTACATCTTTCCATACGATTGGAACTTGATTGACACCAACTATCCTCAAGAAGCTTTGATCTTCATCACCCCAAGGCTTCGGAATACAAAAAGTAATATCCATATCTGGCTGCATAGCCATACCTCGGGTCAAACCGAAACTGGCTGTTCCTAAACCGCCTAAGATATGTGGAGGGAATTCCCATCCAAACATTAATGCTTTCATAATGGTACTTAGTTTTATTCGGCGTTATACTTCTTCAATAAATCAACCACCCGGAGAATAGCTGCCACATTCATCGCAAAAGAGACAGCACCTCGACCTGTAAACGGCGGGTTACCATCAAACAATTCTGGAATAGTTCCTATACAATGCAATGACATCTCTTCCTCCATACTTATCAACATTCGTTCAGCAAAAGCAACGCCACTCTTACCAAACACACGCAAATAAGCTTCCAAATAGGCTCCCAACAACCATGGCCATGCGGTACCTTGATGGTATGCCAAATCTCGCTCATATTGTGGACCTATATAGTAGGGACGATATCCCTCGCTTTTAGGGCTTAATGAACGTAAACCCTTTGGGGTCAACAATTCTTTTGTTACAATATCCAATACCGAGCGCTTTTGCATTCTCGTCAAAGGAGAATATGTTAACGCCACCGGGAAAATCATATTCGGACGAACACTCCAATCAACCGTTGATCCATCAACAGAATCAAACAGATAGTTATACCCATTAACAAATGTTTTCGGGAAAGATTGATTCATTGATTCAATAATAGAATCTATTTTCTCTAAAGAGACACCGTCCATCATCTCTTTATAAAAACAAAGAGCGTTATACCAAAGGGCGTTAAACTCCACGATATAGCCCGATCTTGGGACAACCGGTTTTCCGTTGACAGTTGAATTCATCCATGTTATAGCTTTATCTTTCCCGTTAGCGAAAAGCAAGCCATTATCCATCAAACGCATCTCCGGATGTTTTTGACCTCTTATATAATTGATTATATCGTTCACAAAATCACCATACAACTCACGAGCCTTCTCTATGCTCTCTTGTTTTGCGTATTGCTGAATCGCCCAAATAGCCCATAAAAGAACATCTGGGTGCTCTATTTCATGAATTACATTATCAAACTTCTCTGACTTCATAAACGCTTCACAAGCGGGTATGGCCGTTCTCATGATTTTCTCAAAACGAGGCGTATCACCTATAGATAATGTACATCCCGGCAAAGAGACAAACAAATCTCTCGCCCGAACCTTAAACCATGGATAACCAGCTAATAGATACGCATCATTTTCTTTCGGGCGAAAATAAAATTGCTGAGCTGAATTTTTCAAACAGTTATAAAAACTCGTTCGTGGTGTACGAGCCGCTACCTCATTCTCATACAAGCTTTTTAAACGTGTTGTAGCAACTGAACTATCGCCTGCGCTAAATATAATCGATTCACCTTTCTTGATTGGCACCTCAAAGTAACCGGGTACATACAGATCCTCTTGATAAGGATAGCCGCGTTCTTGCTCTTTGGTATATTCTATGCCCTTATACCAATAAGGCTCATAAACAAATTTCACCTTCTTACTGAACTGCATATACAATTCCGGGTAACCGGGATACATACAGGTTTTTATTCCATTCGTAATCTCTTCATAAGATTTGTCAACATTCGGGTTTTCATGTGTCAATTCTTTTACACTCCGGAATGCTAAAAAAGGACGGAAACGCAACGTTGTGGCTGAATGAGCATCCTCTAAGGTGTATTTTATCATAATTCGATTCTCATACATTGAGAAAACCTTCTCCTTTGAAAAGATAACGCCTCCTACACGGTAAAGTGTACGAGGCACTGTATTAGAACTATACTCACGTATATATTTATGTCCTTTAGGGCTAAAGTTATTGCCAGCATATTTATGCAATCCTAAATTGAATTCAGCGCCATGCTGGATCACCGTCTCATCGAAAGAAGACAATAACACATGGTTATCATCATCTAGCGCAGGAACAGGCATTACAAGCAAGCCGTGGTATTTCCTGGTATTACAATCAACAACAGTAGTGCAGTGATAAGCTCCTAAACGATTGGTACGAAGCACCTCACGAGTCAACGACTCCTCTAGGTTTATCATTACTGTTTTGTCAAATTTTAGATAACTCATATATGTATTTGGGTTTTAAGTTACTATCCTAAAATACAGGACGAAAAATCTTTTTTCTTTCCGTGTATCAAAAGTATTGCTTAATAACTTAAAAAACAAACTGATTTTTGAATTCATTAAAAAACAAAAATCCCAAAATACATACATATATCTATATATTAAACAGTTAATACTAAAATTATTTTCCAAGTGTGTTTTCAAACATACAAAAAAAGTTAAACCTAAACCATATTCTTTTTCAAACCTTCCACTCGACTATTTTTCTTTAAACACTCTTTCTTTTTAAAGAGCCCCCAATAAATCAATTCCCCTATATAAATAAGTTATCATAAGAGAAAATAAGAACTTATTGTTCTTGTGAACAAAAAAAATCTACCTTTGGCGAAATTTTCAATCTTTATTTTATGAGAAAGATATTATATAATGTAGTAATTCTATTAACCGTAATTCAAATGACACAAGCAGTGAATAACCCCTTCTTCAAAAAGTTCAAAACACCATTCGAGACTCCTCCTTTTGATAAAATCAAGATAGAGCACTACGAGCCGGCTTTTGACGAAGGTATCAAACAAATGGAACAGGAAGTTAACGATATAGCCAACAATCCTCAACCTGCTACTTTCGAAAACACGATTGTCGCACTTGAGCGAAGTGGCAAAATGCTAGACATGGTAGCCGGTGTATTCTTTAATGTATTGGCCGCCGACACAAATGACGAAATGATGGAGATCTCACAACGCGTATCTCCTAAGCTTTCTGAATCATCCAATAATCTTTACCTAAACGAGAAACTCTTCAAACGTATACAGACTATCTATGACCAAAAAGACAAACTGAACCTTTCGAACGAAGATGCGATGTTATTGGAAGAGACCTATCTCTCTTTCAAAAAAAGTGGTGCGACTCTTAATAATGAGGATAAAGAAAAATATCGCAAATTATCTACCGAGTTAAGCCTACTGACTCTTCAATTTGATCAAAATGCGCTAAAAGACGAGAATCGTTTCGAGATGTTGCTTACTGATGAGAATGATCTTTCCGGCTTACCGGAGAGCACACGTGAAGCGGCCGCTTCTTTAGCGAAAGAAAAAGGTAAGGAAGGATGGCTTATCAATCTGTCTGCCCCTAGCTATGTCCCCTTTATGCGATATGCGGACAAAAGAGATTTAAGAGAGAAACTCTATCGTGCGTTTATGAGCACCGGAAACAAAAACGATGAGTACGACAACAAAGAGATCATTAAGAAAATCGTAAATATCAGACTTGAAATCGCCCAATTGCTAGGCTATAAAAATTATGCGGAATATGTACTTGAACATAAAATGGCCAAAACATCCGCAAATGTTTACAAACTCTTAAACCAACTATTAGACGCATACAAACCTGTTGCTGTCAATGAATACAATATGGTGAGAGGGTTAGCCCTTGGACTAGAGAAAGAAAATATAACAGTAATGCCTTGGGACTGGAGTTATTACTCTGAAAAACTCAAGAACATCTTATATAACGTAAATGATGAGATGACTCGCCCCTATTTTGAATTAAGCAATGTGAAGAAAGGTATCTTTGGATTGGCAACTCAACTATATGGCATTACGTTCAAGGAGAATAAGCATATTCCTGTTTATAATCCAGAAGTGGAAGCCTACGAGGTATATGACGCAAACGGTAAATTTCTCGCTATCCTATACACGGACTTCTTCCCGAGAGATGGCAAGCAGTCTGGCGCATGGATGAATAATATCAAATCACAATGCAAAGACAAAAATGGTAAAGATAGCAGACCTCAAGTTGTCATTGTGATGAATTTCACTCGTCCAACCGCCACAAAGCCCTCGTTATTAACATTCGATGAAGTAAAAACATTATTACATGAATTCGGACACTCTCTACACGGCATGTTAGCGCAAGGTACCTACTCTAGCCTGTCTGGAACAAGCGTCTATCAAGACTTTGTCGAGTTGCCTTCTCAAATTATGGAAAATTGGCTTACCGAGAAAGATTTTCTCGATCAAATTGCCGTTCACTATCAAACAGGAGAAAAAATACCGCAAGAGTTAGTCCAAAAACTTATGGACGCCGCTAATTTCAATGTCGGTTACTCTTGCTGCCGTCAACTTAGCTTCGGCTTACTTGATATGGCTTGGCATACAATAGAAAAGCCTTTTGACGGAGACGTTGCGAAATTCGAGAAACGAGCTTGGGCTCCAACCGTTATTCTTCCTGAAGTTGACGGCGCTTTAATGGGCACTCAATTCGGCCATATCTTCTCTGGTGGATATGCCGCAGGTTACTATGGATATAAATGGGCTGAAGTCTTAGACGCTGACGCGTTCTCTTTATTCCAGGAAAAAGGAATTTTCAATAAAGAAACAGCTAAATCTTTCCGTGATAACATCTTATCAAAAGGAGGGACGGAAGATCCCGCAATCCTTTACAAACGCTTCAGAGGACAAGATCCTTCTATCGACGCCTTATTGATCCGCAACGGAATCAAGAAATAATAAGTTGCAATAAATTACCGAGCTCTGTGCTCGGTAATTTATTATTATCACTACATTTGTATTCTAATTAACAGTCTAAAATAAATACAAATGTGCGAAAAGACAGATAAACAGCACGAATTAGACAAACGCTATTTGAGAATGGCTAAAATTTGGGCAGAAAATTCGTACTGTAAACGACGTCAAGTCGGAGCTTTATTAGTCAAAGACAAAATGATTATATCTGATGGGTATAATGGAACACCCGCCGGTTTTGAAAATATTTGCGAAGACGAAAACAATGTCACCAAACCCTATGTTTTACATGCGGAAGCAAACGCCATAACAAAAGTCGCCGCCTCATCAAACAGCAGTAAGGGTGCAACTATCTACGTAACATCTTCTCCTTGTATTGAATGTGCGAAACTTATCATACAATCGGGTATCAAACGTGTGGTTTATTCGGAAAACTATCGAATAGCAGATGGTTGTGAACTCCTAAAAAGAGCCGGAATTATCGTTGACTATATTGACTTAAACAAATAAACGTACAGTTTTATGAACAAAAATAATAGACTGACTATCTGGTTACCTGTAATCATTGCCATTAGTATCGCAGTTGGTATTTTTATTGGCAACCATTATTTGTCCATCACAAAAGGAACAAAAAAAACTTATTCCAGCGGAAATAAAATCAATGCGATTCTAGACATTATTGACGAGCAATATGTCGACACAGTCAGTATGTCCCAACTCGTTGAGAGTACTATCCCAAAAATATTCAGTGAACTAGATCCACACTCCGTATACATTCCAGCAGAAGAAGCAGCGGTTGTAAACGAGGAGCTGGAAGGTTCATTCAGTGGCATTGGTGTTTCCTTCAACTTGCAAACAGACACAATCCTTGTCATTGATGTCATCAGTGGAGGTCCTTCCGAAAAAGCAGGTCTACTGCCTTTCGATCGAATCATCACCATTAATGACTCTGTCTTTTCCGGCCAAAAGAAAAATCAAGGCGAAATTATGAAGACTTTAAGAGGAGCCAAAAACAGTATCGTTAAATTGGGTGTAAAACGAGGCAATTCTCCTAATTTATTGTATTTCGACGTAACAAGAGGTGATGTACCTGTTTATTCTATTGACGCATCTTACGAGGCCGCCAAGGGTATTGGATACATAAAAGTCAGCAAATTCGCCAGAAACACTTACAACGAATTCATCACGGCCATCGCTAAATTAAAGCAACAAGGTTGCAACTCCTTCATCATTGATTTACGTAATAATACGGGTGGATACATGGATGCCGCTATCAATATGATCAATGAATTTATGCCTGAAGGCCGACTCATTGTCTACACCGAAGGAAAATCCTTTCCTCGCTCCGACATATACGCCAACGGCACCGGAACATGCAAAGATGCGCCAATAGTTGTCTTAACGGATGAAATCTCCGCATCGGCCAGCGAGATCTTCTCCGGCGCTATTCAAGATAATGACCGTGGCACAATTATTGGAAGAAGAACTTTTGGTAAAGGCTTGGTTCAAACTCAAATGTCTCTAAGCGATGGATCTGAAATGCGATTGACTATCGCTCGCTATTACACTCCATCCGGACGTTGCATTCAAAAGAAATATGAAATAGGTAATACCGACGCTTATAATCAAGACATATATAACAGATATATGCATGGTGAGTTCGACTCTGCCGATAGCATCAAGATGGATGACTCTTTAAAATATCAAACCATAGGTGGCCGCACCGTATATGGCGGTGGAGGTATCATGCCTGATATTTTTATACCGCGCGACACCAGTGGCATTACCTCTTATTTTTCCAACGTTATTAATAGCGGCGTACTTTATCTATACGCATTAGAATATTCCGATCATCACAGAGAGAAACTAAGCTCCTTTAAATCATGGAATGAGCTTTATAAATATCTTCAGAAACAACCTATATTAAATGATTTCGTAAACTTCGCGGCAACGAAAGGTATACGCAAGCGTCCTACGCTTATTCACATATCTGGCAAATTGATCGAAAATCAATTGCAAGCATATATCGTCCGCAATTTCTTTGGAGATGAAGGTTTTTATCAAATCTTCTTAAAAGACGATGTGAATATTTTACGTGCGATAAAAATCTTACAAGAAGGCAAATCTGTACCTACAGCTCCATCTTCAAAAAAATAAGATTATGGAAACAAGCATTATAAAAAAAGCATTGCGTAAAGAAATAGCAGCAAAGAAAAAAGAACACACCAAAGAGGAATTAAATCAATTATCCGATATGATCATGCAACGCTTGGAACAAGATAAATTGTTCCAAGCGGCTTCATGCGTCGCTCTTTATCATGCCCTGCCAGGCGAAGTTCAGACAGCTCACCTCATCGACAAATGGCATCAACAAAAGCGATTATTGCTGCCACTAATTGTTGGCGATGATTTAAAACTTCTTTTATATGAAGGTCCTCAGTCTGTACAAATAGGCCAATATGGCATTCTTGAACCCAAACCTTGTTGTAAAGAAATCTCAGAAAAAGAAATAGATCTGATCATCGTACCAGGAGTGGCTTTTGACAAGGAAAAGAACAGGATGGGGCGAGGAAAAGGCTTTTATGACCGTCTATTATCTACACTCAACTGCCCAAAAATTGGAGTTTGCTTCGATTTTCAAATAACCCCCAATGTGCCGGTAGAACCCTTTGACAAAAAAATGGATTATGTAATAACAGAGAGTACGCAATATTAATGAATCTCAATATCTGAGATCACTTTCGCACCCGCATATTCATTCAGGCTATCCACCAAACGTTCACGACACAACATCAACTCATTACGAAGCACTGATGACATCAAAGACACATGAAGCACCTTGTTTCGCACAAACAGATTACGAGTATAACGCATTATGGTAGGCCCAAGCACCTCACCCCATGCTCGCTGTATGCGAACCTCCATCATCTTCTCATACACCTCCGTATTATCCTCAAATATATCACGGAGAATCTCTCCCAACAATTGAGTATTACGTTTTTGCATATATATTACTCCTCCATTGATTGTATCGCTCCATTTTCCACCCTGAAAATAGCATAATCATGATCCATCGCATGTAAAATCTCATCCAAATACTTACGATTAGTATCTGTTATAAAAATCTGCCCAAAATCATCACCACTTACCAAGCGTATAATCTGCTCCACACGGCTAGCGTCTAATTTATCAAAAATATCATCCAACAATAATATTGGAGTCGTATCTCCTCGCTTATTCAAAAATGCGAATTGCGCCAATTTCAATGCGATTAAATAGGTCTTATTTTGACCTTGAGAGCCTATTCGACGAATCAGACATCCCTCTAAAGACATCTCCAACTCATCTTTATGAACCCCCGAAGATGTATATCCCAAAATACGCTCTCTCTCTCTATCCATCGCCAATTTCTCCAGTAGATCAATCTCTGACAGTTGAGAAATATACCGCAAGCCAACAGTTTCCGAAGAGCAACAAATTGTCTGATAATATTGATTAAAGATAGGCGTAAAATCTTCCACCAAACGCATTCTTTTCTCATAAATTACCTGAGCGTACATACTCAACTGCATCTCTAAAGCCTCAAACAAAGCGAGATCCCTACTTTGATTTTTCAACAACACATTTCGTTGAGACAACGCTTTATTATACTGAATAAGCGCATGTAGATAAGATTTATCATGTTGTGACACGATAAGATCCAAGAAACGGCGCCGCTCATCGCTCCCTCCTCTTATCAAATCCGCATCAGCCGGAGAAATCATAACCAGCGGCAAGAGACCGATATGCTCAGACAACCGATCATACTCTTTCTTGTTTCGTTTAAATTGCTTACGCTGCTTACGCCGCATCGAACAAAAAATATCCTCTTCACGCCCCTCATAATCATATAGACCTTGCAACACACAAAAATCTTGACTATTATTTATTATTTGGCTATCAGGAGTATTTATATAGCTCTTGCAAAAAGAGAGATAATAAATCGCATCCAACAAGTTTGTCTTACCCATTCCATTATTGCCAAAAAAGCAATTCATCTTGAATGAAAAAAGAACCTCCGCTTGAAGTATGTTCTTATAATTGAGCACCGAAAGCTTCTTAAGTATCATCGAATTCCCATTAAACGCACAAATTTAAAAAATATACTTCTATTGTATGGATTATATCAGTAAAAAAAATTACTTTTGCGCTTTGAATCGCCAAACCAATCCGTTAGGCGATAGACTAAAAAAAAGAAAATTTAATAAAACAACAATAACACATTATGGCTACTAAAGAAAAGGACACCAACAAAGAGTTTGAAGTAGAAGAGATAGTCTCTCAATCAGAGCAATTCATTGAAAATAATTCTAAGAAAATCATCTATGCCATCATAGCTATTACGCTTGTTGTAGGAGCTATTTTAGGCTTCAAATATGGCTACTTAATTCCACAGGAGAAGAAAGCCGCAGCCGCTATGTTTAAAGGAGAGCAATATTTCGCCAAAGATTCTTTCGCTTTAGCTCTTAACGGAAATGGCGCAGACTATGAAGGTTTCGAGGCAATCATCAACCAATACGGAAGTACTGATGCCGGAAACTTGGCAAAAGCTTATGCCGGTATCTGCTATTACAAGATGGGCGACAACCAAAAAGCGGTCGATCTTCTTAAGTCTTTTAAAGGTAAAGAGAATATGATCTCTCCCTCTATTCTTGGCCTTATCGGTGACTGCTATGTTAATATGGGTAACCTAAAAGAAGGTGTCAGCTATTTCGAGAAAGCCGCTAAAGAAGCGGATAATGAAGTTATCAGCCCTATCTATTTGAAAAAAGCAGGTATCGCTTACGAAAACCTAAAAGAGTTTGATAAAGCAGTACAAGCCTACAATACGATTAAAGAAAAATATTATACATCTGTTGAAGCTGGAGATATCGATAAATTTATCACTCGCGCTTCTGCTGAAAAATAATTGACTATAATTTAGAAACAATAAACACGGAGGATGTCTCGTTAAAACAAGGCATCCTCTTCTTTTAATATAATAAAGAAAGATATGGCTACAGCTTATCAAAATTTGTCAGAATACGACTTTAACAGCGTACCTGACGCCTCTGACATGAACATCGGTATCGTTGTCGCAGAATGGAACAGAAATATCACAGAGAAGTTACTGGAAGGCGCTTGCAATACACTGGAAAAACACGGTGTTAAACAAGAAAACATCATTATCAAACGTGTACCCGGTAGTTTTGAACTGACTTTTGGCGCAAAAAGATTAGCAGAAACAAAAGAATTAGACGCAATCATTGTATTGGGCTGCGTCGTAAGAGGTGATACGCCACATTTTGATTATGTTTGCTCAGGTGTTACACAAGGCATCACAGAATTAAATCTGATGTATGATATCCCATTCATTTTCGGGTTATTAACAACAGATAACATGCAACAATCCGAAGATAGAGCAGGTGGTCGATACGGCAATAAGGGAGATGAAGCAGCAGTTACTGCAATAAAAATGGTAAATTTTTCCGCATAACGCTTGCATATTAAAAATAAAGTCGTACCTTTGCATCGCAATTGAGAAACAGAGGGGCAGTTACCAGAGTGGCCAAATGGGGCTGACTGTAACTCAGCTGGCGTTCGCCTTCGGTGGTTCGAATCCATCACTGCCCACTCCTCTTGATTAGCAATACTTGCGGAAGTAGCTCAGTTGATAGAGCATTAGCCTTCCAAGCTGAGGGTCGCGGGTTTGAGCCCCGTCTTCCGCTCTAAAAGAGGAAATCTTTCGATTTCCTCTTTTTTTGTTTTCTCTCCAGACAACATCTTTTTTAATCACATAGCGCACGTCTACTTTATTGCGGTTTACCCTATCGGCGTTCTGACCTCAAACGGCCTCTAACAGCCTTCATCTTCAAATATAATAACAACCTTGATGCAACCCTTTCGAGCCTCTCCTCAACAACAAAGATCTCCCACAAGCATCATATCATCAAATAATTAATTATCAACATATTACAACAGCACTAAGTGATTAACTATTCACTTGTTGAGTAATTAACTTACGAGTACTAGTAGTGATCAGTTAATCACTCAAGTAGTGATTAACTATTCACTTAAACAAGGATTAATTATTTCATAAAACCATAAAAAAAAGACCGACAGAAAAACATCTATCAGTCCTTTTTTATCATATCACCCCCCGATACAACTAATATCAAATGGAGTTTTATTTTAACACCTGCTTTAGTGTCTCACCTAATTTTTCACCAAAAATATTCTTAGCGATAATCACCCCATCAGGATCTAACAAAACATTGGAAGGAATACCTCTCACACCATAAAGGGCAGGTATCTCAGAATCCCAATACTTCAAATCAGAAAGATGAGTCCAAGTCAATTGATCATCAGCTATAGCCTTTAACCATTTAGCCTTGTCACGATCTAAAGAAATTCCCACTATCGTAAAATTCTCATCTTTAAATTGCTGATAAGAGGCCGCCACATTTGGATTTTCCGCACGACAAGGAGGACACCAAGAGGCCCAAAAATCTAATAAGACATATTTTCCCCTAAAGTCAGACAATGACACCGAAACCCCAGCCGTATCCGGCAAGCTAAATTCAGGTGCAACTTGACCAATTTGCACATGCTCCAATTGCTTGATGATGCCATCCAAATCCTTCACATAAGGACAATCTGCCAACTCCGGTGAGATCTTTGAACGGGCAGCCTTCAAATCATCCAACGAAAGCTGATACGTAAAATAACGATACAAGAAATAAGCGGCTACCGGTGAATCTGGATACTTCGTTATTAAACTATCTATATTATAACCATCTTCCATCACCTTTTCCGCATTGCCGTGAAAAATATCATTTGCCGGCGAATTGAACACCTCTACCTTATCGCCCTCTTCCGAAAGCTTCACTCGCATTGTCGTGTTCTCAATAAACAGCGAAGCCGGATAACTCATCTCTTCCGTAGACAAACCAAAAAGCAAGGGCTGCTCAACCTCTCCTTTAAAGGTAAACTTTCCGCCTTTGATTTCAGTCGTATCCACATCGAAAAACATCTTATTACGGAACGACTTCAAATAAATTTTTCCGTCAGGCATGTTTTCAACCTCTCCATTAATCACATACCCTTTAGGGGATTCTTGGCAACTTGCCATCATCAGACAAGCTAGCGCCATCATACATAACTGTTTCATGTTTTATTAGAATTTAATGAATAAGCACAAGGAGACTAATATAATCCCATAAAGGACACAAAGATATAACAGGCGACAGAAATGACAACATACAAAAAAAGGATATCTAAAAGATATCCTTTTACCTTAGGGGTGAAAGATGGGGCTCGAACCCACGACCCTTGGAACCACAATCCAATGCTCTA
>CAUWMZ010000053.1:0-44201 GCA_963560035.1 uncultured Parabacteroides sp.
CCACAAAGATAAGTCAAAGAACGCTTTAATCAATTATTCGATATAAACTCTATTAGTATAGTACCATCAATTTAAAAAGATTGTTATTATTTAGATAAACATCTAATAATGAGCTAAAACTTCATCGTATCGATTCGAATAATATCTTTTAGTTAATTTTGCTCTGAAAAAATTATCGCATTAAAAGGATAATGTAAAAATTTATGTATTACATTTGCGCAATTTTATTATTAACGATAAAAATTAACAGTTATGAAAAAGAGTATTTTAACAGTGCTGTTTGCGCTAATCTGTACTATAGGATTTGCGCAAGTGTCTTTCAATGTAAAGGCCGGTTTAAATTTGAGTAGCTATATTGGAGAGAATTCGGATAACGCAAAATTTAAACCAGGTGCTCGTGTTGGTGTTGGTATGGAATACCAATTCACGGATATGGTATCATTGCAACCTTCTTTGTTTTTCTCTCAAAAGGGCGCAAAATATTCTGGAAAATTTGAAGGACAAATTACTTCCGCTGATGCTGAATTGAAAATAAATCAATTATATTTAGAACTTCCGGTTAATGTTCAATTACGTTTTAATTTGACAGATAATATCAATTTTATTGCTGCTACAGGTCCTTATCTAGCTTGTGGTGTTGGTGGCAAGGCTAAATTGGAAGGTAACGCTTCTATCGCAGGTATCGGTGGTAAGACAAGCGATAAGATCAGCACTTTTGGTGATGACGGACTTGACCTTAATCGTTTTGACGCTGGATGGAATATCGGTTTAGGTTTAGAGATTGATCAGATCTTAGTAGGCTTAGACACACAACTAGGTTTCTGCAAGCTTTATGATGGTGAGGCTCCTCATAATGCTAATATCGGAATTACTGTAGGATATAAGTTTTAATTATATTTATCAACAATATTAAATATACCCCTGTATCGCTTATGATATGGGGGTATATTTTTCAAAGCCTTAACGTTAACTTTATATTCTTTTTGCTCTGTCATAGCGCTCTTAACTAGATTTTTATAGCCAGCCACATTTGCTCAATCAAATTTTGATATTTATTCATTTTTTATACATTTGCATATATAAGTCTCGCAGATCACATATTTATGCAATAAATCAGAAACAATTGGACACATAATAATTTAATATTTATGACGAAAAAAAGTATTTATGAGTTTTTAGAGCCCGCCACACACCGTGATTGGTGGTTGTCATGGCTTGGTATATTTATGGGATGTACCATTCTGGCGGCAGGATTCGTATTTTTCATTAATCCGTATAATATTGTGCCTGGTGGCGTATATGGAGCCAGTATCGTTTTGCATAATTTATTCCCTTCGATTCAGGTAGGAACATTTGGTTATATGTTTGACGTTCCTCTTTTGCTCTTGTCCGTAGTTCTTTTGGGATCAAAGTTGGGTTCACGTACTGTTGTGGCTGCACTTTCCACACCTCTGATCATGAATGTTATGTCACGTATGGTCTATCCAACTGAAGAGGCTTTACAGTCATTATCCCCTAGCGAATTGCTAGGCGGCTGTATGAATATGACGGATCATTTAATGTTGACCAGTATCATTGGTGCGGCTGTGATAGGCTTAGGTTGTGGTATAGTTGTTAGAAATCAAGCTACTACAGGTGGTAGTGATATTGTAGGCATGATATTGCAAAAATATTGTCACATTCGTTTCTCGAACGCAATACTACTTGTTGATGCGACTGTGGTGTGTTTTGGGCTTGTTGTCATTGGCTTTGGTGTTGGCAACGCGGAAGATACCGGAGGACCATCATGGCATCTATCCTTATATTCGCTAATTGCCATTTATGTTACATCTCGTGTCATCGCTTATGTCATTAATGGCGCAAAAGATGATAAACTTATATTTGTCATTAGTGATCAAGAATTGCATGGACTTCATCAATTTATCCTGAATGATTTGGATCGTACGGCTACTTGCATCAAAAGTAGTGGTCTTTATACCGGCAAAGATAAGGAAATGCTGTTCTTAGTTGTAAGCCATAAAGAGGTTACCAGCGTGAAACATGCCATTAAAGAAAGTGACCCATTGGCTTTTGTCGTTGTCACAGATGCATACGACACCTTTGGTGAGGGCTGGAAACAATTGCCTTCTTCTGGAGAGATACAGCCAGAATAGGAAATATTTATTTACCAATAAAAAAGCGGCAGTGTTACTTTATTGGGACACTGCCGCTTTGCGCATAATTACTGATTAAATCTTTTTCAGAATTTCTGTCAGTTTTTCGGGAGTGATGTTGGCGGCGATTATCACTCCTTTGTTGTCTATCAAGAAATTTTTGAATCCATCTTTAAGATCATACTTCTTGTACAACTCTGACTCTTTACCCTGTCCTTCATGAAATTGGGTTGACAAATCTAATTTGTCAATCTTTACTGTCTCTGCAAAAATAGACTCTTTCTCGTCCATTGAGATAGAACACATCGCAATTTCGGTAGGACTAAACTTGTTAACCTCATTCGCTAATTGAACGTTACGAGCCCGCGATTCGGCATCGTAAGCTGCCCAAAAATTGAGCAAAGTGTAACGTCTTGATTGGTTTTGAAAACTAGACTGATGTCCCATTTCCAAAAACTCTATTCTCGGAGCCAAGTCACCTGGGTTAATACCCTCTGTTAGTTTGGCTTTTTTCGAACCAGCAGACATTCCGAAAAGGGCTACTGATACGATGAGAACATAAGCTCTTACCTTCATATTTTTAATTTTACGTTAAACTTAATCAGATAGATATGCTAACACAGTATATATATCTGACTCCTGATTTTCAGGATCGTAAACAGGCTTGTCTTTTTCGCTAAAAAAACAAATATTCGCCTTTAACGAGTGCAAATATATAACGAAAAGGGCTTTTTTACCAAATTATATATTATATTTTTACACATATACAAGTTTATTTATATGTTGTATCGCATCATTTAACACATATATAATATGTTATGCGACATATATTTATTCCTTTTAGAAAGGGACTTTCAACAGTTGATTTTCAATTCAAGCAGAATTTTATGAGAGAATGACTGTTTTCGATATTTCTTATGTACTTTTGTCTTTAAGATTTTTAGAGAATGGCACAAGACGACGAAATAATACTTATTAATATTAATGGTTCAGACCGTCCGGGTGTGACGGCTGCTCTTACTGAAATATTGGCGAAAAACAATGCGGTTATTTTAGATATAGGCCAAGCAGATATTCATAATCATTTGTCTTTAGGTATCTTATTCCAAAGTAAGGAGTCTAACTCTGGAGACCTTTTGAAAGAGTTACTTTTTAAGAGCTATGAGCTGGATGTCAATATCCGCTTTAGTCCAATCTCAGAGCAAGAATATAGTCAATGGGTAGGAATGCAAGGCAAGAATAGATATATCATCACTATTTTGGGCCGGAAATTGACAGCGAAACAGATAGCGGGTGTCTCTCGTGTCGTCGCTGAGCAGGGCATGAATATTGATGATATTAAACGACTGACCGGACGTATTCCTTTGGATGAGAATGCTAGGACTCCAAAAGCAAGCGTAGAATTTTCCGTGAGAGGTACACCAAAAGATAAAGAAGCGATGAAAGCTGAATTTATGAAGCTATCAACTGAATTAGAAATGGATATTTCTTTTCAAGAAGATAGTATGTACCGCAGAATGAGACGGTTGATTTGTTTTGATATGGATTCAACGCTAATAGAAACCGAAGTGATTGATGAATTGGCGATGCGTGCTGGTGTCGGAGATCAAGTAAAAGCTATTACGGATGCGGCCATGAGAGGAGAAATTGATTTCTGTGATAGCTTTCGTCAGCGTTGTGCTTTGCTTAAAGGATTGGATGTTTCTGTTATGCAAGATATAGCGGAACATTTGCCTATCACCGAAGGTGTGGATCGCTTAATGCATATATTAAAAAAGGTAGGATTTAAAATAGCGATTCTTTCTGGTGGGTTTACTTATTTTGGCAATTACCTTAAGCAAAAGTATCACATTGATTATGTTTATGCGAATGAGCTAGAAGTTGTCGATGGTAAACTTACAGGACGATATATTGGAGATATTGTCGATGGTAAGCGCAAGGCTGAGTTATTGCGGCTAATCGCACAGGTTGAGAATGTTGATATTCGACAGACTGTTGCCGTTGGTGATGGCGCGAACGATTTACCCATGATCAGTATTGCTGGTTTAGGGATAGCTTTCCATGCCAAACCTAAAGTGAAGGCTACCGCTAAGCAATCAATCTCAACGATTGGCTTAGATGGAATCTTATATTTCTTAGGTTATAAAGATTCATATCTGGAGGAACAGATGTAATATATAAAAACCATTTAATCTATTTTTGTTATATGATCAGACATATTGTAATGTTTAAGTTGAAAGAGTTTGAGACTCCTGCGGAGAAACAAGCTAAAATGCAAGAGATTAAAGATAAATTAGAGGCTTTAATCAATAAAATTGATGTATTGAAGATGATTCATGTGGACTTCAACTGCAATCCGGCAGAAGCATGGGACATTATTTTAACTACAGAATTGGCAACTTTAGAGGACGTGAATACGTATGCTAACCATCCGGAACATGTAGCGGTTGCGAAAGGTATCATCGGACCTGTTAAAGCAGATAGAGCTTGCGTTGATTATGAAGTCCTTTGATATAGAAGAGCGCGTAGAGCAAGCCGTTGACAACTTTGAATCAGGATACAATTGTGCCCAATCTGTTTTTTTGGCCTATGCGGATGTGTTTGAATTGGACATCGAAATGGCAAAGAAAATGTCAGTCTCTTTTGGTGGTGGCGTTGGACGCATGCGTGAAGTGTGTGGAACGGTTAGCGCAATGGCGATGCTTGCGGGATTTAAATATCCTGTATTAGATCCTCAAGATCAAGAGGCACGTACTCGTAATTATGGAATGGTTCAAAAAATGGCTGATCTGTTTAAAGAGAAGCATGAAACAATTATTTGTCGAAGTCTTCTTCCTCCTGATGAAATTTCGACAACTCCTGCTCCTTCTTTGCGCACAAAGCAATATTACACAAAACGGCCATGTAGCAAATATGTGGCAGATGCAGCTCGCATAGCTGGACGTATGTTAAAGGGTGAATTGGAATAATAGCAATATTTCAAGAAACTATAGGGACGGTTTGCGTTTATCTCTCGCGGTTGAAGAGAACGCAAACCGTTTTTTTAAGCCAATAGGTGTATCTGTGAAATATAGCCTAGCTTTTTTATGTCTGTGAACAAGTCTCCATAAGATGATTTGGATTTTACATTCACTTTATATGTAATTATGGAGCTTTCTTGTTCATAGTCGTACTCATACGAAAGGCTTACTATAAAAATTCCCCTCTTTTCCAATATTGCTCGAATATTTTTAAGATCTGGGGTGGCGGTTGAGCAATGGATCGTTAAGATTTTATTGACGCCATCTAGAAACATGTGTCGCTCAAGTCGTTCTAACGAAATTAGCACTATTAATGTAAAAGCTGTAGTAATGATGGCGGCCCTATACATTCCGGCTCCTACCGCAAGACCAACAACGGATGTAACCCATATACAAGCAGCTGTTGTTAGTCCATGCACACTACCTCGACTTTGTATAATAGCTCCTGCGCCTAAGAAGCCTATTCCAGTTAATACCTGCGCAGCGATACGTCCAGGATCTCCATTTAAAAAATTAGGATATGTCTGCGGAATCCATATGGATATGAGCATTGCTGCTGTTGATCCCATGCAAATGAGGGTAAATGTTCGCATACCTGCATTTCTGCGCCTAAATTGTCTTTCTATTCCTATTATAGCTCCTAAAATGAAGCCTGCAAATAATCTAACCGCTGTCGTTGATGTGGTTATTTGAGTGCTATTTAATATTTCTTGTAAATGTTCTAGCATGATGTTTCTCCCCATTTTTGATGGATGCCAAATTATATATTCTCTGTTACTTTTTTAATATGATCAGTTAAAAATTTTGTCTTTTTGTATCATTGACGTAAAACTCACGGAGTTTTTGTATTTTCGTAAATATTGTCAAACCTATTACTTCTTTAGAGAGAAGTAATAAAAAAGTAAAACAATTGAAGATAATAACTTATAACACGAACGGATTAAGAGCTGCTATAGGCAAAGGTTTACCAGAGTGGCTAAAAAAAGAGCAGCCTGATGTGTTTTGCATACAAGAGACGAAATTACAGCCGGAGCAATATCCAGAAGATATTTTTAGAGAAATGGGATACTATTCGTATCTTTTTAGCGCACAGAAAAAAGGATATAGTGGTGTTGCCATATTATCTAAGCAGGAACCTTTGCGTGTGGAATATGGAATGGGAATTGAAAAGTATGATAATGAGGGACGTTTTATTCGTGCTGATTTTTACGATCTATCTGTCGTTAGCGTTTATCATCCATCTGGAACAAGTGGAGAAGAGCGACAAGATTTCAAGATGAAATGGCTGGTGGATTTTCAAGAATATGTAACAGAATTACGAAAAGATCATCCTAATTTAATTCTTTGCGGAGACTATAATATTTGCCACGAGGCAATCGATATTCATGATCCTATTCGAAATGCGGGTAATAGTGGTTTTCTTCCAGAAGAAAGAGAATGGATGACTGGTTTTCTCGCGTCAGGATTTATTGATACCTTTCGATATATAAATCCAAAAAAGCAAGAATATACATGGTGGAGTTATCGATTTAAAGCGAGAGAGAAAAATAAGGGATGGCGTATCGATTATTGTATGATTGCTGATGAGTTGAAATCTCGTATTAAGAACGCTTATATATTAGCCGATGCCGTACATTCAGATCATTGTCCAACTGCTGTAGAAATTGAATAAATGTAATTTTTAATATTGGTAATTATACTCAATAAATAGATTGAATTATTATCAATAAAATTGTTATTTGCAAAATAAAAACCTCGGTATATATCAAATATTATCTTGAAGTATACTGAGGTTTTTTATTATAAATCCAACAGCTTTTATGAATAATATATATTGTATAAAAACGATTAGATAAGATTATACATTCAATGCTCCAATCAATTCTTTTACAGATTTGAATCCATGTCGATCACAGTAGTCATTTATTCCATCTATAACTTTTATAGACACTGTTGGATCAACAAAGTTATAAGTACCGATTTGGATTGCGCTAGCCCCAGCTAACATAAACTCTACAGCATCTTTCCAAGAAGAGATACCTCCCAATCCAATGATGGGAATACGCACCGCATGGTAGGTTTGCCATACCATACGTAAAGCGACAGGCTTTACACAAGGGCCGGAAAGACCACCTGTGATAGTAGATAAAACAGGCTTGCGTTTCTCGGCGTCAATTGCCATACCGAGCATCGTGTTAATCAAAGAGACCGCATCAGCACCTTCAGCTTCTACAGCTTTCGCTATCTCTGTAATATCTGTTACGTTTGGTGATAATTTTACGATAAGAGTCTTGGAATAAGCCTTTCTAACCGCTCTAACCACTTCGGCCGCACCAGTAGCTGTAACACCAAAAGCCATGCCTCCTTGTTTTACATTCGGGCAAGAAATATTAAGCTCAATAGCGGGAATTTTGTCTAATGTAGCTATTTTCTCAGCGCATTCCACATAAGTTTCAACAGAAGAACCGCTCACATTGACAATCATATTTGTGTCAATATCCTTAATTGCAGGATAGATATGCTCAATGAAATAGTCTGCGCCTTTGTTTTGCAAGCCAACAGCGTTCAACATGCCAGAAGGAGTCTCGGCCATTCTCGGATAGTCATTACCTTCACGAGGCTGTATTGTAGTACCCTTTACGAAAATACCACCTAATTCGCTTATGTCAATCAAGTCTGCATATTCCAAGCCATATCCAAAAGTACCAGAAGCGGTCATTACCGGATTCTTCAACGGTAATTTTCCAATATTTACATTTAATTCAGCCATGATAATTTCTTTATATTAAAAACAGGACCTTCTTTACATACACACACATTATGACCTTCCTTGTTTTTCTCTACGCAGCAAAGGCAAGCTCCTATACCGCAAGCCATCATGTTCTCTAGAGAAACTTCACATTCAATATTTTCTGAATGAGCATATTTAGCGACAGCCATCATCATAGGTTTAGGGCCACAAGTATATATTTGGTCGAAATGTATCTTTTTTAGTACAGAGTGGTTAGTTACATATCCTTTTTCACCTAAAGATCCATCTTCAGTTGTGATGTATACATCCCCAAACTTATGAAAATCATCTAATTGAAGCACGTCATCTTTTGAACGTGCTCCTAATAAGAATATAGGCTCAAATCCGGCTTTCTTGAGGCAAGCTCCTAGATAAAGCATAGGAGCTGTACCGACACCGCCTCCAATAAGTAATAACTTCTTTTCTTGTTGATCTTTTGATGGAATAGAAAAACCATTACCCAAAGGCAGCATAATATTTACAAGGGTACCTGGTTGTAAGGTGGCCATTTTTCTTGTGCCATCACCTATTAATTGAACCAAAAGCCATAGCTCGTTAGTTGATTTATCTACATAATTAACAGAGATAGGGCGACGTAAAAATGTTGTAGCTGAATCTTTAACAAGAATTTCCACAAATTGTCCGGGCAACATTTCAGGTAAATCTCTGTCCGCGGTTAATTTTAATAGGCAATAATTTTTATGAAGGCGCAAGTTTTCATTGACCTTCATGTCTAAAATGTACTTTTTCATATTATAAAGTGCTCAATTTGTTTGCAAAGATAGTGTAAACAAAGAGTAGAAGAAAAGGAAGTGTGCTTTTTTCTATGGGAAGATATTCCTGTCTACAAATAGTTGTATGCGGGAATATCTTCTCCTATTGGAGCATGAATTAAGGTTGCAAGTTTATTTGTGTAGTAGATGAGATGTAAACGAAAAAGAGGCTATTCTTTCTTGCTTTTTTCTGGTACAAATGTGTCAAATGTATTATCTGAATAAAAAACCATTATTTTGCTCACCAATTTTGGTGGTTTTTCTTGACATATAACATGTTCAATTACAGTTTGTTTTGGAGTGTTTACAGATGTCTCAACTACTGATTCTCTTGGATTTTCAGAAGTTACTTGTAGGTCTGTGCGATTTTCGGGCGTATTAGGGAATAAAGAGGACTCTTGATCTGCTTGATCACGAAGCATGCTTCCCTTTCCTAAAAGTAACCAATCAGAATCTATATATGTAAATCGTTCTAATATTCTTATCAAAACATCCAAGCTGGGATTATTCCTTCCAGACATGATATGTGACATTGCCGAACGTTGGATACCTATTGCATCGGCAAATTTGGAAGAACTAAGTCCTTCATGCTCCATCACTTTTAATATTCGATCTTTCATTGTTTGATATCCATTCAAAATGTAAAAAATACTGCCATTATGACTGTTTACTTTTATATATAGCTACAAAATTAAAGCGACACAAATATAAACCAATATTTCCAATTGTGCAATGTATTAATGTGAATTATTGAGATTATTAATGTAATAGACATGATTTACATTTGTTCTTGACTTTTGTAATACAAGAGATAAGCCGTATATTACGGCTGTAGTAATACTTTAGATATATTTCATATATCACTGGATTATAATATGTTATATCATACATAAATCACTATTCCACTATGATTATTCACATATATACACTTTAGCTGTCGTAAATCTAATCTAATTGATCAGAAACGGTTAATCAATATATTGGATTGTTATATATTATACTAATATTAAGAGGCACAGCGAAATATATAAATGTATACATATTACAAGTATAACTTACAGTGGTAACAAATGTAATCAGTGTATATTTGTTATTAATGTGAATTTATTATGATAAATAATTACACAATTATAAAAGTATACATTTGTAGCATACAAATATTTGTTTACATAAATAGATACTCCTCCCCTTCTCCACTTTGTATGGGTGACATTTTGGCGTGCTTATTATAGAATGTTGGTAGCTTTAATTGCTATTTGTTGACTCTATTTACAAATATGTGGATTCTTTTCATTTTTTGCGTACAGGGATTTACTCTTTGATAAAAATCGAAGCTATTTAAGGGTTAAAAACGTATTAAGAATCTGACATATAATACAAAAGAGGCCTTTTACCCTCTCCGATTATATATCGTTTAAGAGTAAAAAGCCCCTTTTTAGTCTCTTTTGATGCTTAATTGCGTGATCAGTGCAGTATTTTATAAATTAATTCCTTTAAGAGTTCTGCATCGGTTGTATTTACATTATCCACGCCCTTAGATTTTGCATCTGCGGTTCTGATGTCACTAATTAAATTAAAAACCTTCATACCTGAATAATTTCTCATTCCTAGCATATAATCACGAACTTGTATTTTACTTTTTAAGCCTAACGCGTTCATCAATCCAAATTCAGATTTGTCTTGTGTATAATAGCAGATCAATAAATTTGAGAAATAATTAAACAATACTGTTAGGGTTAATTGTATTGGATTCTTTTTAGGATTTTTCTCAAAATATTGAATGATACGATTTGCTTTTAAAACATCCTTTTCCGCAATTGCTTTTACCAGCTCGAACCCATTATAGTCTTTACTGATTCCTACATTTTCTTCCACCACTTCGGGCGTGACTCGTTTTAAGGCTTTTTCAGCCAATATAATTGCGAGCTTGTCTATTTCCTTGCATATCTTATTTAGATCGTTTCCAAGGAACTCAGATAGCATCTGAATGGCTTTTGGCTCTGCAGCGATAGACCGCTGTTGAAATATCGAAGAAATAAATCCGGGAATTTTATAATCAGGGAGTTTTTTTGATTCAAATAAAATCCCATTTTTCTCTACAAGAGAAGCGAGCGAACGCCGTCTATCTAAGTTCTTATACTTATAGTTTATGACCAAAATAGTGGAATTTAAGGGTTGCTTCACATAGTTGCTGAGCAGCTCTATATTATCAACTAATTGCGCTTCCCTAACAACGACTAATTGATATTTAGACATCATAGGAAAACGTTTCGCCGCATTAATAATAGAGATTGCATTTGTATCCGCTCCATAAAGGATTATTTGATTAAAATCCTTCTCCGATTCCTCCAAAACATGATCTAATAAAAGATTTGTTATTTGATCGATAAAATAAGGTTCTTCGCCCATTAGTACATAAATAGGTGAGAACTTTTTAGCAATAATATCTTTACAAATATCTTCGTATAAAACCTCTTTCTTGGCCATATTAATAAAGTTTTCCGTTTACCAACTAAATCGGATATGGCGAATTGTTTTTTTGCCTTCCAATATCTGTTGTAGAGCTTCTATTCCTAATATTACATGTTCTCCAACGAACTGTTGAGTGACCATTTTATCGCTTGCTTCTGTCTTTATTCCGTCATCTTCCATTGGTTTATCCGACACCATTAGCAGTGCTCCGGTAGGTATTTGATTAGCAAATCCGGCAGTTAATAACGTTGCTGTTTCCATATCTATTCCTGTAGCGTGAGTACTTCTGAGATACTCTTTAAAATCATTATCATATTCCCAAACTCGCCTATTTGTTGTATAAATAGTGCCTGTCCAGTAATCTTTTCCATGATCTCGAATTGCCGAAGATATAGCACGAAGCATTGAGAATGCAGGTAAAGAAGGCACTTCTGGCGGCAGATATTCATTAGAAGTTCCTTCACCACGAATAGCGGCAATTGGCAGCAAATAATCGCCTAACGCATTAGCCCTCTTTAGGCCACCGCACTTACCAAGAAAGAGCACGGCCTTTGGCATAATAGCGGACAACAGGTCCATGATAGTTGCCGCATTAGCGCTTCCCATTCCAAAATTTATGATCGTGATACCCTCTGCCGAAGCATTAGGCATTGAACTTTTCAATCCCAAAATAGGCACGTTAAAATGTTCGGCAAAAATCTCAACATATTTTGTAAAGTTGGTAAGCAATACATGTTTAGTGAAATCTTCCAATCTCCGTTCTGTATAACGGGGAAGCCAATTCTCTACGATTTCTTGTTTTGTTCTCATAAATAATTACCTTTGAAGCGTTTTTTACCAAAAATAAATAGTAGCAAATATAGCAAATGCTTACATTAAATCTACCAAAATTTCATGTCAAAGTAACGAGAGAGGCAGGAAAGCTCTTTATATGGGATGAGATTCGTAAGAAATCAGTTAAGTTAACTCCTGAAGAATGGGTTCGGCAACATTTCGTACATTATTTGGTCAAGCAAAAGAACTATCCTTTAGCACTTGTGGCAAATGAGGTATCCATCAGTTTGAATGGCACATCAAAACGCTGCGATACGGTCGTTTATAATCGCTTTTTAGAGCCATTGGCCATTGTGGAGTATAAAGCCCCTCATATCAACATAACAAGCGCTGTATTTGACCAAATAGCGCGTTATAATATGGTTTTACGGGTAAGGTATTTAATCGTGAGCAATGGTTTTTCTCATTTTTGTTGTAAAATCAACTACGAGGATCAAACCTACAATTTTCTTCCAGAAATTCCAGCGTATCACTTATTGGAAAAAGAGAAATCTGATGAGTAATCAACTCGGGTTATTTTTCACTTAGAAAAAGAAATAAAAAAGGATGTGCCTTCTCAGACACATCCTTTTTCTGTATTAAGAAACTTTGATTATCCACCAAAGTTATCAAAGTGCAACATTTCCATCGGAACACCTAGGCTGTCAAGCATACCTTCTACTGCCTTTGACATCGGACCAGGACCACACATGTAGTATTCGATATCCTCAGGAGCTTCATGATCTTTCAAATAAGTATCATAAATTACTTGATGAACGAAACCAGCTACATATTTAACACCTGCTTTGTCCGCTGCAGGATCAGGACGGTCAAGCGCCAAGTGGAAAGAGAAGTTCGGGAATTCTTTCTCCAACTCCAAGAAGTCTTCCAAATAGAACACCTCATTCAATGCACGCGCACCATAGAAATAAGACATCTTACGATCTGTAGTCTTCAATGTCTTCATCATGTGCATAATCTGAGCACGTAGCGGAGCCATACCAGCACCACCACCAATCCACATCATCTCTCGTTTAGAATTGAAAATCGGGTGGAAATCACCATAAGGACCACTCATGATAACCTTATCTCCCGGCTTCAACGTAAAGATATAAGAAGAAGCGATACCCGGCATAACATCCATAAAGCCAACTTGTGGTTTCGGCTTAAACGGAGGAGTCGCAATACGGACAGTCAACATGATTCTATCACCTTCTGCCGGGTAGTTAGCCATAGAATAAGCACGGATAGATGGAGTGTCGTTCTTACATTTCAAGTTAAACAATCCAAATTTCTCCCATGCGGGCAAATACTCAGGGCCGATTAAGCTCTTATCGATATCCTTATTATAATCCATTGTATAAGGAGGAATCTTAATCTGAGCATAAGAACCCGGGATGAAGTCCATGTGCTCACCCTTAGGCAACGCAACGATAAACTCCTTGATGAAGGTTGCGACATTCTTGTTGCTGATAACCTCGCACTCCCATTCTTTTACACCAAACACTTCGTCAGGTACATGAACAGTCATGTTCTCTTTAACCTTACATTGGCAAGCCAAACGCCAATGATCTTTTACTTGCTTACGAGAGAAGAAACCTTTCTCTGTTGGTAGAATCTCGCCACCACCATCAATAACTTGAGCGCGGCATTGACCACATTTACCACCACCACCACAAGCGGAAGACAAGAAGATACCACCGCTCTGTAGGGCGCCAAGTAAAGTTCCACCTATCGGGGTCTCTATTTTTTTCTCTCCGTTGACCTCCAAAGTAACATTACCAGAAGGCACCAATTTCGCTTTAGCGAACAAAAGCAAACCAACAAGGATAAGTGTAATAAGCAAGAACACTACCGCGCTAGTCAAAATCGTAAGTCCGCCTAACATTAATAAAGTCATCTTTATATTTTGTTTAATGCGTTAATATTAAATTTTCAGACCAGAGAAGCACATAAATGCCATACCCATCAAACCTGTAAGGATGAAAGTAATACCCAATCCTTTTAGAGGTTTCGGAACATTTGAATATGCCAATTTCTCTCGGATAGCGGCCATACCAACAATAGCAAGCAACCAACCAAGACCAGATCCTAAACCATAAACAGTAGCGACACCTACATTAGGGAACGCTTTTTGTTGCATAAACAGAGATCCGCCCAAGATAGCGCAGTTTACGGCGATCAACGGTAAAAAGATACCTAGGGAAGCATACAAAGACGGAGAGAATTTCTCGACAACCATCTCTACTAACTGTACGAAAGACGCAATGACTGCGATGAATATGATAAACGCCAAGAAGCTAAGATTTACATCAGCGAATTTCGGACCTAACCATTGCAATGCACCTTCTTTCAATACATAATTCTCAAGCATATAATTAATAGGCAACGTACAGAAAAGTACGAATGTAACTGCCATACCTAATCCTAAAGCGGTCTTCACGTTCTTTGAGACAGCCACGAAAGAACACATACCTAAATAATATGCGAAAATCATGTTGTCAACGAAGATCGAGCGGACGAATGTGCTTAATAATTGTTCCATTCTATTTTTCGTTTAATCGTTTACATTATTTTTCTTGAAGTTCCTTATTCTTGATACGATGAACCCAGATAATAACAGCTATTACGATCAACGCCATCGGAGGCAAAATCATCAAGCCATTATTCGCGTAACCAAGATCATAGAATGCTTGAGGTATTACTTGGAAACCAAGCAATGTCCCTGAACCTAGTAACTCACGGAAGAAACCTACGATAATAAGAATGATCGCATATCCCAAACCGTTACCTACACCATCCAAGAATGATTCCCACGGGCCATTACCTAACGCAAATGCCTCCAAGCGACCCATCAAGATACAGTTCGTAATAATCAATCCGACAAATACGGAAAGCTGTTTGTTTACATCATAAGCGAAAGCTTTCAACACTTCACTAACGATTGTTACCAAAGCCGCTACAACAACCAACTGAACAATGATACGAATTCGATTCGGAATCGTATTTCTCATCAAAGAGATGATTACGTTAGCGAAAGCGACAACGGCTGTCACTGAAAGTCCCATCACGATAGCCGGTTCTAGTTTTGAGGTTACAGCCAAAGCGGAACAGATACCTAACATTTGGACTACAACCGGATTGTTAGCGCTCAACGGGCCTAACAGAACTTCTTTATTCTTTTCAGATAATAATCCCATCTTCTACTTATTTTTGTGAGGTTAAAAATTTAACATAACCGCTCAAACTATCAAATAGCATTTTGCTAACACCCTGGCTTGTGATCGTACCGCCGGAAATACCGTCCACATAATCTTGATCTGCGACACTCTTTCCCGGTTTAACGATTGCGATAGACTTAAACGTTCCATCCTTGAATAGTTGTTTTCCTTGGAATTGTCCGCTGAAATTAGGTTTAACGATTTCTGCGCCCAATCCCGGAGTTTCACCTTGATGGCTAAAGTCCGCACCAAAAACAGTGTTCTTGTCATCATTGACAGAGATGTATCCCCATAACGGTCCCCAAAGACCTGTACCATGCAACGCCATGATATATTTTGTTTGTCCATCGATTGTAGCGACAAACACAGGATATCCCTCTTTCTCTCCCGCAAATGCCTCTGCGGCATCACCGATCTTCTCACCTTCCGCATTAATCAAGAAGGCGTTATCCCCGATCAATTCTTTATATTTGCCTTCAGCCTCATTCGCTGCGACTGACACATTTATAGAACGCAAAATTTGTTGTCTTTTGTCGTTATCCTCATTCGCTTTCTGGTAACTCTTCAAGGATTGAGAAGTAAACGCAAGCACGATCGCAACAAGTACTACCATGACAGACGCATAGACAACGGTATATACATTACTATCTCTATTCATAATCTTTACCTTATAATTATATAGTTACTTTATTGCTCGTTTCAAACGACGATTTACGTTAGCTTCTACAACATAATAATCGATCAACGGAGCGAATACGTTCATCAACAAGATGGCAAGCATCATACCTTCTGGATAACCCGGATTCAAAGCACGAATGATAATAGCCATAGCTCCTACAAGGAAACCATAGATATATTTACCTGTCTCCGTACGTGCGGAAGTAACAGGGTCTGTCGCCATGAACACAGCGCCAAAAGCGAAACCGCCTAAGAACAAGTGATCCAACGGAGAAACACTCATTGCTACAGTTGTGCCGATCATATTAAATACAAATGACATAAACGCACCACCAACGAATACTGAGACCATTGTCTTCCAGCTTGCGATACCTGTGATCAATAGAATAACAGCACCGATCAAGATTGCCAACACTGATGTCTCACCAATTGATCCGGGGATTAAACCGATAAATGCGTCCCATGTTGAAATAGGATTACCCAACACGTCAACAGCTTGGAAAGAACCGATAAGGTCTTTGCTGGCTACCGCAATCTGTCCTAGAGGTGTAGCGCCAGAGAAACCATCAACCACTTGACCCGCTCCTAGACCGAATGTGTCCGCTGTGCGAACAAACACTTGATCACCGGACATCGCTGCCGGATAAGCGAAGAACAAGAACGCACGTGTAACCAATGCGACATTAAATACATTATAACCTGTACCACCAAATACTTCCTTTGCGAAAATCACCGCGAAAGCTGTAGCAACAGCGATCATCCATAACGGAGTGTCAACAGGTACGATCATCGGGATCAAGATACCAGACACCAAGAATCCCTCTTGAATCTCTTCGTTTCTCCATTGAGCTACAGCGAACTCAATGCCCAAACCAACCACGTAAGACACAATGATCTTTGGCAATACTGCCAAGAATCCAAAAATAAAAGTCATCCAAAATCCCGGATCAGCCCCGACTGCAAGATTGTGCTGATAACCGACATTATACATACCAAAAAGCAAAGCAGGCAACAAAGCGATGATAACTACGGTCATGGCACGCTTTGAGTCAATACAGTCATGAATGTGTACGCCCGTTTTAGAAGTCTCATTCGGAACAAATAAAAATGTCTCGAAACCGTCAAAAACAGAACGGAACATCGCCAGCTTTCCGCCTTCCTCAAAGTTAGGCTTAATCTTGTCGAGATAATTCCTTAACGCTTTCAATGTATTATAATTTTTATGTTATTAATTCATTTCTTTATACAACAGGTTCAAACCGTCGCGAACAATTTTTTGTAGCTCGATCTTTGAAGTATCCACAAATTCACAAAGAGCGAAGTCTTCCGGCGCTACTTCATAAATTCCTAAATTCTCCATCTTATCGATATCAAATGCCAAAATAGCCTTTAACAAATATTCCGGATAGATATCCATCGGGAACACTTTGTCATATTCATTAGACATGATCATGGCACGCTTACCACCCTTGATACGGGCATCAATTTCATATTCTTTCTTGCCGCATAACCAGCTGAAGTAGCTATGGCTCGCGCTGAATTGATCGAAACGAGGCATTGCGAAACCTAAGAACTCATGGATCTCGTCACCTTCCGGAATGATTGTGATCTGATTGTCATAAGCGCCTAAGTAGCTATCCATATTCACTTTTGTTCCGGTTAAGACATTTCCGCTAATGATACGTGTATGTCTCTTTGTCGCTACCTTGCCGCCTACCAAGCTCTCGATGGTACATCCTGAGATGGTCTTGATATAGCCTGTCTCTGTCGCTTCAGAACCTGTAATAACAACCATGCGGCTAAAATCAGCTACACCCTTATTGAACAAGCGTCCAATAACGATTACGTCTGCCGGATTTACGGTCCAAACTACCTCACCCTTATTAATGGGTTTGATATGATTAATCTGTACACCTACATTCGCGGCTGGATGCGGACCTTCAACCTCGACGATCTCAACACCTTTCATTCCGCTAACAACAGAACCATGCCTTACGCCTACGTAAACTTTTCCGTTAGTCAATTTGGCCAAAACGTCCAAACCTGTTTGGAAATCTTCTTCTTGACCTTTTACGATAAAGTCGAAGTTGGGAGCTAATGGAGCTGAATAGAATGCAGAAACGAAGATGTCACGGGGCGTATCGGATGCGGAAGCGATAATGTCGTACGGACGTTGCTTGATGAACGGCCACATACCGGCGTTCAGCAACTCCTCCTTAATCTCTTCGCTCTTTAAGGATGCCACGTTCTTCTTGCCAAAATCCTCATACTCGATTTGCGCATCAGGCTTAACAACGATGCTCAGCACTTTACGCTTCTCTCCTCGGTTTACGGCAGCTACCTCACCACTGATAGGCGAAACAAACTTGACCTCGGGATGGTTCTTGTCTATCATTAGTACAGAACCGGCTTTGACTTTTTCTCCTACTTTCGCAACAACTTTCGGAAGAATACCGTTATAATAATCGGGAACAATTGCGTATGATTCGCTTTTGCCTCCGCTTAACAGTACATCTGAAGCTTTGCCTTTCAGATTAATGTCTAAACCTTTTTTAATCTTAATCACATTTGCCATGATACAACTAAAATTGTTTATATGTAATTTTCCTGCAAAAGTAAACATTTTTTCATGCTTTAGAGCAGGGAATGATAAATAAATAGAGAAATAATTCCATAATTTTGCGCCGTTAAAAAATGTAATTGAAAAATGAAAGTCTTTGATTTTTTATTTCTGCTGCTTATCACTGCTTTAGTGCCTATAAAAGCTCAGGATTGTTATTCTACTAAAGTCTATGACAAGCGCATTAAAACATTGCAAGTGAGAGTGGTTGGGGAAATGTTCTCCGAACCGGTGATCGTGTTGGGTGGCAAAAAGCTTATTGAAGTGAATTTTGACGCGCTCGCTTCTGGCGTTGGACGGTATGGATACCGGCTCTATCATTGTGATGCGAATTGGAGAAAGTCAAATTTGGCTACATCTGAGTTTATGGAAGGGTTTCAAGATTGTTCGGTAGAGGATTTCGCGAATTCGTTGGGCTCGACAACTCATTACACCAACTATCGTATTGTTTTTCCGAACGAAGATACTCGTCCGAAAGTGTCTGGTAATTATCTTGTCGAGATTTACAAAGAAAGTAATCCGTCGAAAGTGGCGTGTACGGCATGTTTTTCTATCGTTGAACCGATGGTGGAGATAGAGGCCGCTGTTAATACTAATGTGGAGGCTGATACAAATAAGATCTTTCAGCAACTTAATTTCACTGTCCAGCATCCGGATTTTCCAATTGAAAACCCGCGATCTGACTTGAAAATATGGGTTTACCAAAACGATCGTCACGATAATGCGGTGACTGATTTACAGCCTATGAATATATCTGATGAATCCATCTCTTATGAAAACAATGAGCGTTTGATCTTTAATGCGGGTAATGAGTTTAGACGCATGGAGTTCCTAAATGAGAAAGATAAAGGAATGCGCGTGAAAGACATATCTTTCATTAAGCCGTATTATCATGTTGAACTGATGACAGATCGTTCTCAAAAAGGATTCGATTATCAATATGATCATGATCATGATGGACGAAGGATCATTCGTTGCAGCAATTGTGATGATATTGATACGGAAGGGGATTATTTTTTAGTGCATTTTTCTCTCTCCATGGATTCTCTTCCGAAGGGGAAAGTTTATCTCAGTGGTCAATTATATAATAATGTATTAAATGAAAAGAATGAGATGACTTATAACTCGGTGCGGAAATGGTACGAAAAATCGGTCTTGTTGAAACAAGGTAGCTACAATTATCAATATCTGTTTGTACCCGAAGGCAGCGAAGTGGGACAGACAAAAGACATTGAGGGTGATCACTCCCGAACAGAAAACAACTATCGTATCTATGTTTACTACCATCCTGACGGAGCGCGTTATGATCGCTTGATAGGCATGAAGAGTTTCAACAATGTTCACTCTCGATAGGTAACCGGTTATACGATTTTATATCAAGTCCGGCACTTTTTCTTTATTGGTGTCTGATTCAAAATAATGAAGCGGCAAAAGATTTTTCAGGCTTTTTTGCCGCTTTATCGCATCATGAAAAAAGCGTATCGTAAGCTCCTTTTTCAGCAAACAATAGAGAGGTGTTCAAGTGAATAACTATTCACTTCTCAAGTGATTAACTATTCACTACCCCTACTCGCTAGTTATTCACTCAACCAGTGATTAACTACTCACTTAATATGTTGTATATCAGGTATATATAAAAACATATAGATTATCCCTCCCAAAAGGTTATTTTTCCATTCCCGAACAAGATCCGATTTGTTTACCCATGATGTAAGTAGCCTTCACATTTCGCTCATCTCCCAAGATTTGCAATCCGAATAATTTATTCTCAATTGTCCACTTGCCTTTCCGCGACAAATAGTCTTTTCGTAAAGATTGAGCGGTGGTCACGGCGCAGTCCATCACAATAAAATCAGCATCCTGTCCGGGAAGAAAGCTGCCTATATGATCATTCAACCCTAAAGCACAGGCCGCGCCTAATGAGCATTTATACAAAGCCTCCAAAGCAGTCATCGAATAACCATTTAGTTGTTGGATTTTATAAGCCTCACCCATCGTTCGCCACATCGAAAAAGAGGTTCCCGCACCAACATCTGTAGCAAAAGTCACATTCAATCCATAGCGATTAGCCTCTGTCATGTGAAAAAGTCCACTCCCTAAAAACAGATTAGAGGTCGGGCAGTGTGCGATTACGCTTTTTGCCTTGCTTAAGCGCTCATATTCTCGTCTCGTCAGATGAACACAATGACCAAAAATAGAACGATTCGTCACTAATCCGGCTTGTTCATAGACTTCCAGATAATCTGAGCATTTCGGGAAAAGAGTTAAGACCTTCGCTATCTCACTCAAATTTTCCGACAGATGCGTTTGAATATACGTATCCGGGAATTTACGATGCAATTGTCCGGCGCTCTCTAATTGTTCCCATGTACTTGTAATAGCGAAGCGAGGCGTGATCACATAATGATTACGTCCATACCCATCCCACTCTTCTATCAATTCAAGAGTGTCGCGAAAGCCTGATTTCACATTGTCTTGCAATTGTTCCGGAGCATTTCGGTCCATCATCACCTTACCCGCCAAAATACACATATCATACTCAGAGGCGGCCTCAAACAAAGCTCTCACAGAAGATGCGAAAACCGTGGTGTATGCCGCACAGGTCGTAGTGCCATTTTTCACCAGCTCATTCACAAAAAGGCGAGCGATATGTCGCGCATAATCGTTCGAAGAGAAACCCTCCTCTGCCGGGAACGTGTACTCATTGAGCCAATCCAGCAATTGCTTTCCATACATCCCCAACATTTCAGACTGAGAGAAATGAATGTGCGTATCTATCAACCCCGGCATAATCAAGAAGCCGGAGAAATCGACTTGCTCAAAACCGGCATAACGGGCATATAATACATTAAAAGGTCCCGTTTCAAGGACCTTGCCATTCATAACCGCCAATCCTCCATCCTCAAAATAACGATAAGAGTTTGATGTATCCAGTGGAGAATCCACGAAAAAGAAGACTTCTCCTCTATATAAAACACCATCCATAATACATGCGCTCCTATATAATAGGCTCAACATGCAAAGCGATATGCGTAGCCTTTCCGAACTTATGTCTTAAGTTTTGCTCCACCTGCATCGTTAAGTCGTGCGCTTGCGTTACGGTTATCTGTCCGTCCACACGAATATGAGCCTCTATGGCAAAATTATTTCCTATACGTCTTGTCCTCAAATCATGCGGGTTCTTCACACCCGGCACATCGCAAATAATTCTCATGATCTCATCTTCCACCTCCTTCGGCAGAGACTTCTCCAGCAAATCGTTAATTGCGGGAGTCACCAACTGTAAAGCTACTTTCACAATCAGCATACTCACAATAACGGCTGCCACCGGATCCAGCACACGCCAATTCTCGCCGAGCAAGATAGCGCCACCAATACCCAACGCAGAACCGATAGAGGAAAAAGCATCCGAACGATGATGCCATGCATTGGCAATCACCACCTGGCTATTCTCTTTGCGACCCACCCAAACCGTGACACGATAGAGCAATTCCTTGATAAGAATAGACAATAACGCCGCGATCAGAGCGATGATTCCCGGACTTTCCAATGGGATATCATTAAAATAGAAATCATAAATCTTATGCGCTCCCTCCCAAAAAAGTCCAAAGCCAACACAAAGTAAAATGACACCAACGATAGAAGTAGCTAACGTCTCATATTTACCATGGCCATAATCATGGCTCTCGTCTTTTGGCTTAGAAGAGATATTGACGAAGAGCAACACGATAATATCCGTAACAAAATCGGATAACGAATGGACAGCATCAGCGACCATGGCGCTACTATGACCCCAAATGCCCGCAACAAATTTGAATACCAGTAAAACAAAATTAGCGAATGACCCTAGCAGAGTCACTCGCATAATCCTATTTTTTCTCTCTACAGATGTTTCCTCCATATATATTTTAAATTAACATGATTTGCTTGTCATGATGTCAAGCACCAAGCGGTCTGTCGCTTCCATACCTTTCGAGCCAATGCTTGTCAAATTGGCAATAGACTTATCCACATCCTTGTCAATGATACCTTCCACGGAGGTCACTACCTTATCTTCCATTGCCATCAAAGCAGATAGCATCGCCGTTGAGACACCACTGGACACCTTCATGGCACAACTAGGCTTGGCACCGTCACAAATCATTCCGGTTATATTTCCTATCATATTCTTTATTGCATAAGTAATCTGCGTCTTTGTACCACCCATCAAATAAGTAATCGCGCAGCTGGCTCCCGTAGCGGCGACAACACAGCCACATAAGGCCGACAAGCGACCGAGACTCTGCTTGATGTAAATGACCATCAAATGACTGAGCATTAACGCACGTATCAATTGTTCTTCTGAGCATTTAATATCTTCAGCAAAAGAGAGCACAGGCAATGTCGCGGCGATACCTTGATTGCCACTACCGGAATTACTCATCACAGGAATCATGGCTCCATCCATACGAGCGTCGCAAGCGGCCGATGTCATTGTCAACATATGTGTATAGGGAGAATCTCCCAGATATTTTTTACCAAATGCGCCAGACACAGTTTTACTAATTGCATGTCCATAGTTTCCTTTCATTGAAGCGGCAGCCGCATTCTTGTTCAGCTCAGCGGTCTTCAAGATAAAACGAATTTCATCTAATGGCATTTCCATCGCGAACTCATAGACCAACGAGAAAGACAGCGCTAAATCTTTGTTCGCGCCCTCTTCACATCCGCTCGCCTGCTCATTCCTCAAATCTAGCAAGATTTTTCCGTTTTTCTCTACATATATAATATGGGTATGCTCATGACAGATGATCACGCGAGCCGTATCGTTGCCCGCATGGCTAACCACCTCTATATAGAGCTTATCCACATTTTCTTTCAAATTAATATTAATGCATCTCTTCGCTACCATCTCTTTCCCTTGCTCCAAGCTTTCAGGATTCAGATCTTTCAACACCTCCAGGCCATAAGCGGATTTACCTACAATAGCGCCTAAGGCGATAGCGATAGGAAGCCCTACCATACCTGTTCCCGGAATACCGACTCCCATAGCGTTCTTCAAGATATTCGCGCTAAGATATACCTCTATCTTATCAGGAGTGTTACCTAATGTTTCCGCTACCTTAGCGGAAGCTAAAGCGACAGCGATCGGTTCCGTACATCCAATGGCCGGAATAACTTCCCGATGTATCAAATTAATAATCTGTGTTTTTATGGTTGTATCCATGATAATAGTTTTATTTTAGACAAGGACAAATGTAATAAATAAATAAAAATGGCCTACTGAAATTCTGAAATTATTGAGCTTAGACGACTGAAAGATAGCTTTTGCGGAGTTTCGCTTTTTTATGTAAGTTCGCGACTTGAAAATAGAGTATAATCAAGTCGCGGAAATGATAAATAAAACTTTACCCCCATTGGTTGATCTTCAGCACCAACAGGAGCTTTTGCGAAAGGAATATGAATATGAGAAGGAGATGTATCGCCGGCAATCCGAACGGGTTAGTTTACAAAAAAGGATAACTCAAGGGATCTGTTGGTATCCGCTCTCTGTTGGTAGAAGTTTTTATAATTCTCTTAATCAACTCGCGGTAGAGATCGAACGAAGAACAGACAAGGAGGTTGAGCATAATTTTGATTATGGCCGACCGATATGTTTCTTCACAAGCGACTTCAATGGCAATCTGAAATATCTTAATTTCTCAGCGACAATCAGCTATGTCCAAGACGACCGGATGGTGGTCATTTTGCCCACTTCCTCCGCATTAAACGAATTACAATCAAGCCAAGAAGATTTGGGCGTGCAACTTTATTTCGATGAGACAAGTTATAAAACGATGTTTGCCGCTCTCACGGAAGTGTCACAGGCAAAAGGCAATAAGTTGGCTCTGTTAAGAGACGCTTTGCTAGGGCAAGGCAAGGCGGAAGAGAAAAAGCTCTTTCCAATCTGTTTTCCTTGGCTGAACGCTTCTCAAGAGGTCGCAGTAAACAAGGTGCTTGCCGCTAAGCAGGTATCTATTGTACACGGCCCTCCCGGAACTGGCAAGACAACAACATTAGTGGAAGCTATTTATGAAACATTACATCGTGAAAATCAAGTACTAGTATGTGCGCAAAGCAATACGGCCGTGGGTTGGATCTCTGAGAAACTGATTGATAGAGGCATTCACGTTCTCAGAATAGGTAACCCGACAAGAGTAAACGACAAAATGCTATCTTTCACCTACGAACGTCGTTTCGAGGCTCATCCCGACTATGCGGAGCTATGGAGCATTCGCAAGGCGATACGCGAAATACAATCGAATATGCGCAAGCGAAGTAGAGAAGAACGAGACACTATTCGCAACCGGCTATCGCGATTAAAACTACGGGCGACCGAGCTGGAAGTGAAAATCGATATGGATCTTTTCAACGAGGCGCATGTGATAGCTTGTACGCTAGTAGGGTCCGCCAATAGGGTAATGACTAATCATCATTTCACGACACTTTTCATCGACGAGGCCGCACAAGCGTTGGAAGCGGCTTGCTGGATCGCCATCAGCAAAGCGGACAGAGTTATTTTTGCGGGCGATTACCAACAGCTTCCCCCTACCGTTAAATGCCCTGAGGCAGCACGAGGTGGATTAAGTGAAACGCTCATGCAAAAAGTGGCCATACGTAAGCCGGACATGGTGTCACTTCTTAAGATTCAATATCGAATGCACGAAGATATCATGAACTTCTCCTCCCAATGTTTCTATGGAGGAGCATTGAAATCCGCTCCGGAAGTGTGCCATAGAGGTATTTTACGATTAGATACCCCTATCGTATGGATAGACACGTCTGAGTGTGATTTCAGCGAAGGATTAAGAGAAGAGACACTGAGCCGAATCAATAAAAAGGAGGCAATCCTTTTGGTGGAACGCCTTAAGAGCTACATCGAGAGCATATCGAAAGAACGAGTAATAGAAGAACAGATCGATTTTGGATTAATCTCACCCTATAAGGCTCAAGTGCAATATATCCGCGGCTTGATCCGACGGGATGTCTTTTTCAGGCCCTTGAAACAATTAATTACCGTTCATACCGTAGATGGTTTTCAGGGCCAAGAACGTGATGTGATTCTTATCAGCCTGGTAAGAGCTAATGATGAAGGACGCATTGGATTTTTGGAAGATCTGCGGCGCATGAATGTAGCTGTCACTCGCGCGCGAATGAAGCTGATTGTGGTAGGTGACGCTTCCACTCTTACCCACCATGCGTTTTATAAAAAGTTATATGATTATATCTCGGAACGTGGCAAAATAGAAAAGATCAACATAGCTAGACAAGATGAAATATAAGTATTTAATATTAGATTTAGACGGAACGTTAACCAACAGTCAAAAGGAGATTACTCCATTTACACGCGACGTACTCATTGAGGCACAGCAAAGAGGACTGCATTTGGTGTTGGCGTCAGGCCGTCCCACTTATGGCATCATGCCCATAGTTGAGGAGTTGAGAATGAAAGAATATGGAGGTTTTATCCTCTCTTTCAACGGAGGTCAAGTCATCGATGTATTAACAGGCAAGGTCCTTTTTGAACAAGCATTACCACCGGATGTGGTTCCGGTACTTTATAATCGTGCAAAAGAGGCCGAGCTGGCCATCCTGTCTTATAACAATGAATATATCTTAAGCGAGCATCCAAACAATGAGTACGTGCGCTATGAGTCATTTTTAACAAAGATGGCCATCCAAGAGACAGACGATTTCATGCGCGATCTGCTACAACCTGCCAGCAAATGTCTTGTTGTCGGAGAACCGGAGATGCTGGTACCTTTAGAGGAGAAGCTGCGTCAAGAGTTGGGTATGCGCATCAATGTCTATCGCTCTGAGGCTTTCTATTTGGAGCTTGTGCCCAAAGGGATCGACAAGGCAGCCTCTATCTCCCGCCTATTGGAACGGACCAACGTAAAGCAGGAGGAGATCGTAGCGATGGGTGACGGATTTAATGATATATCGATGATACAGTTTGCCGGATTAGGCGTAGCCATGGCCAATGCCCAACCTCCTGTAAAAGCCAATGCAGATCAGATCACGCAATATACAAACGATGAAGATGGTGTGGCGCACTTTGTCAAAAAGCACTTGCTTATCTCTTGATAAAGATTCAAAACAAGAGATAAGCGTAGCCTCATGACATAAACACAGCCTAAAATTCAACTATTTTATCTACTTTTGTGTTTCTATTTTATAATTAAAATAATGATGCCATGAGGTACAAATTGTTAGTCTTAGACATAGACGGAACGTTGCTTAACGACGCGAATGAGATTACGCCCCGAGTTCAGACCTCCCTGCTCAAAGCGCAGCAAATGGGTATCCATGTCGTATTGGCATCTGGCAGACCTACTCAGGGAATTCTGCCCCTTGCCAAGACGCTCGAATTAAATCACTACGGTGGTTATATCCTTTCTTACAATGGCGCACAGATCATCAATGCGCAAACTGGAGAACTGATGTTCGAGAAACGGATCGATCCGGCAATGATTCCCTATCTATATCGGAAGGCCAAGGAGAGAGATCTTGCGATATTTACTTACCACGATGATTTTATACTAACAGATAGTCCTGAAAATGAACATATTCAAGAAGAGGCCGCATTAAATAAAATGCGTGTCGTAGCTACGGATAGTTTCCCGGAAGCTGTCAATTTCGCTCCTTGCAAATGTATATTGACAAGCGATGATGAAAAGAGACTCATCGACTTGGAAAATTATTGGAAGAAACGATTTGATGGTGTATTGGAAGCATTTCGCTCCGAAGATTATTTCTTGGAAATAGCATCTCATTTTATTAATAAAGGGAATACGCTGGCCGTATTAATGGAAATGCTTCATCTCAACAAAGAGGAAGTTATTGCCATTGGCAATGGCGTGGCGGATGTCTCCATGATCCAATTGGCAGGAACAGGAGTCGCCATGGGTAATGCGCAAGATTCCGTAAAAGCGTGCGCAGACTTGGTAACACTATCCAACGATCAAGAAGGAGTAGCTGATACGATAGAGAATGTTATTCTCGCGAATATCAAGCCCGCTGAAGTGCCATTAGACCAACTGAACGCACGAGCGAAACATGCGTTAATGGGAAATTTAGGAATCCAATACACCTATGCGTCCGAAAATCGGGTCGAGGCTACTATGCCGGTAGATGAACGCACACGTCAACCTTTCGGCATTTTACATGGAGGCGCTACACTTGCTTTAGCGGAGACCGTCGCCGGCTTAGGTTCTATGATCTTAGTTAAACCAGATGAGATCGTGGTCGGTATGCAGGTCAGTGGCAGCCATATATCTTCCGCCCATGAGGGAGATACGGTACGAGCCGTCGGCACCATTATTCATAAAGGACGCTCCTCACATGTGTGGAATGTGGATGTCTTTACATCGACGGACAAATTGGTCTCCACAGTTCGAGTTATAAATAGCATACTTAAGAAAAAATGATTTCAGAAAACTCTTACGACATAATAGATACGTTTATAGAACAAGGAAAGAGTTTCGCCATTTGGCGTCTTCCCGGAAAAGAGAGCTATCATTTCGTGATGCAAAGTGCCGGCTCTCCTCGCCTATTGCATGATATACGAGATTTGGACGGACGGCGCGGATTTGTCATCGCTCCATTTCATGTGACGAACAAACGGCCTATCGCCTTAATAGAGCCCGATCTCTTTGGGTTACCCTCAGAATGCTTAACATGCTCTCGAAGAGCCGTGAGTAATATGCGTCCCAATAAGATCGAGCCTTTATCCTCTGAAGAAGAGGAGATGAAACGTTATTCTAACCACTTCGCCCGATTTATCGATCCTTTACAGAAAGGAGACTTAGATAAGCTGGTTCTCTCTCGAGGAAAGACAATCTCCCGAGAACATAGTTTCTCGCCCGGACGTGCATTCTTTGCCGCGGCAAAACGTTATGTCCGTTCTTATACCTACCTTTGTCATACACCGGAGACAGGAACCTGGATGGGAGGAACGCCCGAGATTCTTTTGTCAGGAGAAAACAGACAGTGGCATACGGTAGCTTTAGCCGGGACACAACCGCTCCATAATGGTAACTTGCCGACAAGTTGGAATCCTAAAAATCTCAAAGAACAACAGCTGGTAGCACTGTATATTCAACGTCAACTATCATCGTTGGGAATAGACTCGACAGAGGAGGGACCTTATACGACACGAGCCGGAGAGGTCTCGCACCTGAAAAGCGACTTTTTCTTTTCACTTCATGACACGAACAAGTTGGGAGACTTATTGCAAATGCTGCATCCCACTCCCGCCGTTTGTGGACTTCCCAAAGAAGAGGCTTATCAGTTTATTTTAAAGAATGAAGGCTATGAGCGTAACTACTACTCCGGCTTTATTGGATGGCTCGATCCTAACGGAAAAACGGATCTTTATGTCAATCTACGCTGCATGAGCATTCAAGAAGAAGATCTCACGCTCTATGCCGGCGGTGGACTCTTAGCGGCTTCTCGTATGGAAGAAGAATGGCAAGAGACAGAATTCAAACTAGATACCATGCGCAGATTACTTCTATAATACCATATATATAATGTATAGTGATAAAAAAAACATACTTCAACTGGTTGCTTTATTGATTGAGCACGAGGTCAGCAATATAGTGTTATGTCCAGGAAGCAGGAATACACCGCTTATCCAGACATTCGCGAATCATCCATTTTTCAAATGCTATTCGGTAACCGATGAGCGAAGTGCCGGTTTTTTCGCTTTAGGACTGGCATTGCACGGCGGTAAACCCGCCGCTATTTGTTGTACCTCGGGTACTGCCTTACTGAATATACATCCCGCCGTAGCGGAAGCTTTTTATCAACAAGTACCACTAGTTGTCATCGCCGCAGATCGTCCAATGGCCTGGATTGGTCAAATGGATGGACAGACCCTACCCCAACCCGGTGTCTTCGGCCCATTGGCGAAAAAATCGGTACAACTGCCGGAAATTCAGTCCGAACAAGACGAATGGTATTGTAACCGGTTAATTAACGAGGCACTCCTTGAACTACATCACCATGGAAAAGGGCCAGTACACATTAATGTTCCCATATCAGAACCTCTTTTCCAATTTACGGTCAACGAATTGCCCAAGGTACGAGTTATCACTCGCTATCAAGGACTAAATGTATATGATCGCAAATATGACGAGCTGATCGAACGACTCAACAAATACAGCAAACGAATGATGATAGCCGGACAAATGAGTCTTATCTATTTGTTTGAGAAAAAGATATGTAAGCAATTATATAAACACTTTACGTGGTTGAGCGAACATCTCTCCAACCGAATAGTACCCGGTATGCCCATCAAGAATTTTGACGCAATTTTGGCGGCCTCTTCCGATGAAGAGCTGGAGAAGATGGTTCCCGAACTAGTCATTACTTACGGAGGACATATTGTCTCCAAACGACTTAAAGAGTTTTTGCGTAAACATCCACCCAAAGAGCATTGGCATGTAGCTCTTGACGGTAATATCACAGATCTCTTTGGCTCTCTTACCACAGTCATAGAGATGGATCCTTTTGAGTTTTTGGAGAAGATAGCCTATATGCTAGAGAATAAACAGGTAGAATACCCCAAAATATGGGAATATAAGTCCCATAAATTATCGGAACCTATATTCGCTTACTCAGAGATGGCTGCTATTGGGTCACTTATCCACTCATTGCCGTCAGAGGCAGCTCTACATTTAGGGAACAGCTCCACCGTACGTTATGCGCAATTATATAATGTACCGGAGAATGTCGAGATTTGTTGCAATCGAGGCACAAGTGGTATAGAAGGATCTTTATCCACAGCTATAGGCTATGCATTTGCGTCACAAAAGCTGAATTTCGTTGTTATTGGAGATTTAAGTTTCTTTTATGATATGAATGCTTTATGGCAGGGGAATATACGAGGAAATTTGCGCATTTTATTATTAAATAATGGCGGAGGTGAAATATTTCACGCACTTCCAAAGCTAAAAATGAACGAGCAAACCTCTCCTTTTGTAACCGCTTCTCATCAGACATCCGCGAAAGGCTGGGCACTAGAGCGAGGGTTCTCCTATCTTGCCGCACACAATCAAGCTGAATTAGATGCGGCAATGGTTGAATTTACGCAACCTGCACAAGAGAATACACAACCTTTGATCATGGAAGTATTCACAAATAAAGAAATTGATATTCTTTTACTAAAAGAGTATTATCATTCGCTTAAAATAGACTGATTTACATCAAAAAACAATAATCATCATTTATTTTTCAGATTATGGAAACAAAAAGAGAATGGAAGACAATCAAGCAATATGAGGAAATCTTATTTGATTTTTACAATGGCATAGCACGTATCACCATAAATCGTGAGCGTTATCGGAACGCTTTCACCCCCACCACAACAACAGAGATGAGCGACGCTCTCTATATATGCCGAGAGCGTCCAGAAATTAATGTCGTTGTGCTTACAGGAGCTGGCGATGTAGCATTTTGCGCCGGAGGAGATATGCACGTGAAGGGCAGAGGTGGATATGTCGGAAAAGATGGCGTTCCCCGCTTGAATGTATTAGATGTGCAAAAACAAATACGTTCTTTGCCCAAACCTGTCATTGCCGCTGTCAACGGATTCGCCATTGGAGGTGGTCATGTGCTACATGTTGTCTGTGACTTAACAATCGCATCAAAGAATGCCATCTTTGGGCAAACAGGACCGAGAGTTGGTAGCTTTGACGCCGGATTTGGATCTTCTTATTTGGCTCGTGTCGTTGGGCAGAAAAAAGCGAGAGAGATCTGGTTTCTCTGCCGTAAATATAATGCGCAAGAGGCTTTAGACATGGGATTGGTAAATAAGGTCGTTCCTATTGATAAGCTGGAAGACGAATATGTTCAATGGGCAGAAGAGATGATGTTACTCAGCCCGTTGGCTCTACGTATGATTAAAGCGGGATTAAACGCTGAATTGGATGGACAAGCCGGAATACAAGAGCTGGCAGGAGACGCGACAATGCTTTATTACATGACAGACGAAGCGCAAGAAGGAGGAAAAGCTTTCTTGGAAAAACGTCGTCCACGCTTTGAGGACTATCCTAAATTTCCATAACAAAAGATTTTCAATCATGAAGATAGATATACAAATATGTCCTCATGAGCTACATTTCAAACGAACGACTCGTACTTCGAGAGGAGTGTATGACCTTCGCAAGATTTGGTATGTACGGACTCCTGAGGGCTATATGGGAGAATGCGCTCCCCTACCGGATTTAAGTTGTGATTTTGACGCACAATATGAACAACACTTATCTACCGCCTGCAAGGATTTAATGGAAAGTGGCACGATTGATCGTGAAAAATTGCGTAATCAACCTTCTGTCCTTTTTGGATTAGAGACACTACTATTACATCTCAATCGGCAAAGCTGGAAACTATATGACACTCCTTTTGCGGAAGGACATGCAGGCATTCCTATCAATGGATTGATATGGATGGGAGATTATCAAGATATGCTGCAACAGATCGAAGAGAAGATAAAAGCAGGTTTTCGATGCGTTAAATTAAAAATCGGAGCAATAGATTTTGAACGAGAGCTCTCTTTGATCAAACATATTCGAGCTCATTTTTCAGCAAAAGAGATAGAGCTACGTGTTGACGCAAATGGGGCCTTCTCTCCTATTGAAGCTATGGACAAATTGAAACGACTGGCCGAAATGGATTTGCACTCTATCGAGCAACCTATCCGCGCCGGACAATGGGACGAGATGGCAAAACTAACCGCCGATACACCTCTTCCTATCGCGCTGGATGAAGAACTGATCGGATGTAATGACCCTCAAGAGAAAAGACGTTTACTAGAGACAATACACCCACAGTATATTATACTAAAGCCTTCACTCCACGGAGGCTTTTCCGGATGCGAGGAGTGGATCCATTTAGCAGAGGAGATTTTGGATAGTAACGAGAAACAACCTAAATGGTGGGCTACATCCGCTTTAGAATCACAAGTCGGATTGAACGCCATCGCTCAATGGTGTGCGACATTCAATAACCCTTTGCCACAAGGCTTAAGCACAGGAGAGATCTTTACCGATGACAATCGTGGATTGATACGGCGCAAAGAGGATATGATTTGGTTTAATAAAATGTAAAAAATGCCTATAGAAGAAGATTTACGGATATTCATGGATCAATGGAGAGATCCCTCTCCATTGATGGAGGTGCAGACATCCGGCTCTACCGGAACGCCCAAACGTATGCAAGTGCGTAAAGAGCAAATGATGAATAGCGCACGACTGACTTGTGAGGTGCTGGGCCTAAACAAGGGAGATCGAGCGCTATTGTGTATGCCTTTACGCTATATTGCCGGAAAAATGGTTGTGGTACGTTCCATTTGCGCAGGATTAAACCTGGTGGTTCGAGAACCTTCCGGACATCCTCTCGCTGATGTGGAAGAAACCCCTATTCGTTTTGCCGCCATGATCCCGTTGCAAGTATATAACACTTTACAAGTCCCTCAAGAGCGAGAACGACTGAAGAAAATAGATACTCTGATTATCGGAGGTGGAGCTATTGACGCTGAACTGGAAAAAGAGATTGCACGACTACCAGGTAGAGTCTATTCTACTTATGGCATGACAGAGACACTCTCGCATATCGCGCTCAGGAGACTTAACGGTCCGGAAGCCTCGCCTTATTATCATCCGTTTCCATCTGTTAAACTATCTCTTTCAGCAGATAACACACTTGTCATTGACGCGCCACTTGTTTGCGACAAGCAACTTGTGACTAATGACATCGCCCAGATCCTACCAGACGGAAGTTTTATCATAATAGGGCGCAGAGATAACACGATTAACAGTGGAGGCGTAAAAATACAAATTGAAGAGGTAGAAGAGAGACTTCGCTCCTTTCTTTCTATTCCCTTTGCGATAACAGCTGTTCCCCATGAGAAATTTGGAGAAGCGATCGTCTTATTGACAGAAAACACGCTTACCCAAAAAGACTACGAGAAATTGCGGGAGTTACCCAAATATCAAATTCCCAAGAAAGTATTAAATGTACAAGCCATCCCTCATACAGGCAATGGAAAAATAGACCGTGCCGCCTGTAAAAGGCTGGCTGAAGAAACGATAAAAAGACAAGACACGAAATGAAAAAGTTTCTAACAATCACAGCCTTATCCCTTATATCCTTTAGCTCTATTTATGGGCAAGAATCATATAACGGATATGACTCTATAACCTTATTAGACAGTACGACCGTAACTGTACAACCTACCGGCTCCGGAGCGTTTATCGTTCATAAACGATTCAAAGTTCAAACGCCAAAAGGTGCCGTAAACAACCGAATCATCAAATATGATTATGACCCACTAACAGCATCCGCGACTTTTCGCTATGCCACTATCTACCGGGCGAACGGAGATGTGATTAATTTGGATGTTACACAAGCTTGTGATTATGCCGCACCGGCACGTGCCATTTATTGGGGTGCCCGACAAATCATGTTGGAGGTTGGACGTTTACAGCCCGGTGATGTTGTGGAATATGAGATCTCAAAGAAAGGTTTCACCTACGCGCTACTTGCCACGGAAGAAGACGAAGCACGTTTCATCCCTCCTATGAGAGGGCAATTCTATGATATTGTACCTTTTTGGTCAACTGAACCAACCCTACGAAAAGTATATCAAGTCTCCATGCCTTCAGACAAAGAATTACAATTTCAATTTTACCAAGGAGCATGCGCCTCGTCTATGCGTTACGAAGATGGACGAAAAATTTATACTTTCACGGCCGATCATATTATGCCTTTTAAAAAAGAAACAAATATGGTAGATCTATTCGATGCGGCACCTAAGCTGATGATGTCAAGTACTCCTAAATGGCAAGACAAATCCATCTGGTTTAATAAAGTCAACGAAGACTATGGCAGTTTCAACGCTACACCAGAAGCACAAAAACGAGTCCATGAATTAATCAAGGACAAAAAAACAGAGATGGAGAAAATTGCCGCATTAACTCATTGGGTCGCAGATAATATCCGCTATGCCGGCATCACTATGGGAAAAGGTGAAGGTTTTACGCTACATAACCTAAAAATGAACTATACCGATCGTTGTGGAGTTTGTAAAGATATAGCAGGAACCTTAATTGGATTTTTACGAATCGCCGGGTTTGAAGCTTATCCCGCAATGACAATGGCCGGCAGCCGTGTAGAAAGTATTCCTGCTGACCATTTTAACCACTGTGTCGCTGTCGTAAAATTATCGAATGGTACCTATATGCCTTTAGATCCAACCTGGGTCCCCTTTTGTAGAGAACTTTGGAGTAGCGCAGAACAACAGCAAAACTACCTGCCAGGAGTCCCTGAAGGATCTGATCTCTGTCTCACGCCTCTATCTCCCGCAGAAAATCACTATGTAAGAATATTTGCAGATAATCGAGTGGACGAAAAAGGAACACTAAAAGGACATTTTACCATTACCGCTGAAGGTCAGTCAGACAGCAATATTCGTCGCATCTTTACAACCGGATGGCAATCAGACTGGACAAACGCAATGGAAAAACAGATACTCAACGTATCCCCCAACGCAAAACTACTCAAGGTGGATTATGGCAAAGATCCTAAAAATTATCAAGCGGCGCCCATTAAGATATCATTCACTTATGAAATTCCGAACTATGCACTTATAGCAGGCTCACAACTTGTCATTAAGCCAATGCTTATGAACAACTTGTACAATCAGGTTAAGAGCTTTATGCGAATCAACACAAGCGCAAAAAACAAAACATACGGATTTAAAGACGCTTGCTCTCGTTTAGTAGAACAAGAGGAGATAATACACTTTCCCAAAGGCTATACACTGATGGTAGAAGAAAAAGAGAATCATCTAAAGAGTGACGCTGCCGATTTTGAAGGCTCCATATCACTCAAAGACAATCACACATTGATCTCTCGTCAAAAGTTGACATTAAAAAAGCGTGTTTATGAAGCGGCAGACTGGACTAATTTCCGAACAGCCGTAAATGCATACAAGAGCTATGGAGATTTCTTAATTTTCACAAATAACAAAAAATGATTATGACTAAAATAACCTATAAATTCATTCTTTTTCTCTGCTTAACACTTGCGACAACATCTCTATTTGCCGCCTCAGAAGCAGAATATGGGAAAGTATCGAAGAATTGGACATTACACAATGATGGAAGCCAAGAATTTCGACATCGTTTCGAATTGACACTCTTCACTCATACGGCAATGAACAACACCTATGGAGAGAGCTTTATTGTCTATAACCCTAATTTCCAGACATTAAAAATCAACGGATCATACACAAAGCAAAAAGATGGCACAATCGTAAAGACTCCCTCTAACGCTTTTGTGGAGGTATTACCAGCATTTGCCGCCAATGCTCCCGCTTATAACCAACTAAAAGAAATGGTTGTCGTGCATACAGGATTAGAGTTAGGCGCTACAATCTACTTAGATTATTCGATCATCACCAAACCCGGTTATTTCCCGGCACTAGATATTGATGAGATATTACAAGAAAGTTCTCCAATAAAAATGTGTGATGTAACAATTTCAGTCCCTGAAAATCACCCACTCAATTGGCAATTGTTGGGTGATAAAACAAAAGCATCACAAGTGTCACGAAATGGAATAAAAACTATCAGTTATCAGTTAAAGAATCTCCCAGCCACTTCTCGAGAAGCTTTTTTACCTCAAAATAAAGACGAGAACATTCGTTTAATCGCTTCAAGTTATACTTCCAATAAAGAGGCATTATCTATTATAAATAAAAGATTTAACGAATCTCTAAATTATGAGAGCAATACATTTGCCACATACATTACAGAAACAGCTAAAAATGCAACTGAAAAGCTTCAACGATTATTAAACCATGTAGTAAATAATCTCGATTATTCACCCATTCCTTTTGAATATACCGGTTTCATGATCCGAGATGTAGATGAGGCTCTACGCAGCGCCTATGGAACATTGGCAGAAAAAAGCCAATTACTAAGCGCTATGTTAAATGCTATCGATATCCCTGCTCAAGTAATAGCCATCTATCCTGGCAGCATAGATATTAATGCTTGTGGCTTAAAAGCGATCAAGGATTTTGCAGTAAAAGTTACCGTTGATGGAAAAACGCACTACCTTTCCGCCAACAGCTTAACCCCCTCTTCTATAATAAGACGAGGTCGTTTAGATCAAGCTTTTACATTAGATGGCACAGCTCTATCTATTACGGCTGAGCCGCTAATCATTAATGAAAATCGCTCAATAGACCTATCAAAAGAGCCTGCACAAGACACTTTCATGATCTATACTTTGCCAACCCTATCTAACGGTGTGGAAAGTTGGGACATGAGCGCATTAAACAGCAAACGCTCTTCACTATTTGAAATTCCAAGTCTGATAGAAGAGACTATTCGCTATGTTATTACACCGCCAGCGAACATGAAATTGCAAAACACATCAGAGAAACAAAATCTCTCTAACACTTGTGGAAAAGCGACACAAACTATAGAAAAAACGGATCATCAAATAGTAGTTACACGCTACATCTCAATAAACAAACAACAATTCACTCCTGCCGAATATAAGGAGCTTCGAGAACTAATCCAAATGTGGTCCGATCCTAATAAACGAATATTGATTTGGAAAGAATAAATCAATATTCTTATATAGACTAAGTGCGACAAAAAATCATTGGATCTTGCCGCACTTTTCTTTTAAATAGAACCAAAATGACTATTAAAAAATCATTTCTTTACCTATTTTTGCGAAAACAATCAAAAAAAACAATGATACCAATACAGTTCACCATCTGTCCCATATCACTTGATGATATGTCCAATATATGCCAACTCATGCAAGAACTTTGGCATAAAATGGAACACCAAGAGTGGTTCGCTCCCGATGAAGAGATATCGCTTCGTGACGCATTTTCGCAACACAAAGCAATGGGATGGAAAGTCATTGATTCTGAGCGGAAATCCTTAGTTGGCTTCTTTATCGTACAATTCCCGGGGAAAGCCCCCGACAACTTAGGTCGAGACATCGCACTTCCCGAAGAAGAACTAGAAAAGGTAGCACACTTCGATTCCGTGATGATACACCCCAATTATAGAGGTCACCATCTCCAAAAGAGACTGATACCTTATGGCGAGCAAGCCATAAAAAAATGCGGATATCGGTATATTATGTGCACTATCCATCCCGATAATATCTATTCACTACAAAACACATTAGCCGAAGGATTTGAGATTATGACAAAGAAACTTAAATATGGAGGATTACCACGCTATATATTGAAAAAAGAACTTATCTAAATTTTTTTCAATATATCATTTCCTATAGTTTTTTGATTTAACTATCTTTACAGCGTAGAATTAATTATACCGAATGAAATATCATTTCCCATTTATATTCCTCATAGTCCTTATTCTCTCTTGTGGAGGGACAATAAACGCACAAGAAAAAGCATATCCTAAGTCTGGAGAAGGCATCACGCTATTTCTTAAACGCTTCAATCTAAGCGGAAGCGCAAACGAAAAAGAATTTATCAGATTAAATAAAAGCAGATTAGGGAAAGGCAATTCTCTACGTCTAGGTGTTAAATATACCTTGCCATCCACATCAACCCAATCTCGCAAAACAACAAGCAGCAATGCCAAACATAACTACCAGCCCCTATTTGGTAAAGCACTCGCCAAATATCAAGTGACCTCTTCGGAGTTGCAAGGAGCTTGTTTTTATTTAGTAAGCGGACACGGAGGACCAGATCCCGGAGCAATCGGAAAAATGGGCTCACACGTGCTACATGAAGACGAATACGCTTATGACATCATGCTACGCTTAGCTCGTAATCTGTTGACACATGGAGCAAAAGTCCATATCATCATCCAAGACGCAAAAGACGGCATCAGAAACCAACAATTTCTAAACAACAGCAAACGTGAGACCTGTATGGGCCGCACAATTCCATTCAATCAAGTAAAAAGGCTGGAACAACGTAGCGCCAAAGTAAACTCCTTGAGCAATTCTGATCAAGAACGCTATAAACGAGCTGTATTCATTCATGTAGACAGCCGAAGCAAACACCAACGAACAGATGTTTTTTTCTACTACCAAGCTAAAAACTCAGCAAGTAAACATCTAGCCAAGAGGCTTAAATCCACCTTTACCAATAAATACCGTCATCATCAACCAGGGCGCGGTTTTTCGGGCACGGTAGAACATCGAGATCTGTATGTATTACGACGTACAGCCCCCGCATCTGCATTCGTTGAATTGGGAAATATTCAAAATCGTTTTGACCAGCAACGTCTTATACTCAGTAACAACCGCCAAGCACTCGCTAATTGGCTATGCGAAGGTTTAATCTCCGATTATAAACATTCAAAAAAAAGAAATAAATAGCAATCATATTTAATATTTTTTCTATATGTTTGCGAATAGATGAAATATAAACATAATAAAAACATTCCATGAACAACTCTATATGTTCTCCTTTTGCAACGCCAATCTATGTCATGCTGAAACCAATAGGCTCGGTATGTAACTTGGCTTGTGACTATTGCTACTATTTAGAAAAGGGGAAGTTCTATTCGGAAGTTAAAAATCCGGTTATGGCGGAAGAGGTGTTAGAAAAATTCATTCAAGAATATATCGAATGCCAAACCGCTAGGGATGTGTTATTTACATGGCATGGCGGCGAAACGCTGATGCGCCCTATTAGCTTCTATAAAAAAGCGTTAGAGCTACAAAAAAAATATGCGAGAGGACGATATATCAGCAATTGCATTCAAACAAACGGAACGTTACTGAATGACGAGTGGTGCCGTTTTTTTAAAGAAAATAATTTCTTAGTTGGGATCTCTATCGATGGACCACAAGAATTTCATGACGAATATAGACGAAACAAGCAAGGACTCCCCTCTTTTTACAAAGTGATGAAGGGAATAAACCTACTTAAAAAACATGGCGTAGAATATAACGCAATGGCTGTTGTCAATGATTATAACGTGGATTTTCCATTAGAATTTTATCGGTTTTTCAAAGATATAGATTGCCATTATATCCAATTCGCGCCCATTGTGGAACGAATTGGTTTACATAAAGAAGGTACAAGACTCTCCGCTCCCGAAGAACAAAACCAAGCGATTAGATTGGCTCCATTCTCCGTGGACAGTAAAAAATGGGGAGATTTTCTTTGTACACTATTTGATGAGTGGGTAAAAAAAGATGTAGGAACTTTCTTCATTCAGATTTTCGACGCTACATTAGCGAATTGGGTAGGCGAACAACCTGGAGTTTGTTCACTAGCACGCCAATGTGGACATGCAGGAGTCATGGAATTTAACGGTGATGTATATGCTTGTGACCACTTTGTTTTCCCTAATTATAAATTAGGGAATATCCATACAAAGACATTGACTGAAATGATGTATAGCCCTGAGCAATTGCAATTTGGGAAAGATAAAGAAGCTAAACTACCCATGATGTGTAAAGAATGTGAATTTCTTTTCGCTTGCCATGGAGAGTGCCCTAAAAACAGGTTCTTATATGCGCCAAACGGAGAACCTGGATTAAACTATCTCTGTAATGGATATAAACGCTTTTTTAAGCATGTTGCCCCTTACATGGATTTTATGAAGAAAGAATTACTTAACCAACGCCCACCATCAAATGTGATGGAATGGGTAAAACTACAACATCATGAAAATTAACAGACGTGATTTTATTAAAACAGGAGGCATGGTTATGCTGGGAACATTAGCAGCTCCCTCTTTTTTAGGAAGCTGCGGAGGAGGCGAAAAAGAAAAAGCGGCAGGAATCTCGTTTGCTATGAATTATTTCAAGGTAAGCGAGAATAATTTGAGAAAAGTGTTAGCGACAGCTTTAGAAAAAGGAGGCGATTATGCCGACTTGTTCTTTGAGCACAGTTATAATAATAGTGTAGGATTGCAAGATGGCGCTGTCAATCGTGCATCATCAAACATCGATTTTGGAATGGGTGTCCGTGTTATTACCGGTGATCAGACAGGATATGCTTATGTAGAAAACATTACACTGGATGAAATGCTAAAAGCAGCACGAACCGCAGCTCGCATCGCTAGTGGATCTGCAAATACAAAAGAGATCAATCTGACAGAGAAACTTCTTACTAACGACTTTTATAGTGTTAAAACCACATGGGATGAAATCGCTATAAATGACAAAATGCCTTTTTTGCAGAAAATAAACGATAAAATCTTCGCTAAAGATAAACGCGTTACCAAGGTGATGGCCTCTTTAAATGATACGACATCCCACATCTTTTTCTGTAATTCAGAGGGACAAATGTATTATGACTATCGCCCTATGGTTAGTTTAAGCGCTGTCTGTGTCATGGAAGAAAATGGCAGAATAGAAAATTCTTATGCAGCTCGCTCTTTCCGAATGGGTGTAGAGTTCTTAACAGATCAACTTGTTGACGAGATTGCGCAAGAAGCCGTGGATTGTACGTCTATCCTATTTAATGCCATTAAACCTAAAGGTGGCGAAATGCCTGTAGTAATGGGCGCAGGAGGTTCTGGTATCTTATTGCATGAGGCCATCGGACATGCGTTTGAGGCTGATTTTAATCGTATGAACACCTCTATATTCTCTGATCAATTAAATAAAAAAATCTGCAATGAGCACATCAATGTTGTAGATGACGGTACAATTCCATTTAATCGCGGATCTGTTAATGTGGATGATGAAGGTATTGATGGACAAAAGACTTATATTGTAAAAGAGGGTGTTTTAACCAGTTATCTACACGACAGAATCAGTGCGAAACATTATGGCATTCAATCCACCGGTAATGGTCGTCGAGAGTCATTTAGGCAAATGCCTATTCCTCGTATGCGCGCTACTTATATGGAAAGTGGCAATGTAACAGAAGAAGAGATCATTTCTACTGTAAAGAAAGGTATCTATGCCGCACACTTCACAAATGGACAAGTACAAATTGGAGCGGGAGACTTTACTTTCTTCGTAAAAGATGGTTATCTGATTGAAAATGGTAAATTGACGCAACCGATCAAGGATATAAATATCATTGGTAATGGCCCAAAAGCCTTGGCTGACATCACAATGGTAGCGAATAATTACAAAATAGACAACGGTACATGGACCTGCGGAAAGAATGGACAATCTTGTCCTGTTACTTGCGGTATGCCATCAGCCTTAGTTAGCAAACTTACAGTAGGAGGAGAAAATTAATATGATAACGAACGATAATAAAAAATTAGCCCAATGGGCTATGGAGTTTGCAACAAAAAATGGTTGTCAATCTTCACGTGTTTCGATCTATAACAGCTCTAGTAGCTCTTTCTCTATTCGAAATATGAAAATAGATCAGCTACAACAAGAGTCGCAAAATAGTATGGTCATTCAGTTGTTCGTGGATGGTCGTTATGGATCTTTCTCCACAAACCGCCTAGAGAAAAAAGAATTAGAGAAATTTATCAAGGATGGAATCGCTACAACTCGATTCTTAGCTGAAGACAAAGCTCGCACCCTACCCGATGCCTCTCTTTATTACAAAGGAGGTAAACCTGATCTGGAACTGTTTGATAAAAGTATCGATTCTATGCAACCAGATGACAAGGTGGCTTTGGCCATGGGCACTTGTGATGAGATGATGGGTAAAGATGATCGCATCATTTCCGCAGAATCTTATTTCGCCGACTATCAAGGATTCATATACATGGTGGCAAGTAATGGATTTGAAGGTGACAGTTCTAACTCTAGTTTTAACCTAAGCGCAAGCGTAAGTATCAAGGGAGAAGGAGAAGCTAGACCTTCAGATGCCTGGTTTGACTCCGCTATCTTCTATGAAGACTTAACGAAAACAGGCATCGGAACACAAGCATTAGAACGCACACTTCGCAAATTAGGCCAACGCAAGACCGCTTCTGGCAAATATATGATGCTTGTGGATAACTTAAATGCTTCACAACTGCTCTCTCCGATGATTAATTCGTTATATGGCTCTTCTATTCAACAGAAGACCTCTTTCTTATTAAATAAAATAGGACAAAAGGTAGGTAGTGACAAGTTTACATTGATTGATGAGCCACATTTGAAAAAGACAAGAGGCGCACGTTATTTTGATTCAGAAGGTATAGCGACAAAACATAATGCCGTATTTGAAAATGGAGAATTAAAAACGTACTTCATCGATACTTATTCAGCAAACAAGACGGGACTTAAGCAAACTGTAAACTCCCCTTCTACCCTAACAATGTCTTATGGAAACAAGGACTTAGAAGGACTTATCGCATCACTTGACAAGGGTATTTTGGTGACTGGTTTCAATGGCGGTAACAACAACAACACAACTGGTGATTTTTCTTATGGTATTTCCGGATTCTTGATCGAGAAGGGTAAATTAACCCAACCTGTCTCTGAAATGAATATTACAGGAAATATGATAACCTTATGGAACAACCTGGTTGAGGTAGGAAACGATCCTACACATTTCGCTAGCTGGAAAATTCCAACACTATTATTCTCTGATGTAGACTTTAGTGGTCTATAATATAGTGCTCCTAAAAAGTCAGAAGTTAAACAGACATCAATTAATAATGAGCCCGGTATAATACCGGGCTCATTTCTTTTAATCGAAGTTCTTTGAATGCCTTAAAAATCGCAAGCCATAACCGTCTGTCTAAAGAAACTCATGTACAGACTATTGCTTTTCACGAAAAGACATCCTTCAACCTAATACGTTTTTATTAATAACGTTTTTCCCTCTCTCAACAGATCATGAGGGACAAACCATCCATCTAGTTTCTTGCTGTTATAGGTAATCTCTTTTATTTTTTTACCTTCACCTTCTTTTTTAATAGTAAAAGCGTTTCCATCCCCCCAATTTGAAGCTTATTTTTTCAAATATAGGAACAGAAACAATATATTTAGGATTCACTGGTGAATAAGTATACAACCCCATCGCATTAAATACATACCAAGAAGACATTTCTCCCGCATCATCCATCCCCGCATAAGCTAACTTATCTTTTCCCATATCATAATAGTGATTCATGATACTATCCAATATCGCTTGACATTTTTCCTGTTTATCAATAAAATAGTAAGTATAAGGGACACTCTGATCTGGTTGATTTTCATGACAATAATTCCCAATAAAACCTGTCATATTATGAGCCTCATAATTTCTCCAAGGTTCACTGAATAAAGAATCAAGTTTTGCTTCAACTGTTTTTATAACTGCTGCTTTATACTCATCCCACGTTGGGACATTTGTGGTATCTTTCTCGGCTATCCATCCTTGAGAAATATATTCATCCATGTACAGACGACCACCTTTTCCCGGGATAGTCGCATTCTTCAGTAAGAGTTTATAAGCCCGATTTATATCAAAATTTTTGATGCCACGCAAGTAAGTTCCAGCAACAAAAACAGAAGCATGGTCTCCGTGAAAAAAAGTTGGCATACATCCATTACTCTTTTCACCTTTATCCGTAATAGATTTTATCACATCGACAGCTACATCGGGATATATCAAGCCTAAAAGTATCAGCTTATTCCGATAATCGTCCCCAAAAGATGGATTTGTATAATAGACATTATATAGATTAATTTGTTATATGACTCATTTTGTGACTGATTC
>CAUWMZ010000054.1:0-40583 GCA_963560035.1 uncultured Parabacteroides sp.
AGCCATAATTTGCTTCAATTCCATTATCTAATCACAGCTAATTATAAGAAGAATAGCTATATGGAATGAGTATTAGATAGGGGATAAGCATTGTAGTACAACTAAAATGAAAAATCCCCATAACCATTAAGGTTACAGGGATTTATATATCAGAAATAACTTAGATTATTTCTTCATTGCCTCTTCGATAGCAACAGCAACAGCAACAGTAGCACCTACCATCGGGTTGTTACCCATACCCAAGAAGCCCATCATCTCAACGTGTGCGGGAACTGATGAAGAACCAGCGAACTGAGCGTCTGAGTGCATACGGCCCATTGTATCGGTCATACCGTAAGAAGCAGGACCTGCAGCCATATTATCCGGGTGTAAAGTACGACCTGTACCACCACCGGAAGCAACAGAGAAGTAAGGCTTGCCAGCCAATACGCGCTCTTTCTTATAAGTACCGGCAACTGGGTGTTGGAAACGAGTTGGGTTAGTAGAGTTACCCGTGATAGATACGTCTACATCCTCTTTCCACATCACAGCAACACCTTCACGAACATCGTCAACACCGTAGCATTTAACCTTAGAACGAAGTCCGTTTGAGTAAGCTTTCTCCTCAACAACGTTTACTTTACCAGTTAAATAATCGAACTGAGTTTGTACATAAGTAAATCCGTTGATACGAGAGATGATCTTAGCAGCATCTTTACCAAGACCGTTCAAGATAACACGCAAAGGTTCTTTACGAACTTTGTTTGCCATCTCAGCGATTTTGATAGCACCTTCTGCAGCGGCGAAAGACTCGTGACCAGCCAAGAAAGCGAAGCATTTAGTCTCTTCACGAAGCAGACGGGCAGCTAAGTTACCATGTCCAAGACCTACTTTACGATCGTCAGCAACAGAACCTGCGATACAGAAAGCCTGTAAACCAATACCGATAGCCTCAGCAGCCTCAGCAGCATTCTTGCAACCTTTCTTAATAGCGATAGCGGCACCTACTACGTAAGCCCAGCATGCATTTTCGAAACAGATAGGTTGTGTTTCCTTACACATTGTATAAGGGTCGATACCTTTGGCATCGCAGATTGCTTTAGCGTCTTCGATACCGTTGATACCATATTCTTTCAAAACCGCGTTGATATGATCAATACGACGGTCATAACTTTCAAATAAAGCCATATTATTTTTTACTTTTTAAAATTCTTATTTACCAGGAATAAAGATATCAGAAAGTTGAAAACCAATACACATCCGCTGCAGGCAATGAAAAACGCCAACCAAGGTCTTTCCGGCTTAATCAAGAGATAAGCGACCAAAGTCGCCACGGTTGTTATGGCGCTTAGAGCTACAAGGATACGTATAAATGTTTTCTTATTCATTACGAGGATCGATATATTTTACAGCTTCTTTGAAACGACCGTAAGTGCCTTTAGCCTTTTCCAGTGCTTCGTTAGCGTCCATACCTTTCTTTACCATATCCATGAATTTGCCAAGATGAACAAACTCATAACCGATTACTTCGCTGTCTGCGTCTAATGCCATGCGAGTGCAATATCCTTCAGCCATTTCCAAGTAACGAGGACCTTTAGCCAATGTACCGAACATTGTACCAACTTGGCTACGAAGACCTTTACCTAAGTCTTCCAAACCTGCACCAACAGGAAGACCACCCTCAGAGAAAGCAGATTGTGTACGACCGTAAACGATTTGTAAGAATAACTCACGCATAGCCGTATTGATAGCGTCACAAACTAAGTCTGTGTTTAATGCTTCCAAAAGAGTTTTGCCCGGAAGAATCTCAGATGCCATAGCTGCAGAGTGAGTCATACCAGAACAACCGATAGTCTCAACAAGAGCCTCTTGGATGATACCTTCTTTAACGTTTAATGTCAGCTTACATCCACCTTGTTTGGGTGCGCACCAACCGATACCGTGAGTCAAACCAGAGATGTCTGAGATCTGAGTTGCTCTAACCCACTTTCCTTCTTCAGGAATCGGAGCGCACTGGTGGTTAGCTCCTTTTTTTACAACACACATGTGTTGAACTTCTTGTGAATAAATCATAATCGCTAATTTATTATGTTAAAGTGTAATAAAACTTTATGCAAATTCTTTTGTTATTTTATTTAGCATTCCAAAATGATCGCACAAAGATAAATTTTTTAATTCAGCCATGCAATAGGCATGGATTTGTTATTTTAAGAACTCCTCAAGTTTAGATGCGATCTCTTCTCCATGTAATCCTTTAGCGATAATAGTACCATCTTTGTTTACCAGTACAGTATGAGGGATGCTGTTTACGCCATATAATTGGGCGCCTGAGTTTTTCCATCCTTTTAAGTCTGATAGTTGTGTCCAGGTTATATTTAAATCTTTTACTCCTTTAGCCCAAGCCTCCGCTTTGCTGTCCAAAGAGATTCCTACGATTTCAAAGCCTTTTGATTTGTATTTTTTATAAGCTTCTACCAAGTTGGGCATGTCTCGGCGGCATGGAGGACACCAGCTGGCCCAGAAGTCTATTAATACGACATGCTTTCCGTCTCCAACAAACTCGGAAAGTTTATGGCTTTCGCCTTTAGGATCTGCCATCTCGAAGTCTACGAATTTCTTGCCGACAGCAACAGTTTTTAAGACCTCTAGATGTTGAATTAATTGATCGATGTTTGGTACAGCCTTGAATGTCTCGCTGGCTTTATTGATGATCTCGTTTTGTGATGCCTCGTCTAAATAATATCTAAAATCATAAAGAAGTTTCGCTGCTGTTTGTTTGTCGGCATTATTTAAAATGTATGCCTTGACAGTGTCCGCTACGTTTGTTTCTATTTCGTCATATTTTTTCTCGGCGGCATTAGCTATTTCGGGATCTTCGGATTTCAGGTCTGTTTTTAGCTTCTCTAGGTCTGCTCTCATGGTGTTGATGCGCTCTTGTAAGGCTTTTAGCGCATCATTCTCAGGTGTTCCAGAGACGAAAGAGGAGGTTTCTTTTAAAGTGGCGTTTAGATCACCATTCTCAAGTACGAAAGTGCTTGTGAAAGGGGCATTCTCGCCAGGGGCCGCTTTGGCGTATTGAACGACATTTTCCGCAAAGGCGAGCGTGCGTAAAGCCGGTGCTTGAGCGCTTCCCTTGAAAGAGAATGTTCCATTTTGCACAAGGGCACTATCCACAGGCGTATTATTCGTGCCATATTCGTACATATAGATATAATTGCCATTTAAATTGTTGGCTACTGTACCGTTGATCTTGTAACCAGGCTGTCCATCGCATGCTGCCAACAATAGGGCAGAAGCGGCTAATGTAAGATACTTTTTCATTTTTGCGTTCGAGTAATTAGAGATATTATTAATGTACGTGAACTTTTCTATCGCGAAGATACAAATGTCTTTTGGAATAACAGCTCATATATATGAGCATCCTTTACGTTTAATCTTAAATATTCTTGTCGCAAACAAAGAAAAAGCCAGTATGCGATATGGATTTTTTCATTATATTTGCACCGCTAATGCTTATAATAGAATAGGTATTAAAATAATTTCTATATAAATCAATCGAGAAATGACAAAGAGTGCATTACAAATTGCGAGAGCATCTTATCAACCTAAAGTTCCCGCAGCGTTGAAAGGCGCCGTAAAAGCCGTTGATGGCGAGTATACACAATCTGTAGCAGATCAAGAAGAGATCAAGAATTTGTTTCCGAACACTTACGGTATGCCAATCGTAACGTTTGAGAAAAGCAATGAGGCTAAGGCAATGCCGGCTATGAATGTTGGTGTTATCTTATCTGGTGGTCAAGCTCCCGGTGGTCACAATGTGATCGCAGGTCTATTTGACGGAATCAAGGCTCATAACGCAGATTCACGTTTATATGGCTTTATCTTGGGTCCTGGTGGTTTGATCGACCATAAATATATGGAGTTGACATCTGATATCATCGATGAGTATCGTAATACAGGTGGTTTTGATATGATTGGATCTGGTCGTACGAAGTTGGAGACAAAAGAGCAATTCGACAAGGGTTTGGAAATTTTGAAAGAGCTTAATATTAAAGCATTGGTTATTATCGGTGGTGATGACTCAAATACAAACGCTTGCGTATTGGCTGAATATTACAAGGCTATTGGTGCTGGTGTACAGGTAATCGGTTGTCCGAAGACTATCGACGGTGACTTAAAAAATGCTCAAATCGAGACTTCTTTTGGTTTTGATACTGCATGTAAAGTATATTCAGAGGTTATCGGTAACATTCAACGTGACTGTAACTCAGCTCAGAAATACTGGCACTTCATCAAATTGATGGGTCGTTCAGCATCTCACATCGCATTGGAGTGCGCTTTGCAAACTCAGCCGAATGTATGTATCATCTCTGAGGAGGTAGAGGCTAAGAATATGTCTTTGGATGATATCGTAACTTACATTGCTAATATCGTAGCTAAACGTGCTGCGGAAGGACACAATTTTGGTACTGTTCTTATTCCAGAGGGCTTGATCGAATTCGTTCCGGCAATGAAGCGTTTGATCGCTGAGTTGAACGATTTCTTGGCAAAGCATGACGCTGAGTTCAAGATGATCAAGAAGAGCGAGCAACGTTCTTATATCATCAGCAAATTAACTAAGGAAAATTCTGATCTTTACGCATCTCTTCCGGAGGGCGTAGCTCGTCAGTTGTCTTTGGATCGTGACCCGCACGGAAACGTTCAGGTTTCATTGATCGAGACTGAGAAGTTATTGTCTGAGATGGTAGGTAAGAAGTTGGCTGAATGGAAGGCTGAAGGTAAGTTCGTTGGTAAATTTGCCGCTCAACATCACTTCTTTGGTTATGAGGGTCGTTGTGCAGCTCCTTCAAACTATGACGCAGATTACTGCTATTCTCTAGGTTATACAGCATCTTGCTTGATCGCTGCCGGTAAGACAGGTTATATGTCTTCTGTTCGTAATACGACAGCTCTTGCCGATCAATGGATCGCAGGTGGTATCCCTGTTACTATGATGATGAACATGGAAAAACGTAACGGTGAAATGAAACCGGTTATCCAGAAAGCATTGGTTAAGCTTGACGGCGCTCCTTTTAAGGCATTTGCCGCTAAACGTGATGAGTGGGCTTTGAACACTTGCTATGTATATCCGGGACCGATCCAGTATTTTGGCCCGTCTGAAGTATGTGATCAACCTACAAAGACTTTGCAATTAGAGCAAGCTAAGTAATAACGAGATATAATCTTTTCTAAAAAGAGAGCCTTCATATTGAAGGCTCTCTTTTTTTATAATATAATAATAGGTAATGTTAAATTTTATGTATATGATAAGAGAGAAAAGAAATATTTATTTTCTTTTTGTGCGAGAGGAATAAAAATGTCTTAATGTTATATAAGCGCTGTTTTATAAGATTTTTAGACTATGTTTGCACGGATATGTTTTCGAAATAGACGAGTTTATTGAAAAAATAGCCACAATACTTTTTTCTTTCGGAAATAAACATCTATATTTGCGGTGTATCTGAAGAGTGGATACAAGAATTAATGTTAACCTTTTTTTTGTTCTTATGATAAACAAACAGTTAACCTTTGTAAAAGGCGGGTTAGGCTTGGCGCTTTGCTTTTTGATGGTTGGAGCAGGAGTTACTCCTCCGGTTCATGCATCAAACGCCAACTTGTCAATTTCCCAACAAGCAAAAAAAGTAACGGGTCTGGTAACGGATGCTAAGGGTGAACCCTTATTGGGTGTTAATGTCGTGGTGAAAGGTACAACAAATGGTACTATTACAGATCTTGATGGTAAGTACGCATTAGATGTTGAGCCAAATGCTGTATTGGTTGTGTCTTACATTGGATATATAACTCAGACAATTCCTGTAACAGGTGAGGTTGTGAATGTGGTCTTGAAAGAGGATACACAAAAGTTGGATGAGGTTGTAGTCGTAGGTTACGGTACGCAGCAGAAGAAAGATATTACAGGTTCTGTCGCTGTCGTTGATACTGAAGACTTGTTGGCTTCTTCTGGTTCTTCCGCTACTCAGCAATTACAAGGAAAAGCTGCTGGTGTATATATTGGTCAGACAGGTTCTCCGGGTTCTCCTTCTATGGTTCGTATCCGTGGTATCAATACAGTTAATGATAATGGACCCTTGTATGTAATTGATGGCGTTTCTACTCGTAACCAAGATTTGAGCTCTTTAAACCCGAATGATATCGAGAGTATGCAGGTTTTGAAAGATGCTTCTTCTGCCGCTATTTATGGTGCGCAGGCCGCTAATGGTGTTATCTTGATTACAACGAAGAAAGGAACGAAAGGTGGTCAGCCTAAATTGACATACGATGGCTATATCGGTATGCAAAAAACAGGTAAACGCTACGATACATTAAATTCTATGGATCGTTTGAACTTGGATTGGGACGCTCAGAAAAATGCTATCGCTTTGCGTAATGGTACAGGTTTCCCTTCAAATCCTCAGTTCGGAACAGGCGAGAGACCTTCTATTCCTAATTACTTGACTCAATCAGGAGCTCAAGGATCTACGACAATTGATCCGAGTGATTATAACTATCCTTCAAAAACTTACGCACCATTCTCTGATACTGATTGGTGGGATGAGATTGACCGTGTTGCCTTGATTCAAAATCACCAAATCGGATTATCTGGTGGTACAGAAAAGGGTCAGTATAATTTAAGTGCCAACTATTTCAAACAAGATGGTACAGTAATTGATTCATACTATCAACGTTATCAAGTTCGTGCTAATACATCATTTAATGTTCGTGATTGGTTACGTGTAGGAGAGAACTTAACATACGCATTTACGAAAGATAATGGTTTGAATGCGAATGGCGCAGAATCTAACCCATATTCATGGTCTTTCCGTGCTTCTCCATGGGTGCCTGTTTATGATATTAAAGGCAATTTCGCAGGATCCAAGTTCGCTGGTACAGGTAACTTCCAGAATCCGGTAGCAAATCAGGTTAGAAATAAAGACAATTACTATACTCATAACCGTATATTCGGTAATTTGTGGGCAGAGGCGGACATTATTAAAGGCTTGACATTCCGCACAAACTTCGGTTTGGATTATAACAATGGTTATTACTATCGCATGTCAAAGAAGGCTCCTGAGTTCTCTGAAGATATGGGACAAAATAACTTTGAAGAGAATAGTAACTATAATTACCGTTGGGTATGGACCAATACATTGACTTATACGAAGACCTTTAAAGATATTCATAAGTTGACCGTATTGTTAGGTACAGAGGCTATTCGTGATGGTCTGGGTCGCTCAATGACAGGTCGTCGCTACAATTATTTGTATGAAGACAATAAGAATAGTTGGGAATTGAACATGGGTGAAAATAACAACCAACGATTGACAGAATCTAAATATAATGGTGAATTCGCTTTGTTTGGTTTATTTGGCCGCGTAGATTACTCATTCGCAGATAAATATTTGTTTACAGGTATTATCCGTCGTGATGGGGTTTCTCGTTTCTCTAAGTCAAATCGCTATGGCGTGTTCCCTTCAGTATCTCTTGGATGGCGTCTTTCTCAGGAGAATTTTATGGAAGGTACAAGAGATTGGTTGGATGACTTGAAGTTGCGTGTAGGTTATGGACAGACTGGTAACTCAGAGGTTCCTCGTATCACAAACTACGCAATGGAGTACGCTACATATCCTAAACGTTCTGATTATGACTTTACTGGTCAGAATACCGCAACCTCTACAGGATTTATCTTGGATAAATATGGTAATGAGGATACCAAATGGGAAGCGACAGAGATGTGGAACGTTGGTTTGGATGCGACATTCTTGAATGGTAAATTCAATATCGGTGCTGAGTGGTATTGGAAGAAGACTACAGATATGTTGATTCAGGCTCAATATTCAGCATTGGCTAATACTGAGATCAATAAACCTTATATCAACTTCGGTGATATCAAGAATACTGGTATTGACTTGAATTTGAACTATAGAGATTCTAAAGGTGATTGGTCTTGGGACTTCAATTTGAACCTATCTCATTATAAGAATGAAGTCTTAAGAATTGCGGAATCTGATGATGCTTCTTTGTGGGGAGCTGGTGTTCGTTTGGATGGAAACGTAACTCGTACTACAAAAGGTCATGCTATTTCTGAGTTCTATGGTTATAAAGTAGATGGATTTTATGAATCAGTAGATGAGGTGTTAGCGATGCCGCCTCTTGGCCAGTCAGATCTAGATAGAGAGTCTGCAAAAGCTTGGGTTGGTAAGTTTAAATTCGCTGATGCGAATGGAGATGGATCATTGTCTGAAAAAGACCGTACATTTATCGGTTCTCCCCATCCTGATTTGATCGCTGGTTTGAATGCGACAATTACATGGAAGAATTGGGATTTCACAATGTTTTGGTATTCTACAATAGGAAATGATTTGTTCAACAACACGAAATACTTTACGGATTTCTGGATGTTTAACGGAAACAAATCTGAGCGTATGCGCGATCATTCATGGACACCGGGAGCGGATAACAGTGATGCCGTATTGCCTATATTGGATTCAAATGATGGTTATTCCGGTAAATTCTCTAACTCTTACTATGTAGAGAATGCATCTTTCTTACGTTTGAAGAATGTCGTTTTAGGATATACACTTCCGAAGACCGTATTATCAAAAGTGGGTATTCAAAACTTACGTTTGTATGTTCAAGCTGAGAACTTATTGACCATTACCGGTTATGATGGATTGGATCCTGAATATACAAATGCTGATATGGGTGCTCAAAGTGGTGGTGATTTGCAGAGAGGTGTCGATATGGGTGGATGGCCTACGACAATGCGTTTTTTGTTTGGTGTTAACTTCTCATTCTAAAAACAAGATAAGTGGTTGATTTTACTTTTAAATGAATATTATTATGAGACAAAACAAATATATTTTAGCGTTAGCTTTCGCCAGTATGCTGACATTGGGCTCTTGTGGTGATGATTTCCTTGGGAAAGATCCACAGGGTGCTTTAACTCCTGATGCTTTGGCAAATGCTCAAGGAGTGGAGCTATTGACAACAAGTGCTTATGCTGGATTGGCCGCACCGGTAATCGGTTATGATCCATACCAAGCTTCTCCGTTTAACTGGGTTTGGGGTGGTATTTATGGTGGTGACGCAAATAAGGGTTCTGACCCGAATGACCAATCAACTGTCAATGAAATCGAGTTATATAATACATTGCCAACAAATGGCTACCTTCAACAGAAATGGGTGTGGGTGTATTTGATGAGTAAACGTGTGAACCTTGCTCTTCAGACATTGAATGACGCTAAGGAAATGAAGGAAGAGGTTCGTAAGATGCGTCTTGGTGAATTGAAGTTCTTACGTGCGTTGGCTTATTTCGAAGGTATGCGTGTGTTTGGCCCTTATATTCCTTATATCGATGAGACTGTAAAGGAAAACAATCCGCTTATCCATAATGATAAGGATATCTACGATAAGGTTATTGCGGATGTAGATGACGCTATCGCTAACTTGTCTGATGATCCAGCTATTGTTGGTGAAGCTGGTAGAGCTAATAAATCTGCCGCTAAAGCTTTGAAAGCTAAAATTATGATGTATCGTGGTGATATGGCGGGAGCTATGCCTATATTGGCGGATATATTGACAAATGGTGTTACGGCTAAGGGTACTTCTTATGGATTGGAAGATAATTTGAATAATAACTTCAATGCGTTGACTGAAAATGGTAAGGAGTCTATTTTTGCTGTGCAATATTCCAATGCTGCTGAAAACATGGGTGGTGCGGTATTTTGCTTAGCCTATCCGCATAACTCAGGTCCTGGTGGATGTTGTGGCTTTTATCAACCGTCTTATGAGTTGGTTAACTCATTCCAAGTTGATGAGAATGGTCTTCCTTATTTGAATGGTGAATATCGTAACAAGAAGAGTGTTTCTGTTCGTAATTCGGATACTTCTCAAGATGCTATCTTAGCTGTTAATGATAATTCAATTGCGGTAGATCCTCGTTTGGATTTTGCTGTAGGTCGTTTTGGTATTCCTTATAAGGATTGGGGACTTCCAAAGAATGACTGGATTCGTGATGCGACAAATGGTGGTATCTTTATGCCGAAGAAGCATGTATTCAGTAAAGCTGAGGATGCTGCAGGTATGAAGGCTTATTATTCTGGTTGGGCTCCGGGTTCTGCTATGAATATCCAGTATTTGAGTGTTCGCGATATGAAATTATTGTATGCGGAGTGTTTAGCTAACGCAGGTCAGACTAAACAAGCAATGGAACAAGTTAATGATATCCGTCGTCGTGCTGCTTTGGATGTAAATATCGTGAAGTTGCCTAACGGTAAACCTGCCGCTAACTATAAGATTTCTGAATATCCGGCTAGTCATCCTGCATTCTCTAATAAAGAAATGTGTATCAAGGCTGTTCGTATGGAACGTAAACTAGAGTTGGCTATGGAAGGTGAGCGTTGGTTCGACTTATCTCGTTGGGGTGGCGACGTAATGGCTCAAGAATTGAAGTCTTATGTTGATTATGAGAAGAACTATATAGCTAAATTTGCGGGTGCTTCTTATTTGCCAGCAAACAAGACTATGTTGCCGGTTCCTGATAATGAAGTGTTGACTATGGGTACAGATCCTGCAACAGGTACTCCGTATTTGGTTCAACCGGATGCTTGGAAATAATAGATCATTACAGAATATAAAAAACATCTGTATAAATAGTAAAAGGGATATGTCATTAGGGCATATCCCTTTTTTATGGACCTATCGCTCTTGAGAGAGACATTGGAGAATATATCTTATTCCTTTTCATTAAAGGAAAGCCTAGTTTGTTATGTAACGATTATTCTTTAAATTCGATGCCAAGTTGTTAAATAGAAAAAGAGAGAGAGTATGATTGGAAAAAAGAAATGGTTGTTAAGTTGCATCTTGTTGGTCGCTTCAGTGGTATGTATGCATGCGATGGAATCAGATGGAAACACATATCCTACTGCGGAAAGGTTGTTTTATATTACTCGTAGCGTAAATAAGAATTTAGTTTGTTATGACGTAAATCTTAAGGATGGGAAATTGAATACACATGAGCCTTTAAAAGTTTATTGGGTAAATCGGGAGGAGCATCCTGGAGAGACTAACGGCTTGAATTATATTCAGCGGAAAATGGCTTATGGTTATAAGTTAATCACGGAGGGAGAGGATCGATGTGAGTGTTCCTTAACGGCTTATCCTTCTCGTAAATTATTAATAGCAAAGAGAGATAAAGCCTATGTTTGTTATATGATGATAAGGGGAAAGCAGGCCATTTTGCGTTCTTTATTCGTGAAGGGTAGTCCTAAGAATCCATTAAGTGTAGAATATGTTGAATTGCGGGGAATATCTGTTGAAACAAATCAAGAGGTGACAGAGCGAATAAAAAAATAGAGATTAAAATGGCGCACTATTCATTCGGAGAATGGATACTCCTCGTTTCAATTTGATAGAATTGCGTATCTTTACAGCCGAAAAAGAAGAAAATTTTATGAGTGAACAAATAGAACACAGCGTGATATTGCCTGCGGAATGGCATCCGCAAAGTGCCATACAATTGACATGGCCGCATGAGCAAACAGATTGGGCTCCAATATTAGAAGAAGTAATATCTTGTTTTGTGGCAATCGCTAAAGAGGTCATTAAGCGAGAGAAGCTATTGATTGTTTGTCCGAATGAGGAAGAGGTTCGTGAACAGTTAGGGGATGTCGATTATAGTCGTATTATATTTAGGGAGATGGAGACTAACGATACATGGGCGCGAGATCATGGTGCTATTTCTGTCTTTGATGAAGGTACGCCAATGCTTTATGACTTCATCTTTAATGGCTGGGGCATGAAGTTTGCCGCTAACTATGATAATTTGATCACACGTAATCTTTATCATATGGATACTTTCGCGAGTGATGTAATCTGTTCGAATATGCAACCGTTTGTATTAGAGGGGGGTAGTATAGAGTCGGATGGTAAAGGTACATTGATGACAACAACGGAATGTCTTTCGTCTGTGAATAGAAATGAGTATTTGCGTAAAGAAGAATTGGAGCGTTATTTGAAAGATGTATTTGGACTGGACCGTATTCTTTGGATTAATAGCGGTTACTTGGCAGGAGATGATACCGATAGCCATGTAGATACGTTAGCTCGTTTTTGTTCAGAAGATACAATCGCTTACGTACATTGTGAGGACGAAGAAGATGAGCATTATTCAGAATTGAACGCAATGGAAGAAGAGATCAAGACATTTCGTCAAGCTAATGGCGAACCTTATCGATTGATAGCGTTGCCGATGGCAGATAAAGTAGAATGGGAAGGAGAGCGTTTACCCGCTACTTATGCTAATTTCTTGATTATGAATGGTGCTGTGTTATTGCCATTTTATGGTACATCAAAAGACGAATTAGCTCGTAAGGCTTTGAATGAGGCATTCCCTGAACGAGAGATTGTAGGAATAAACTGCTTGCCATTGATTAAGCAACATGGTTCATTGCATTGTGTTACGATGCAATATCCGGAAGGCTATCTGTAAAGAGGTGGGAAATCGTGACTTTTCATGGGCCGAAAATATGTAAATATAATGTATAGAAAATGAAAGTAGGATTAGTACAGCAAAGCAATACGGCCGATAGAATGGCCAATATAGAAAAGTTGAAAGCGAATATTCGTAAAGCGGCAGCAGATGGTGCTGAATTGGTCGTCTTACAAGAATTGCATAATGGATTATATTTTTGTCAAACAGAAGATACCAGCTTGTTTGATCAGGCCGAACCTATACCTGGCCCTTCAACAGAGACGTTTGGCGCTTTAGCCAAAGAGTTGGGTATTGTTTTGGTTTTGTCTCTTTTTGAGAAACGAGCTCCGGGCTTATATCATAATACGGCGGTCGTTTTGGAAAAAGATGGTTCTATAGCGGGCAAATACCGTAAAATGCATATTCCGGATGATCCTGCTTATTATGAGAAATTTTATTTTACTCCAGGCGATTTAGGTTTTGAACCTATCGATACCTCTGTTGGACGTTTAGGTGTATTGGTTTGTTGGGATCAATGGTATCCAGAGGCTGCTCGTTTAATGGCGATGCGTGGTGCTGAGGTGTTGATTTATCCAACGGCGATCGGCTGGGAGAGTAGTGATACGGAAGAGGAAAAAGCTCGTCAATTAGGAGCGTGGGTTACGGTGCAACGTGGTCATGCTGTAGCGAATGGACTTCCTGTGATAACAGTAAATCGCACAGGACATGAGACAGATCCTTCAGGACAGACGAATGGAATTCAGTTTTGGGGTAATAGTTTTGTTGCCGGACCTCAAGGTGAGTTATTGACAGTTTTTCCAAATTATGAAGAAGAGGTTCGTGTTGTGGAGATTGATAAAGGTCGCAGTGAGAATGTTCGTCGTTGGTGGCCTTTCTTCCGTGATCGTCGTATAGATGCTTTTAAAGGATTGACAGAACGATTCTTGATATGATGAAAGAATATAATCAAGAAAAGGCCAAGGCTCGCATGAACGAAATGGGGAAAGCGGGGCGGCCTTTTCTGTTTGTGATAGATTATAAGCGAGAGAAGAATATAGTAGAAGCTGCCGATGAGGTAGATTCGGCGGAGTGGCTATATGATTTGAATGGTTTCGCAAATACGGCGTCCAAACAAGCGGCGATCTCTGATGTGCATGAGATAGAGTGGCTTCCCGATTATATAACGTTTGAGGAATATGCTCACTCATTTGATACGGTGGTGCGAAACATTCGGGCAGGCAATTCCTATTTGGTGAATTTAACCTGTGCTACTCCGGTGCGTACGAATCTTTCGCTTGAGGATATTTTTTATCATTCTTCCGCTATGTATAAGTTGTGCGCAAGAGATCGTTTTATCGTTTTCTCTCCAGAGATTTTTGTCCGGATGCATGATGGGTTTATATATTCTTATCCAATGAAAGGAACGATAGATGCCACAATACCTAATGCCCGCGAACATATTTTAAATGATAAGAAAGAGCAAGCGGAACATGCGACGATTGTAGATCTGATTCGTAATGATTTGAGTATTGTCGCTACAGAGGTTTGTGTTCCGCGTTATCGTTATATTGATGAATTGCGTACGCATAAAGGTCGCTTGTTGCAAGTTAGTTCTGAGATAAGAGGTCGATTAGCGGATGATTGGCATGAACATATAGGAGATATTTTATTTCATTTGTTGCCGGCAGGCTCCATTACGGGCGCTCCTAAAAAGAAGACATTAGAAATTATTGAAGAGGCAGAAACTTATGAGCGTGGTTTTTATACAGGGGTGATGGGCTATTTTGATGGACATTCATTAGATAGCGCTGTCATGATTCGTTTTATGGATCAGCTCTCTTCTCATTCATTTGTTTTTAAGAGTGGGGGAGGAATTACGGCTCAAAGTGATTTGTTTTCGGAGTATAATGAGATGAAACAGAAAGTCTATGTGCCAATTTTTTGAGAAAAGTTTTGTGGAGACTCTTCGGATTGAGGGTAGTGAGATTCATAACCTTATCTATCATAATGAGCGGATGAATCGGACGAGAAGGGAGCTGTTTGGTTCATCTGATCTATTAGATCTTTCAGACTATATTTGTCCGGAGTCATATACCGAGCGCACGAAATGTCGTGTGGTCTATGCCAAAGAGATCATAAAAGTGGAATATGCCGCATATCACATGCGTTCGGTGCGGACATTAACATTATTAGAGCGAGATACTGCGGATTACCGATATAAGTCTACAGATCGGACCCTATTGAATGATCTGTTTGCTTGTAAGGGTGACGCAGATGATGTCTTGCTTATTCGTCATGGATTATTGACAGATACAACTATCTGTAATATCGCTCTTTGGAATGGCGAAGAGTGGTTGACGCCTGCAGCTCCATTATTACAAGGTACAATGCGAGCCTCTTTATTAGACCGAGGCACGATTCGGGAGCATACGCTTTGTGCAAACGATTTGAAGAATTATACCCGTATCCGTCTTTTTAACGCATTGATAGATTTTGGCGAGGTTGAGATAGCTCTTCCAAAGGGAATATTAAACATCTAGTTGTAGTTATAGCTTAGGTAGTTTAAGAACGAAACGGATTAAAGAGACAAACACTTTGCCATAACGATCCAGTTTGATTTGTCCAACACCTCGTATATCACTAAACTCATCTAGCGAGATAGGTTTCTTTTCAACCATATCTTCTAGCGAGTCGTCGGAGAAGATAACATAAGCCGGCATGTGGTCGCGCTCTGCTATTTGCTTTCGAAGTTGTTTAAGAGAATCCATTAAAGTTTCATTTACAGAAGCGGAGCGCATTGGACGGATCGGTTGTGCCTTAAAGGATGATTTTCGTTTACCACTCGTAGATGTGTATGAGTCATTTTGCTCTCGATAGACAACCAATTGCGCTTTTTGTTCTCTAAACAGTACCTTTTTACCAAGAGGAGTCATTTTTAAAGTTCGGTTTGTAGCATAATCAATCTCAATATACCCTAATTGGATCATTTGATAGATATATTCTTTCCATTGCCGATAAGACAAATCTCGCCCTGCTCCATAAGTTTTTAGTTTATCATATCCTTTTTCCAATAGCTCGGCTTTGGCGGAGGCACGTAATATATCGATAAGCATTTGCATGCCAATGTGTTCTCCCGTTCTTACCATAGCGCTTAATGCTTTTTGGATTAAGATACTTCCATCAAAGCGTTGAGGTGGATTTTTGCATACGTCACAGTTCCCGCAATCATGGTCAACCTCTTCTCCGAAGTAACTGAGCAATACTCTTCGGCGACAGATATTTGATTCGCAATAACGTTGCATGCGGTTTAGTTTCTCTAGATTCACATCGCTTTGTCCACTCTCTTCCGCAAAACGTCTTAACACGATCAAGTCACTTAATGAATAAAAAAGAAGCGTGTCGCTTTTCATTCCATCTCTGCCGGCTCTTCCGATCTCTTGATAATAATTTTCTATACTACCGGGCATACTGTAATGTATCACCCAGCGTACATTACTTTTATCGATACCCATACCAAAAGCCACGGTTGCGCAGACAACATCTACACGATCATTAATAAAGTCATCTTGCGCACGTTCCCGTTCAACAGGAGGTAATCCCGCATGATAAGCGATAGCCCTTATGTTATACATACTTAAATCTTCTGCCAACTCTGTTGTGTCGTTTCGTCTCATGCAATAGATGATACCACATTGTTTGGCATGTTTGCGGATAAAATTTACAATAGTCGCTATTTTCTCCTTTTTGTTGAGTCCGCGTCTTACTTCCAAAGAAAGATTGGGACGGTCGAACGAGGATATAAAAGTTTTAGGTGTACGAAGTTTTAATTGCTCGATAATATCTTTGCGAGTGATTTTATCGGCAGTTGCTGTCAGGGCGATGATTGGCACTTTGGGAAATCGTTCTTTCAGGATGGCCAATTGCGTATATTCCGGCCTAAAATCGTGACCCCAATGTGATACGCAATGCGCTTCATCGATGGCTATCAGTGAAATATCGAGGTTAGGCAAGAACCAATCAATCTCGGCTTTTATGCGTTCGGGAGAGATATAGAGTAATTTTATTTTACCTTGTATGCAAAGTTGTTTGACCTGTTGTTGCTCCTCTTCGGGCATCATGCTGTTTAATGTGGCGGAGGGAATACCATTCGCTATCAAGCTCTTCACTTGATCTTTCATTAATGAAATAAGAGGTGAAACCACGATTGCCGTGCCGGGTAGATAGATGGCAGGCAATTGGAAACAGATAGATTTGCCTCCACCAGTAGGCATTAAGACTAATGAATCCTCTTTTTGTAACGTGCGTTGGATAATTTCCGCTTGTAGAGGACGGAAAGAGGTGTATCCAAAGAACTTTTTTAGCAATAGTAATAATTCCTTCATCATATTGAGCAAATGAAACGCAAAGATAATTTAAATTCGTCTCCTAAAGAAGACGTGTAGAGGCAAACTTTTTGTGGTTATTCCGTAGAATTATGGTAAGTTTGCGCTCCGATATTGTTGGGTATTAGGAAATGGGTAAAGAAAAGTATATCAAATTAAGTTTAATAAGGTCTCTATTAAATATAATGGTAATGATAGCCATGTGCTCTTGTCAGCCGGAGATGCCTGTGATCTCTACAATAACAGTGCAGGCGGATGGATTGACAATGCCTGTAAATCCTGATTTGTATGGATTGACATTGGAAGAGATCAATCATGGGATAGATGGCGGGCTTTACGCTGAATTGATTCAAAATCGTAGTTTTGAGGATGGGGTGCCGCCATTGAATTGCCCCTATGACGCGAGTCGTAACTTGTTGAGTACGCCAAATGGATGGACAATTCGTTTTTTACGTAATGATTCGATACCGGGTTGGCGAAGGGTGGCGTTAAATACGCAAATGTATCTTGATACGAAAGAGGTGATAAATGATAAGAACAAACGTTCTTTGCTTGTGGCCGTAGCTGCATCCCAAGAGACAGGGAGAGGTGGTGTGATGGCAAATGGTTATGGAGGAATCGCGATTAAAAAGGGAGAACGTTATGCGCTCTCGTTTTTTGCCAAAGGTGGAAACGTTCAGCCTCGTGAGGTACGGGTCGCTTTGGAGGATTCGTTATCGAACAGAGCGTTGAGTGAGGTCTTTCGTATCTCTCCCATGAGTGAATGGAAACGATATCGGCATACATTCACGGCTACGGAAGATATGCGTAATGCGGTGTTGACTTTTTCATCGGATACATCTGTTGTTTTCTGGTTAGATGTGGTCTCTTTATTCCCAGAAAAGACTTGGAAAGAGCGTCCAAACGGATTACGTCCTGATTTAGCGTCATTGATAGATTCTTTGGCGCCTCGCTTTATCCGTTTCCCTGGTGGTAGTTTTGTGGAGGGATATACGGCGGGAACGTATCCTATTTGGAGAGAGACATTAGGCGATATATCGGAGCGTAAGCATTTTTGGAATATATGGGCCTATGGGACAACTAACGGGATGGGTTACCATGAATATCTTCAATTGTGTGAAGATTTAAAAGCGGAGCCTGTTTACGTGATAAATAGTGGTATTACGAGCCAAAGTCGTCGCCCTCGTTATGAGGATATTACGGCAATGGATAAATTGGTTAATGATGCTTTGGAGGCGATAGCTTATGCAAATGCGCCCGTAGATTCTGTGATGGGGGCATTGCGTGCGAAACATGGTCATCCCGCGCCTTTTGGCCTGAAATATATTGAGATAGGTAGTGAAAACTATGGCCAGGAGTATTCTCGTCGATTTGAGCTTTTCCGTAAAGCCATAAAGGAGACCTATCCGGACATTACGGTGATATGTAGTTCAAATACGGTGAAGAGAAGTCGTAATGAATGGGTGGATACGCATTATTATGCGGGAGGAAATTTCTTTATGTCTAGTGCTCGTCGTTTTGATAGTGATCGTTACTCTCGTCGTTCTCCTTCGGTTTTTATAGGAGAGATGGGTACGGCGGAGCGACCTATTGCGGGTACTCTTCGTGCCGCGGTAACAGAGGCTTGTTTCTTGATAGGAGCGGAAGATAATCCTGATATTGTACGTCGTTTGGCTTATGCGCCGGTTTTGGGCAACACTCAGTTTGAGAATACGCGAATTCCTTTAATATCTTTTGATATGGATCGGGCGGTAGCTTCTCCTTCTTATTATTTGTTGAAGATGTTTAACGCTTATCGAGGCGATGAGTTGGTGAATACTTTAGTCGATACCTACAAGAAACCTCAAGCGTATACAGGTAGGGCCGGTGTTGAGATGTTTGATAATAGTTTTGATTTTAAGGATGTTAAGATAAATGGAACGCCGGTTTCAGAGATAGATGTAGTGAGTGGTGGATGGAAAGTGAAAGAGAGTGGCGTATTGGTTCCGGATCCCAATCGTTGGAATCATGTGCTGTTTGGTGATACATTGAAATATTCATATACCTATGAGACTACGATTCGTCGAACCAAAGGTAGTGGTTTTATTCAACTCCGTTTGCGTGATAATGGAATGTCGGCCGATTGTTCAGATTATGTGGCGATGACGATTGGTGCGGGAACGAGTGAGTTATATCATCAGATAGGTACCGTGCATGATAGTTTGGCTGTTCCGGTCTTATTCCCATTTGAGAGCAATCGTTGGTATAAGGTCCGTATGGTCTGTGAAAATGAGCATATTCAATGTTTTGTGGATGATGTGTTATTACATGAGGTGGATATGCGTCCTTTGCCCTCTTTGGTGTCGGTCGCTACCATTAATAAAGAAAAAAAGGAGATCTATTTGAAGGTAGTCAACACAACGCTTCATGAAGAAAAGACCGCATTACATGTTGAGGGGGCAAGTATCCATAGTGGGGCGGAACTGATTCAGCTCAAAGGTGATCCGGAGGCCCGTAACACCTTTGATAGGCCAATGAATGTAGTGCCTGTCATTAAACATATCACATTCCCTTTAGGTAGCCCGTTGATTTATAATTTCCCGCCTAATTCCGTGACGATATTAAAGTTAAGGATGGAATGATTGAGATCCATGGCAATAAACGGTACACCCTAAGTGTATTTGTTTTAACTTTGTGCCGACTTTTTAAAAAAAAGATAGAATATGGAACCAATGCATAAGATTAACAAAGTTGAGGTCCGGAATTTGCAGATGGAAGATTATGCTCAATTGTCACAATCTTTCACAAGAGTATATGCTGATAAAGATGTTTTCTGGACACGTGAGCAGATAGAGACTTTGATACGAATCTTTCCCGAGGGACAAGTCGTAACGGTAGTAGATGATAAGATAGTGGGATGTGCCCTTTCGATTATCGTGGATTATGAGATGGTGAAGGGAGATCATACTTATGCCATGGTGACAGGGAATGAGACGTTTAACACACATAATCCTAAAGGAAACATATTATATGGTATAGAGGTGTTTATTCACCCGGAGTATAGGGGTTTGAGATTAGCCCGCCGTATGTATGAATATCGTAAGGAGTTGTGTGAGAAATTGAACCTGAAGGCTATCATGTTTGGTGGACGAATCCCCAACTATTATAAATATGCCGACCATATGCGCCCGAAAGAGTACATAGAAAAGGTTCGTTTGCGCCAGATTTATGATCCGGTATTGACTTTCCAGCTTTCGAACGATTTTCACGTTCGTAGAGTCATGATGAACTATTTGCCTAACGATGAGGAGTCAAAGCATTGCGCTACTTTGTTGCAATGGGATAATATTTATTATCAACCACCTACGAATGATTATGTGGACAAAAAAACGACAGTGCGTGTTGGATTAGTTCAGTGGCAGATGCGTCCTTATAAGACACTGGATGATGTGTTTGAGCAGGTTGAGTTCTTTGTTGATGCGGTCTCGGACTATCAAAGCGATTTCATCCTTTTCCCTGAATATTTCAACGCGCCTTTGATGGCTAAGTTTAATCATTTGGGTGAAGCTCAGAGTATTCGAGGATTGGCGCAATATACAGAGGAGATTCGTGAGCGTTTCATCAACTTGGCGATTAGCTATAATATCAATATCATTACGGGAAGTATGCCGCTATTGAAGGATGATGGCGCATTATATAATGTGGGTTATTTGATCCGTAGAGATGGCTCTTATGAGATGTACGAGAAAGTGCATGTGACACCTGATGAGCAAAAGAGCTGGGGACTTTCTGGCGGTAAGATGGTAAAAACATTTGATACGGATTGCGCGAGAGTCGGAGTCTTGATCTGTTATGATGTTGAGTTCCCTGAGTTGTCTCGTATTATGGCTGATCAAGGAATGCAAATTCTTTTCGTTCCATTCCTTACAGATACACAAAACGGTTATTCTCGTGTGCGTGTATGTGCTCAAGCAAGAGCTATTGAGAATGAGTGTTTCGTCGCTATTGCGGGTAGTGTTGGTAACTTGCCTCGTGTGCACAATATGGATATTCAATATGCTCAATCAGGAGTGTTTACCCCTTGTGATTTCGCCTTCCCGACAGACGGTAAGCGTGCTGAGGCTACACCGAATACGGAGATGATCCTTGTTTCAGATGTGGATTTGGATCTATTGAGTGAATTGCATACATATGGCAGTGTCCGTAATTTGCGTGACCGTCGTCATGATTTGTATGAATTGAAAGTTAAGAAGTAAAAATCTGCTGAGAGTCCTGTTGAAAAGATAGTCTCAGAGATCATATTCTTATGATATTTGGCGGTGGCTCCTCGGAGTCTCCGCTATTTTTTTAGGTTTAAGCGTACGTATAAGAAATCAATAGAAATACAAAGGCCAAACTTCTTGTATTCTTCGTGCTATATTGTATGCTAACATGGGAGGAACTGCGTTTCCGATGATTTTGTATGCGTTAGATGGACTAACAGCATATCTTTTTGAATTTGGTCTATAAAAGACAAAAGGATAATCAGGTGGAAATGTTTGTATCAAAGCACATTCGCGAGGCGTTAATCGTCTTTCAATAAGCCATTTATTTAGCTCTTCTGATAAAACTCCGCCATGTTCCGTAGATAATCTTCTAAATTCAATATTACCATGATGCTCAGAGCGGATAGTTGGAGCTAAACCATTTATGTCTATTTCAGTTTGTCCTTGACTTCCGTTGTTTAGGTATTTAGCGCGAGAAAATAGTCTTTGAGCTAAGTCTTTAGATTCTGCAGGCTCAAGAAGATCTGCGAATATCTCTTTGCGACATACAGGCGCTGAAAAATTCTTATCGTTAACGCTAAAGTCGTGAGTTGGTTTGGAATAGGGGTTGTAATTGTCTGGTATCTCTTTTTGTTCTAATGCTTTGATGGCTTCCGGACGAAGAGCGGAGCGTTTGATCCCAATAAAAATCACACGTTCTCTTTTTTCTGGGACCCCATAGTTAGCGGCATGCAAAATATGTGGATTCAAGACAATATAATCATTTCCATTTGCCGTGGAGAAATCATGTTGAATAATATCCTTTACATCACCTAGGCTAATAAGTCCTTTTACATTTTCAGCAATAAACATTTTTGGCTGCACAATGTCTATAACTTGTTTCATCCACATATATAATTTTCCTCTAGACTCTTCAGATGGAATATCTTCTCGCTTTTTCCTTCCATTATGCAAGATAGAAGAATCAAAGCCTTTGCGTTTTCCCGCTATGCTGAAATCTTGACAGGGGAAACCTCCTGTGACGATGTCAATATTCGCAGGAAATACCTCATTGCCGTCTTTATGCATTTTGACAAGATCTACGATGCTTTTTAGATGATAAATATTAGGGTTGATGTTACGTCGGGACATGTATTTTAGCCATGCAAGGCGTGCTTCTTTTAGTATGTCACAAGCAAAAACCGTGCGAAATAGATTCCTGTTTAAAAGGACCCAATTTTCATTGACTTTATGATGAATCCAATTCAAATTGGTTACTGAATGTTTATGGCAGATAAAGCCTCCTTCTAAACCTATATCCATTCCGCCACAACCAGAGAAAAGAGATAGCACTCGTAGTGCGCTTTCTCCTTCTTGCTCGTTTTCACAGTCGTTGAAACATGATTCATATAGAGGTTTTGTAACCAAATCGGAATGGTTTTCTATCTCAATTTCTTCGTCTCTTGTAATTATCTTAGCCATTTTCCCTTTTATTCAAATTGATTATTTTTTATCATCGTCAGAAATGAGATATTTTTTGCTTAAAACATTTTATGATGTTTTTTACATCCTATTGTTATGATTTGCTTTGTGCAAATATACATAATTTTGGGATATATAAGCCAATGAATATAGGTGCTGTGTATTCTTTGGGTTATCATTTGAGAGTATTTAATTGGGGGCTCATCTTGAGTTTTGGGGAGAATATGAGCTATTTGGTCTTGAAACGTCATAATTGTGATTTTCCCCCTTTTTTATTGAGTGAGAATTGAGCTTTCGCAAGCTAAAAAGAGGCTTAAATAGCTCCCTTGTTAAGGGCTATTTAAGTGAATAGTTATTCACTCTCCAAGTGATTAACTATTCACTACCCCTACTCGTTAGTTATTCACTTGAGTAGTGAATAACTATTTACTTAACATGCTGTCTGTCAATAATATACAAATCGGTAAATAATAGGGGGGATTAGGGATGGATGGCAGGGGTTTTTGTGTTGAGTGATAGGGGTGATCCAAGAGGAGATAGGGTAAATAAAAAAGAGGATATATTAAAAATATACCCTCTTCATATATAGGAAGCCGCACCGTAGATATGAACAAACTCCGAATGACAGGATTTGAGTGCTTTGCTACCTTTGTAATCCGCTGTGCTAAGCATACCCTCTCGGGCGCGGCCCGCCATTAGTAACAAGAGCTTTGTCTCGGAATTAGAAATAAATTGATGAGTTTCCCAATCGAACAAGTGCGGCTTAACTCTTAGGTCTGTATTTATTTCTTTTTCTTGATACAAAGATAGTGAAAGAATCTAATACAACCAAATATTTTAGTCAAAAAAAAGAGTCTTTTAGTGTTATATTATTAGGTAAATAGCATTATTAGTAACTGTGTGGAAATGACACGTATAAACATGGATAAAGGATAAACTGTCGCATAAGATACCGAAGGCTCATCTCCATCTGCCGTTGAGTTGGCATAGCTAAGAGCCATGGGATTAGCCATGCTTCCGCAAAGCATTCCCGCGTTATGCGCATAATCTAATTTGAAAAATCGTGATGCGACAAATCCCACAATCAACACGGGTACCATGGTCAGAACGAATCCTAGTCCAATCCAAAGTAATCCCTCCGCACGAAATACTGTCTCAAAGAAGTGAGCTCCGGAGTCGATGCCTAATCCTGCCAAATAGATAACGATACCAAATTGGCGCATCATAAGGTTGGCGCTTTGTGTTGTATAAGTCGTTAAATGAAAACGAGGACCAAAGGCTCCCATCAGAATACCTACAATGATAGGACCTCCTGCTATACCCAGTTTGATGGGAGTGCTCATGCCGGGGATGGCGATAGGGATAGAACCTATTAAGACACCAAGCGTAAGTCCTACAAAGATGGCAAGTAGATTAGGATTGTCAAGTCGTTTCAGCTCGTCTCCTAGAATCTTGCCGACATTATTTACAGAATTAGCCTCTCCAACGATTGTCAGTTTATCACCGATTTGGAGACGTAAGTCACGAGATGCCACCAGGTCTATACCCGCACGGTTGACACGAGTTATATTGATCCCATATAGATTTCTTAGACGTAAAGAACCAAGCTTGACACCATTTACACGATTGCGTGTAACAACGATACGGCGAGAGATCAACTGGCTGTCGATAGCGTTCCAGTCAATATCGGCCTTGTTCCAATCTGTATTTTCTTGCTCACCAAATAGCACCTTGATAGATTCGACATCTGCTTTTACGGAAATGACGAGCAGATGATCTTTTTCTTTTATTATTGTTTCGGAAGTTGGAATAGTCACCTTTCCATCACGCCATAATCGAGAGATAACGAAATGTTTTTCTGTCAATCGCATAACTTGTTGTATGCTTTTGTTATATATGGATGGATTGGATACTTGAAATTCAGCGACATTCGTTGCCGTGTCTTGCTCTTTGTGAGCGGTTTCCGTCTTCTTGGCGAAAAGGAATCTTAAGAAGATGATGGCAAGAATTACGCCTACAACACCTAAAGGATAGGTTACGGCGCAGGCAAGAGCCATATCGGTTACGCCTTTAGCGTTGTTTGGATCTATTTGCAATAAGGCTTGTTGGGCCGCTCCCAAGGCGGGCGTATTTGTGACAGCTCCACAAAGTAGTCCGGCCATGACAGGCATTGATATTCCTGTGACCCAATGTAAAACCAGCGCGGTGATTAATCCAAAAGCTACGACAGCCAGTCCCATGGTGTTCATCTCGACACCCCCTTTCTTGAGCGAAGCAAAGAAGCCGGGTCCTACTTGCAGTCCAAGGGTGTATACAAATACGATAAGTCCGAAGTTTTGGGCGAAATTAAGCATGTCCTTATTTACGGTAATGTCGAAATGCCCTGCCATAATACCCGCAAAGAATACAAATGTAATACCTAATGAGATGCCACATATTTTCAAGCGTCCTAAATAGACACCTATCGCTGAAACAATAGAAATAATAGCTATCGCTTGTACCATTGTTGGTTCAGTCAGCGTCTCGAGTAACCAATTCATACAATCTTCTTTTAATTTTGAGTCGCAAAAATACGTAAAACATAGGAATTAAAAAAATAGTCTTATCTTTGCCGACAAATTTATAAAAACAGTTTGTGAGAGAACGGATGGTGAAATACATAAAGTGGTTACTGCCAGTGCTTTTTATCGCATATTATGGTAGTATCTCTCTCTTTACGCACGTACATATAGAGAATGGTACGACTATTGTGCATGCGCATCCATTTAAGAAAGCGAATGGTGGAGCAAATCATCATCATGCTTCATTGGCTGAAATACAGCTGTTTCATATATTATCATCTGTTTATGCGATGGATGGTGCGGTGCATTCGTTGCAAATGCACTATTATTCTACTTTTCTTTTCGACTATTCAGAGTCGCCCTTCTTGTCTGGACATATTAATCCTGTAGAAGGAAAACATTATTTAAGAGCTCCTCCGATTATTTGATACATAGGTGTTTGGGGTGGAACAAGAATGTTATTTATCTGTCCATTCGTTCTGTTCGGCACATAAGTTAATATGTGTCTATGAGTCTCATTCGTGATGGTTGATTGAGCCTGTATATTTATAGGCTCAGGATGAGGTATCATGTTTATTTTATGTATCATATAAATATAATCAAGCAATGAATAAGATTTTTACGCTTATATTGTGTCTGTGTGGTATTTTTACGTACGCATGGGCAGAAGGGAGCGATCACGCTTCCTTAAATCCGTCTGACGCAAATATTGTTGGACATATTTTAGACAAGAAGTCTGGAGAGCATTTAGCTTTTATCAATGTATATCTGCATGGCACTACAATTGGGACAACGACAGATGCTACAGGTCATTATTATTTGAAGAATCTTCCGGAGGGTAAATATACGTTAGTGATGAAGGCCCTTGGATATAAGACAGTGGAGAAAGTGGTAAACTTGAAGCGGGGTAAGACATTGGAGATTAACTTCACGGCCGAAGAAGATGCGGTATCGTTGGATGGAGTTGTTGTTTCCGCCAATAGGAATGAGACGACACGTCGTCTGGCTCCTTCGTTGGTGAATGTGTTGGACTCAAAGGTCTTCGAGACAACTCACGCTACTTCGTTGGCGGATGGATTGAATTTTCAACCTGGTGTACGTGTGGAGAATAATTGTCAAAACTGCGGTTTTCAGCAGGTGCGAATCAATGGATTAGAAGGCCCATATACACAGATATTAGTGGATAGTCGTCCTATTTTCAGCGCATTGACTGGCGTGTATGGATTAGAGCAGATTCCGGCTAATATGATTGAGCGTGTAGAAGTAATGCGCGGGGGTGGTTCGGCTTTATTTGGTTCATCGGCAATTGCGGGAACAATTAATATCATAACAAAAGAGCCTTCTCGAAATTCTGTGCAAGTAGCGCATTCGTTGACAATGACAGGAGGTAGCAAGGCGGATAATAATACGACCTTAAATGCATCTCTTGTTACGGACGATCATAAAGCCGGTATTTATCTATTTGGGCAAGGACGACATCGGAGCGCTTATGATCATGATGGCGATGGATTTTCCGAATTGGGTAAACTAGAGGCGAAAACATTGGGATTCCGCTCATATTTAAAGACAAGCAATTATTCGAAATTAACGCTAGAGTATCATAATATCAATGAGTTTCGTCGTGGTGGAAATTTGTTGGATTTGCCGCCTCATGAAGCGGATATCGCGGAGCAGACCGACCATCAGATAAATGGAGGAGGGGTTAAGTATGATCTTTTCTCAAAGAACTATCATCATCGTTTAAATGTCTATACATCTGCTCAGCACACGAAACGCAAGAGCTATTACGGAGCGGGTAAAAATCTGAACGCTTATGGAAATACGACGGATCTGACATTTATTGGAGGGGCTCAATATTCCTATGATTGGGATCGTTGCCTGTTTATGCCCGCTACTTTTACGGGAGGTGCGGAATATAGTTATGACGATTTACAAGATCAGATGTTGGGCTATCATCGGACGATCGAGCAGAAGGTGCATATAGCGAGCGCTTTTGCTCAGAATGAATGGAAAAATGATAAATGGAGCTTTTTGGTGGGCGCTCGTTTGGATAAACATAATATGATTGGGCATGTAATTTTTAGTCCTAGGGCTAATTTGCGTTTTAATCCGACGAAGGATGTGAATTTGCGTCTTTCCTATTCGAGTGGATTCCGTGCGCCGCAAGCATTTGATGAAGATTTGCATATTACGGCAGTTGGCGGTGATGTGGCGTTGATTCAGATCGCTCCGGATTTAAAGGAGGAGAGTTCTCGAAGCGTGAGTGCTTCTGTTGATTTCTATCATCGTTTTGGACCGGTGCAAATGAATTTGTTGGTGGAAGGTTTTTATACCGATTTGCGAGATGTGTTTGTCTTAGAAGAGAAAGGACGAGATAAAGATAATAATTTATTGCTGGAGCGACGTAATGGGGTGGGCGCTCGTGTTGGCGGTGTCAACTTGGAAGGAAAAATGGTTTATGCGTGGATGCAGCTGCAAGCGGGAGCGACTTTACAACGTAGTCGCTATAAAGAGCCGGAGCGGTGGAGCGAAAATTCCAATATAGTGCCACAGCGTAAAATGTTTCGTTCGCCTGATGTATACGGATATTTCACCTCTACATTTACTCCGTGGAAGCGCTTTTCTGCCTCATTGACCGGCACATATACAGGCAGTATGCTGGTGCAACATTTAGCGGGATTTATCCCGGAAGATCAAGAGGTAAAGACTCGTGATTTTTTTGATATGAATATGAAGTTGTCTTATGATTTCCCAATATTTGCGTCTGTGGTTTTACAGTTGAACGCCGGAGTGCAGAATGTGTTTAATGCCTATCAGAATGATTTTGATCAAGGAGCTCACCGTGATGCCGGCTATATTTATGGTCCGGGTATTCCACGGAGTTATTTTGTGGGTTGTAAGATTAGCTATTAGCGAAAAGGGTATTTTTATTTATTGTAGATAAATGAAAAAAGTCCCGGCCATAAGTAATTGGTCGGGACTTTAGGTTTAAGCTAAATCAAGCCAATTCTTCATGATGGTTTTACCTTGCGGCGTTAAGATGGATTCAGGGTGAAACTGTATGCCCCGGACATCATAATCGCGATGGCGTAATCCCATAATTTCACCTTCAATAGTATCTATAGCTGTAATCTCCAAACAATCGGGAAATTGATCTTTAGAGACGACCCATGAATGATAGCGCCCTACATTTATTACGCTGTTTAATCCGTTGAATATAGGATCTGGAGCCGTGATGCGTATTTCAGAGCAGATGCCATGATGAACGTCAGTCAAGTTCACTAATTTAGCTCCAAAAGCTTCTCCGATAGCTTGCTCGCCAAGACATACTCCCAATATGCTTTTTGTCGGCGCGTATTTTTTTATCAAGGGGAGTAATATACCAGCCTCTTGAGGAACGCCGGGTCCGGGAGATAGCAGTATCTTGTGGAAGCGATCTACCTCTTCTAATGAGATCTCATCGTTGTGGCGGACCTCAACTGTAGCCCCTAATTCTTTTAAGATATGAACCAGATTATAGGTAAAAGAATCATAGTTGTCTAGTAACAGTATATTCATTTCGCTATTTTTTTATTAGCAAATTGTTGAAGATTGCCCTTCTTTTTGAAGCTTATATTTAATATATGTATCCATATCTTTATCGCCTCTACCGGAAACGGTTAGAACAACGACATCATCGGGCTTAAAGTTCACCTTGCTTAAAGCGCCCAAAGCGTGAGAGCTTTCCAACGCTGGAATAATGCCTTCCAATTTGGTTAATTCGAAAGCGGCCTCTAATGCTTCATCATCATTAACAGCCAATATCTCGGCACGGTGCTGTGAAGCTATGTGCGCATATAACGGTCCGATACCCGGATAGTCTAATCCTGCAGAAATAGAGTAAGGCTCTTCGATCTCTCCGTTTTTGTCAAGCATTACCAATGTGCGTGATCCATGAATGACACCTTCTTTGCCCAACAAGATAGTCGCCGCGCTCATACCGGTATGAATACCTTTACCACCCGCTTCGGCTAATACTATTTTTACTCGCTCATCATCGAGGAAGTGGAAGATCGTTCCGGCGGCGTTACTACCGCCACCAATGCAGGCGATTAAATAATCAGGATGATCGCGCCCTTCTTGTTCTAGAAGTTGCTTTTTGATCTCTTTGCTGATTACAGATTGTAAACGAGCTACCATATCAGGATAGGGGTGAGGGCCAACAGTAGACCCAATGATATAATAAGTCTCATCAATATGTTGACACCAGTCGTTGATGGCCACGTTGACAGCATCTTTTAATGTCATATTGCCTGATGTAACAGAAACTACTTTTGCCCCGAGCATTTCCATCTTTTGAACATTTGGATGTTGACGTAAGACATCTGTTTTTCCCATATAAATAGTACAGTCCATATTCATTAGGGCGCAAACAGTAGCTGTAGCTACGCCATGCTGTCCTGCTCCGGTTTCAGCGATGATTCTTTTTTTGCCCATACGTTTCGCTAAAAGAATTTGTCCAATCGTATTGTTTATCTTATGAGCGCCAGTGTGATTTAGATCTTCTCTTTTTAAATATATTTTGCAGCCATATTTTTCACTCAATCGCTTTGCTAAATATAGGGGAGAAGGACGTCCGACATAGTCTTTTAATAATTGATCAAATTCTTGCTTAAAGCTATCACTTTCTAAAACTTCAAGATAAGTGTTTCTTAGTTCATCTACACATTTTTGTAAACATTCAGGAACGAAAGCTCCTCCAAATTCACCATAAAATCCATCTTTGTCTACTTGATACGTTTTCATATAGTTGTTATTTTTAATGATATAATTCTTTTGAGAATGTGATAAAAAGAAAGAGGCCTATCGCAAGTGCGACAGACCTCTTTTTCCTTTTATTTTTATTTTATTGTATATACATAACGGCCTTCGTCCCTTACGACTTGTTGAGTTGTACGGAGCGCCACCACCAATATGTATTTACCATAAAAGTATTCATGACTCTATTTTGTTTGCTTCATGTCGCAAATGTATTCATTCTTTTAAAAGTGACAAATAAAAAGTGATAAATTTTAAGTGGCAAATTAATTTTACGTGTTTAACGTAAGAAAGAAGAGGAAAAGAGGAGCTGATTGTTATACATAATTAATAGATATGATATTTGTGACAAAAAGTCACTTGGATGACGTAAAATGAGCGGATATTGCGTTCGCATTAATTATTTGCATAAATAATGCGAATAATTTGGTGGCAAATTAATAGTTTATATCTTTGCGGAAGTTAAAACCAATAACGATTAAAACGTCTAATATGGATACTAAATTAGTTGGAAAAACTCGAGTTGAGAGCGACTTGATTGGCGCTCGTGAGGTGCCTGCTGATGCTTTATATGGTGTGCAGACCTTGAGAGGTATTGAGAATTTCTCAATCAGTAAATTTCGTTTAAGCGAATATCCTTTATTTATAAAGGGATTAGCGATAACGAAAATGGCAGCAGCTATGGCTAATTTTGATCTAGGTCTTTTGACACCGGAGCAAAAAGACGCTATTGTTGCCGCTTGTCAGGAGATTATTGATGGAAAGCATCATGATCAGTTCCCGGTAGATATGATTCAAGGAGGAGCTGGTACAACAACCAATATGAACGCCAATGAGGTGATAGCTAACCGTGCGTTGGAAATCATGGGCCATGAGAGAGGGGAATATCAATATTGTTCACCAAACGATCATGTGAATTGCGCGCAATCTACAAATGATGCTTATCCTACTGCTATTCATATAGGAATGTATTATAATCATCTTCAATTAATACCTCATTTGGAGGCATTGATCGCTTCTTTCCGTAAAAAGGGAGAGGAGTTCGCTCGTGTCATCAAGATGGGACGTACACAATTGGAAGATGCTGTTCCAATGACATTAGGACAGACTTTTAATGGTTTCGCTAGTATTTTGCATGATGAGTTAGCTCATTTGAATGAAGCGGCCGCTGATTTCTTGGTTGTTAATATGGGTGCTACAGCTATTGGTACTGGTATTTGCGCGGAGCCGGGTTATGCGGAGAAATGTATTGCCGCTTTACGTAAAATCACAGGATGGGACATTCGCCTTTCTGCAGATTTGGTGGGTGCTACTTCTGATACATCTTGTTTAGTGGGATATGCTTCCGCTATGAAACGCGTTTGTGTGAAGATGAATAAGATCTGTAATGATCTTCGTTTATTGGCGAGCGGTCCTCGTTGCGGTTTGGGTGAGTTTAATTTGCCTGCTATGCAGCCGGGTTCTTCTATCATGCCGGGTAAGGTTAATCCTGTGATTCCGGAGGTGATGAATCAGATCGCTTATAAGGTGATTGGTAATGAGCTTTGTGTAACAATGGCGGGCGAAGCGGCTCAGATGGAGCTTAACGCTATGGAGCCGGTGATGGCACAATGTTGTTTTGAATCTGTTGATTTATTGATCAATGGTTTTGATACATTGCGTACACGTTGCGTTGAGGGTATTACGGCTAATGAGGATCGTTGTCGTGAGGAGGTGCATCATAGCATTGGTGTCGTTACGGCTTTGAATCCTGTAATTGGTTACAAAAACTCAACAAAAATAGCAAAAGAAGCTTTAGAGACTGGCGTAAGTGTTTATCAGTTAGTTTTGGATCATGGAATTTTGACGAAAGAAGAGCTTGATACGATCTTGAGTCCGGAGAACATGATTAAGCCAGTGAAATTGGACATTAAGCCTCGTCGTTAAAATTTAATCGTTCATAAAATAAAAAAGAGAAAAGAGAATGGCTTTTTTAGGCGCATATCATTAGTTGGTATGCGCCTTTTTTATAGATGGATAGTTATGTGCCTGTTGATGGCGATGAATTGTTGTCTTTTGTGGAGTTTAGACGATCAAATGAGAAGGTTGCAATAAAAATATTATCTTTGGCATCGAATAAAAAGAAAAAATATGTCGTTGAAGCGTTTTGGCGTGTCATTAGAAGATAATCTATTGGAATCGTTAGATCAGTATGTGATTGATAACGGTTTTGCGAATCGTTCACAGGCGATTCGCTTTTTGATAGAGAAGAATGTTGCGGAACGCAAATGGCAATGTAATCATATCGTTGCGGGAACGATTATTATTATGTATGACCAAGCCAAAACAGATATACCATTGAAAATAACGAATATACAGCAAGTCTATAAGGAGGTGATTTTATCCTCTTCTCAATATTATATCAATCAGAATTTTTGTTTACATATTGTGACTGTGATGGGGATGGCTTGTCGTTTGACAGAGTTATCAGATAAGTTGATAGCTATAAAGGGAATCACACATGGTAAATTGGTTATGAGTCGTGCTGATTAAAATTTTTTTGAACAATCAAGTAACACGTTTTATTATATACGTGTTACTTATGTGGATAAAAACAGATCGATAATATAAAGAGATAATAAAATATGAGAAAAGAATTTTTGCTGATTTCAGGTTTATGCATAAGCGCTATAGCTTTTGCGGAGGAACCAATAGATGTTGATAGTTTAATCAACTTGAGGGGCGTTGTCGTATCAGCGAATAAGATTGAGGTGAACCGAAATAGTGTACCATTATCAATTTCTGTGGTTGATAGGAGCGAGATAGAAGCAAGTAGTGAATCGGCGTTGTTGCCAGTTTTATCGGAGCGTATTCCTGGGTTGTTCGTTACGGAGAAAGGTATAACAGGCTTTGGTGTGTCAGAAGGAGCTGCGGGAATCGTAAATATTCGTGGAGTTGGTCAAGGAAATAAAGTCTTAATGCTCTTTGATGGACAACCTCAGTGGGCCGGCATATTCGGACATTCTTTGCCTGACACCTATGTTGCGTCTGATGTCGAACGAGTAGAGGTTATTCGTGGTCCAGGCTCATTATTGTATGGTTCAAACGCTATGGGCGGTGTAGTAAATATTATTACACGTCAACATACACGTCCCGGACGTCGTACGCAAGCACGTGTTATGTATGGCTCCTATAACACGCAAAAATATATGATCAACAATGGTTATAATATTGGCAAATTCAGTAGTTTTATTTCTGTAAATCACGATCGAACAGATGGTCATCGAGCAGATTCCAAATTTCATATAACGAATGGTTTTGCCAAGTTAGGTTATAAGATCAATGATCTTTACCGGGTGATGGGGGATGTAAGTTTCGCTAAGTTTAAAAATCAAAATCCAGGCGAGATAACCAAGCCGCTAATTGATAATATTATGAATATCTCACGAGGAACGACCTCTTTTGCGCTGGAGAATAATAATGGAAAGGTAAGTGGAGCATTACGGGCATTTTATAATTGGGGACATCATAAGATTGATGATGGATATGCTCCGGGAGGGAATCCTAATCCTTATCTATTTTATTCAGACGATCATAATGCGGGCTTTTTGCTCTATCAGTCATTCCGATTAGTAAAAGGGAATAGTTTTACCGTAGGAGTCGATTATAAGAATTGGGGTGGACAAGCATGGCAAGATAGCATAAGTGGAAATCGTAATGAATTAGTCAATAAGACTGTTAATGAGGTGGCTGGTTATCTGATTATGCAGCAAGATTTATTCGATATGCTCAGTTTGAATGCGGGAGTACGTTATGAGCATAACAGTGTCTTTGGTGATGAATGGATCCCTCAAGCAGGTTTTACTGTTCGTCCTTTTGATGGAAATGTGATACGCGCTTCTTTATCAAAAGGATTTCGTAGTCCTAATATTAGGGAGATGTATATGTTTCCCCCTCAAAATCCGGATTTGAGGCCGGAAAGTATGATGAACTATGAGGTTTCATTTGGACAAGAGTTGTTGGGAGGTGATTTGTCATTAGAACTAACAGCCTTCTATATCAAAGGTAAAGATATGATAGAGACTACACGGGTGGATGGCCGCCCCAAAAATGTAAATACAGGAGCTTTTACAAATAAAGGTATAGAGTTTGATTCTCATTACAGAATACTTCGCAATTTGATTTTTAATATGAATTATAGTTATCTGCATACAGATAAGGCACTATTAGCCGCACCGGCTCATAAGTTGGTGGCAAATGTGATGTATGCTCCTGGGCGTTTTACGTTCAATATGAATGTGCAATCAATATTTGACCTTTATATAAATACGGCCGATCGTATAAAGGAAGATTATACAACCTTAAACGCAAAGGCGGCTTATCGTTTTGGCTCTGAGGAGAAGGGGTTGAACCTATTTGTTAAAGGGGAGAATTTGACAGCGACACGTTATAACATCAATCAAGGTTTTCCAATGCCAAAAGCTATATTTATGGGGGGTGTAGAAGTGACATTCTGATTAACTTGTTTTTATTGTAAATATGCGTAAGAAATGAAGGGGCTTTTTCCATTTTTATTAGGGGAGGAGCTCCTTTTTCTATTAAGAAAAAGAGTCATTAGCGAATATTTTGGAAAAATGAATGCTTTAGATGTGGAAATCACCATATTATTGTTATAAAGTGATAAGTAAACCGAAGTCTATTGTGATATTTTGTTTAATTTTGTTTCCGTTTTTCGATAGGTGTCAGATTATAGAGCCATAAAGATCGTAAAATGGGAGTAGATCAGAAAAAACAGAGATAAGAGATGGGCGTAATAAAATTTGAGAATAAGCTGGAGCTGCGTTATTATTTTAATGAAAGGTCAAATTATATAGATGCGATGACGAAGCATAAGTGCGAGAAAGAGGTGCTGGCTTTAATGCGTGCTGTGGCAGATATGCTGCTTGTTAAAATGAGCATTTACAGTGAGCCTTGTGAGAAAGGTGATGGTTTTCGGGAGCGTTTTTGTGTCGCTGGAGAAAATAGCCGATCCATATCTATTGTCTTGAACTTAGTGATGCGTGTATTAACGCAACCTTCGCTTTCTATTGGTGGTCAACCCGTCATGGACCGTACGGAAGATGATGAGGAGGAGATGCAAAATGAAATAGCAAAGCTTCGTCGTGATTTACGTTTGAATAAGCCCGGTGTAACCGCTTCGCATCGTTTAATAGAACTTTTATGCACATTCCCTCGTTTTTGTAAGTGTAAATCTAATTTTTACGAATCGGTATGGGGATGTCCAAAAGTGACTCGTGTGTCGTTTAGAGAGTTGAATGAGAATAATTATTGTCGTTCTGGAGCCTTAGATGTGAAGCGTGAACAATTTGAGTATTTTATTCTTCGTAGTGACGAGTTGCCTACAGTTAAGGATAATAGAGCTTCTATAGAGATTATTTCGCCAGTATTGAAAGACAGTAAATATCGTTGGAAGGGTATTTATAATAAAGGTGGCGTGACAATAGACTTTTATATGCAGGATGAGGAGTTTAAACAGCAGATGTTTGATGAGAAAATTTCTTTTACAAGCGGAATGTGTATTGACTGTGTATTGGAGATTGCCCGACGTTTATCAGAACTAGGAGAAGTTGTTAATGTGAGTTATACGGTTACAACGGTTATTCGTACTCGTTTTGATAAAATGGAGATTCTTACTCCGCAAGGTAAGCGTTATCTTCGAAAATTAGATTCAGAAAGGAAGCAGTTGACATTAGATCTGTTTGGTTGATAAGGAGATATAATAGCATATAATGATAAAGCCTTGCCTTTTTCTGCAATTGAAAAGGCAAGGCTTTATTATTAACACTTAATGCTTAATTGTCTTAATACTTCCCGAATTTTTTCGTAGGTAACAATTCGTGTTGGAACCAAAGGAAGACGAAGTTTATTTTCGATGAAGCCCATCATGCTCAGCATGCTCTTTGCTCCTGCGGGGTTTCCATCAACAAACAAAAGACTAAATAGATCCGTAAAGCTATGATGAATGGTTCGTGCATTGTCGAAATCACCGGCTAAAGCTAGACGTACCATGCGGCTAAATTCTTTAGGAAAGGCATTGCCGATAACAGAAATAACACCAATGGCACCCAATGTCAATAAGGGAAAAGTTATCCCATCATCACCCGATATCACGTTGAATCGAGCGGGCTTGTGCTTGATGATATCGTCCATTTGAGTAATATTGCCGGAAGCCTCTTTAACAGCGATCACATTCTCAAACTCGCGTGCGATACGTAATGTCGTTTCAGCGGTCATGTTTACTCCAGTTCTTCCAGGTACATTATATAAGACGATAGGTAATTTTGTTGCGCTGGCAATAGCTTTATAATGTTGGTAAATACCTTCTTGAGAGGGCTTGTTATAAAAAGGGACAACGGATAAGATAGCGTCAATGCCTTCGAAATTATCTGTTTTTAGTTTTTCGACGACAGACCTAGTGCAGTTGCCGCCTAAACCTAATACGATAGGGATACGACCTTTTACGCGAGTGATGACTAAATCCAATATATTTCTTTTCTCTTCTTCGGTAAGCGTTGGGGTTTCAGCAGTAGTTCCTAATACGACTAAATAATCCGTGCCATTTTGCACTTGATAATCTACAAGTTTACTTAACGCGTCGTAGTCTACACTCTCATCTTCCTTGAATGGAGTGATTAGAGCTACACCCATTCCTTTTAAATTTATGTCTGCCATGGAGAATATATTCCTTTTGTTATTTATCGCCACAAAAATAGCGAAATTTATATCATTCGGCATGTATGCATAAAGTTTTTATGCCTATTTTTTCGGCAAGAGGGCTTTCTTTTCAATAAAAGTCACCATTTTAAGTCTTGTCATGTCGTGTTTGATAGGATTTTATTTTTTTCTATCTTTACGGCTCTTAAAAAAACCGATAGGTAAAGATGATAAACGATAAACAGGCATTGGAAGGCGGGCAAATATCCGTGTTAGGAGCTCGTGTTCATAATCTGAAGAATATAGATGTGGAAATTCCGAGAAATAAGCTGACTGTTATAACTGGTATGAGTGGTAGCGGTAAGTCATCGTTGGCTTTTGATACGATATTTGCGGAAGGGCAGCGACGTTACGTGGAGACATTTTCGGCATACGCACGTAATTTCTTAGGAAATATGGAGAGACCTGACGTGGATAAAATCACGGGGTTAAGTCCTGTTATTTCGATTGAGCAAAAGACAACCAATAAGAATCCCCGTTCTACAGTGGGGACAACAACAGAGATATATGACTTTCTTCGATTGCTCTATGCTAGAGCCGGTGAAGCTTATTCTTATTTGAGTGGGGAGAAGATGGTCAAGCACACGGAGGAGCAGGTCTTAAGTTTGATTTTAGAGGAGTATAAAGGGAAAAAAACTTATCTGTTAGCTCCTTTGGTGAGGAATCGAAAGGGACATTATAAAGACTTGTTTGAGCAAATACGAAAGAAAGGCTATTTGAATGTGCGCGTGGATGGTGAGTTGAAAGAGATCTATCATGGTATGAAACTCGACCGTTATAAGATGCATAGTATAGAGGTTGTGATAGATAAGATGATAGTCTCTGAACAAGATGAGCGTCGTTTGAAAGAGAGCTTGAAAATAGCGATGAAGCAAGGAGATGGCTTAGTCTTATTATTGGATGCGGACACGGGTGAGGTTCGCCATTATAGTCGACAGCTAATGGATCCAGCCACAGGACTATCATATAGTGAGCCTGCTCCACATAATTTCTCGTTTAATTCGCCTCAGGGCGCTTGTCCAAAGTGTAAGGGATTGGGGCAAGTCAATTTGTTAGATATGGATAAAATTGTGCCTGATCCATCTTTAAGTATCCATGCGGGAGGAATTGTCGCTTTAGGAAAATATAAAAACTCATTGATTTTTTGGCAAATAGAAGCAATTTGCCAAAAGTATGGAGTGACGATTAAAACCCCTATTCAAGAGATCCCAGAAGAGGCAATGGATGAGATAATGAATGGAACGGATGAACGTTTGCAAATAAAAAATGATTCTTTGGGTACTTCAAACTATTTCCTTTCGTATGAGGGGGTAGCAAAGTATATTTTGATGCAACAAGAGAGCGAGGCTTCTGCTACTGCGCAAAAATGGGCGGGACAGTTTATTAAAATGGCTACTTGTCCGGAATGCAATGGGCAACGTTTGAATAAGGAAGCCTTAAGTTATCGTATCGCTGGAAAGAATATAGCGGAATTGTCATCTATGGATATTTCAGAATTATACGCTTGGTTAGATCATATAGAGGATAAAATGGATGCGAAGCAGCGTCGTATCGCCGTTGAGGTATTAAAGGAGATTCGTTCACGTTTACATTTCTTGTTGGATGTAGGATTGGATTATCTTTCGCTTAATCGTGCTTCAGCTACGTTGTCTGGAGGTGAGAGTCAACGTATCCGATTGGCTACACAAATAGGTAGTCAGTTGGTGAATGTGCTTTATATACTTGATGAACCTAGTATCGGTTTGCATCAACGTGATAATATAAGATTAATAAACTCATTGAAGCAATTGAGAGATGCGGGTAACTCCGTAATTGTAGTGGAGCATGATAAGGACATGATGCTGAATGCTGATTATATTGTGGATATGGGGCCCAAGGCGGGTCGTTTAGGAGGTGAAGTCGTGTTTGCTGGAACACCAGAAGACATGTTGCGTTCAGATACATTGACATCTTCTTATTTGAATGGGAAGATGGAAATTATAGTTCCCATTGAGCGACGGAAGGGTAATGGTAAATTTATTATGATAAAAGGAGCGGCAGGCAATAATCTGAAACATGTGAATGTATCTTTTCCTTTAGGAACGTTGATTTGTGTGTCTGGCGTATCTGGAAGTGGTAAGTCTACATTGATAAATAGGACTTTACAGCCTATTTTGAGTCAGCATTTTTATCGTTCTTTAGAAGATCCATTGGAGTATGATTCTATTGAAGGTGTAGAGAATATAGATAAAATTGTCAATGTAGACCAATCACCTATAGGCCGTACTCCTCGAAGTAATCCGGCTACTTATACTGGTGTATTTTCAGATATTCGTAATTTATTTGTCGAGCTTCCGGAGTCAAAGGTTAGAGGTTATAAGCCGGGACGTTTTTCATTTAATGTGTCAGGAGGTCGTTGTGAAACTTGTAAAGGAAATGGATATAAGACCATAGAGATGAATTTCTTGCCGGACGTATTGGTGTCATGTGAGGATTGTCATGGGAAACGTTATAATCGTGAGACATTAGAAGTGCGTTTTAGGGGTAAGTCTATTGCGGATGTCTTGGATATGACCATTAATATGGCAGTGGAGTTTTTTGAGAATATACCGGCAATTTTAACCAAAATAAAAGTGTTGCAAGATGTTGGTCTAGGTTATATCAAGTTAGGTCAACCTTCCACTACATTATCTGGAGGAGAAAGTCAGCGTGTGAAATTAGCGACTGAGTTAGCAAAGCGGGATACAGGAAAGACTTTATATATTTTGGATGAGCCGACAACGGGTCTTCATTTTGAGGATATTCGTGTTCTTTTAGGTGTCTTGAATAAGTTGGTGGATAAAGGAAACACGGTGATTGTTATTGAGCATAATTTGGATGTGATAAAAAGTGCGGATTATGTTATAGATATGGGTCCGGAAGGTGGTCGTAGAGGAGGAGAGCTACTTTTTGAAGGGACTCCTGAGGCTTTGGCTGCAAGTGGTGTGGGCTATACGGCTTCATTTTTAAAAGAAGAGTTAAAAAAGTAAACAGGTAGGAATGAAGAATCCAATACAAATGATTAAGCAATGCGTAGAAAAAGATGAACCCTATTTTTTATTAAGAGGGCAAGATAAGTGTGCGTTAGCTGCTATGGAAGTATACCTAGAACAGGTGAAGAAAAGTGTGAAAAATCCCTATTTTGTAGAGGAGATTGATGAGATAGTGAAAGATTTTCGAGCTTATCGGGATGAAGTGACAAATATGAAAATGCCAGATTAATAGATATGATAGAGGATAGTTATAAGACTATAAAACAAATAACGGAAGGATATTATACGGAAAAGCGAAGTCGTTTTATCTCTTATGCGATACCGGTGAAGACAGTAGAAGAGGTAAAAGAGCAATTGAATAAATACCGTAAGCAGTATTATGATGCTCGTCACGTATGTTGGGCCTATATGTTAGGGCCGGAGCGTAAGGTGTTTCGAGCGAATGATGATGGAGAGCCTTCTTCTACTGCAGGTAAGCCTATCTTAGGACAGATTAATTCAAATGAGTTGACAGATATTCTCATTGTTGTCATTCGTTATTTTGGAGGAATTGAATTAGGAACAAGTGGATTGATTGTCGCTTACCGGACAGCTGCGGCGGAAGCTATTGCTGCGGCGGAGATAGAGGTGCGAACTGTAGATGAGGATATAACAGTCGCTTTTGAATATCCCTATTTAAATGGGATCATGCGGATTGTGAAAGAAGATAACCCTACAATAATTTCACAGAAATTTGAGATGGATTGTGAGATGACTCTTCGCATTCGAAAAGGGGAGGCTGAGCGATTGAAAAATCGTTTGTTGAAAGTAGAGACTGCTTATTTAATAGATAGGGTGTCCAGTTCTACGTTCCTAAAAACGTAGTACAAAACGCCCTCGTTATT
>CAUWMZ010000055.1:0-36834 GCA_963560035.1 uncultured Parabacteroides sp.
TAGCACAACAGATTCTGGTCCTGTTTGTCTTGGTTCGAATCCGAGTAGAACAACTCAAAAGCCGCTTATTATCTTTAACGATAATGGGCGGCTTTATTTTTTATGCGATAATATAAAACTACACAAAAAAAACAGGGAACGCACCTTAATGACACGCTCCCTATCTTATCCTCTTAAATAAATATATCAACACCTTTTAAAACAAAGGATTATCAACTTTCTCTTCCAACAACGCAAATTCTACAACCTCACGTATATCTTCTACATAATGAAACACAAGCCCCTTCAAATATTCAGGCTTAATCTCATTAATATCACGCTCATTTTCCTTACATAAGATTATCTCTTTGATACCCGCACGTTTTGCCGCCAATATCTTTTCTCGAATTCCTCCCACAGGCAAAACCTTTCCACGCAACGTGATCTCACCCGTCATAGCCAAATTCTTCTTAACCTTACGCTGCGTAAAAGCGGACACCAATGAGGTTGCCATTGTCACACCCGCACTAGGACCATCCTTGGGTATAGCACCTTCCGGAACGTGGATATGTACATTCCAATTCTCAAACAAATCCTCACTGATACCAAACAATGCCGCATGAGAATGAATATATTCTAGCGCCAGCATAGCGGACTCTTTCATCACATCGCCCAAATTACCGGTCAATGTCAGCTTTAATCCCTTACCTTTACTCAAGCTAGACTCCACAAAAAGAATCTCACCGCCTACCGCAGTCCAAGCCAACCCTGTCACAACGCCGGCGTAATCATTGCCTTGATACTTATCGCGAGTATATTCTACATTACCTAAATACTCTTTTAAATCCTCGGGCTTCACACTTGCCGGCAACTCCTCACCACCCGCCAGTTTACGAGCCAACTTACGCATAATTTTAGCTATCTTCTTCTCCAATTCTCTCACGCCACTCTCACGTGTATAGCTTTCAACTATCGACTGCAATGTTTTCTTCGGGAACTTAACAGAGCCCTTCGGCAAGCCATGCTCCTCCATCAGTCGAGGCACAAGATGCTTCGCCGCAATCTCAACTTTCTCCTCCATGATATATCCACTCACCTCTATTAGTTCCATACGATCCAATAAAGGCTGTGAAATCGTATTCAGATTATTAGCTGTTGCGATAAACATCACCTTACTCAAGTCATAATCTATATCCAAATAATTATCATGAAAAGCATTATTTTGCTCAGGATCTAAAACCTCCAACAAGGCAGAAGCAGGATCTCCCTTGAAATCACTTGATATCTTATCGATCTCATCCAAGACAAACACCGGATTGGATGTACCCGCTTTTTGAATATTCTGTAAAATACGTCCACACATTGCCCCAATATAAGTACGTCTGTGCCCACGTATCTCCGCCTCATCATGCAGGCCGCCCAATGAGACACGAATATACTTACGATGTAAAGCCTCAGCGATAGAGCGCCCTAAAGAGGTCTTTCCTACTCCCGGAGGTCCATAAAGACAGATGATCGGGGACTTCATATCTTGCTTCAACTTCAACACCGCTAAATGTTCGATAATACGCTCCTTCACCTTATCCAATCCATAATGATCTCTATCCAAGATTTTTTGAGCATGAGAAAGATTGAAATTATCTTTACTATATTCATTCCATGGCAAATCAACAATCGTATGCAAATATTGAGTCTGCACGGCATAATCCGGAGATTGCGGATTAATTCGATCAAGCTTTGCGATCTCTCTATCGAACACCCTTCTGGCATCTTCCGGCATCTTCCGAGAATCCGCTTTCGCACAAAGCTCCTTTTTCTCTATCTCATTGATGCCTCCCCCCAATTCCTCTTGAATCGTCTTGATCTGCTGCTGCAAGAAATATTCCTTTTGCTGCTTATTGATATCCTCTTGAGTCTTCATCTGAATCGAAGCCTTTAGCTCTACCAACTGATACTCCCGATTCAAGATAAACAACAAACGATAAGCGCGCTCTTTTAAATTATCTATCAACAGCAACTGCTGTTTCTCACTCGCTCCACTAGGTATATTACCGCAAGAGAAATTAACCAAATACATCGCATTTCGGTTATTCTTTATGGAGAATATCAAATCTTTCGGAGGCTCCACTGATGCCCCCAACATTTTTATCGTCAAATCTTTAATCGTAGAGATCAACGCCTCATATTCTCGATCTTTCTTATCCGGTTTTACCTCATCGATCACACTTACCCCACCTTTCAAATAAGGGTCAGTCTCCGTAAGTTCCTCCAGCCGAAATCGTTTCTTCCCCTGAAGAATAACAGTCGTTGATCCATCCGGCATCTCCAAGACACGCACTATATCAGCGATCACACCTACAGAATATACGTCATCAAAGCCAGGGTCTTCTGTTTCCATCTTCGTTTGACACACCACGCCAACCATTTGCTTCGTGCGAACCGCATCTTTCACCAAACGCATCGATTTCGGTCGCCCCACGATCACCGGCATGGCAACACCCGGGAAAAGCACCATATTCCTTAATGGCAAAATCGGAATGATTTCACCGAGTTTATCCATACCATCAGCAAAATCCTCATCGGCATCACAATCTGTCAAAATAGGCACAACAATCCCTAGGTTATCTTCTAAACTATCTAACGAGTTCTCGCAAAATATTTTTGTTTTTCCTTTCATATTATATAATACATATTGTATATGTGATACAATAGACATGCCAAAGTTAAGGCATTTCATTCAAATCTTACTACTTTTGCGGCATTCAATCAACATAAACATGTCAAATCCCTATTTTAAATTTAAAAAATTCACGATATGGCACGATAAATGCGCCATGAAAGTAGGAACAGACGGGTCATTGCTCGGAGCGTGGGCCGATACTACCAATTGCCATAGAGCACTAGACGTAGGCACTGGCACCGGCCTTATCGCCCTGATGCTAGCACAACGCTGCGACGCTGTTATTGACGCGATTGATATTGATATAGACGCATGCGATCAGGCTCGAGAAAACATAGCACAATCTCCATTTGCCACCCAAATACAGGTGCACCTGTCTCCTTTCGCAAATTATAAACCGAAAGCAGACATTAAATATGATCTTATCATATCAAATCCACCATATTTCATCGATTCCCTAAAATGCCCCAATAAGCAACGGAATACAGCACGACATACAGACACCCTCTCCTTAGCAGATCTTTTAAAAGACAGCTGCCGCTTATTAGCGCCAAAGGGAAAGCTGGCCCTTATTCTTCCTTTCGAACAACGAACAATATTATTAGAGCTAGCCCACAAGAACCAGCTCTATCCACTCAGGGAAACACATGTATCCTCAATCAAAGGCGCAACACCTAAGCGACTACTCATTGAGCTTTCAAGACAAAGACGCGAATTCATAGAGCCCTCAACTCTCAATATAGAGATAGAGCAACGAGAATACTCCAAGGAGTTTATCGCTTTGGTCAAAGATTTCTATCTAAAAATGTAGGGAAGCTTCTTATCAAAAAAACGAGTCACCTCATAAAAAAAGTTATGCACTTCCTTTTTAAAGGAGACAACTTCCGGCGTCAACACTTTTAACGCCTTTGGCTCCATCGTTATATCAATTCTCGCATCCGCCATTACCGGCTCACCATCTAGATGCATTACGCCGGGATGCTGACGGATAATTGTCACCTGATGCGCCTTCATCGTCTTGATTTTGCTATTACGATCTATCTGCTTCGTAAATAATTGAATCGCCAAAGGCGCAATATCTAACGGAATAAATGGAGACAAGATCGTAATATCCATCTGTCCATCTTGAATATTAGCATGTGGAGCGATAAAAGCATTATTGCCATATTGCGAAGCATTTGCACAAGCCACCAAAAAAGCCTTCTCCTTAATCGTCTGATTATCCACTAACAACTCATAACATTCCGGCTTGTAACTCAAGTATTCTTCTATCGTATTCTTTATATATGTAAGAGAACCACGACGCCTCTCATTCGCAAATTTCTGACTTACGGCCGCATCAAAACCCACACCACAAGTACAAAAAAACACTCTTCCGTTTGCACGACAACAATCAATCGTCGTCTCATGTCCTTTCGATATTAAATCGATCGCACGCCTCACATCCATCGGTATATGCAACTCTCTAGCCAAGCCATTGCCTGAACCTTTCGGGATGATACCCAAAACAACATCTGAATGAATCAATGTCCTAGCTATCTCATTCACTGTACCATCACCACCTACCGCCAACACACACCTAACTCCATCTTTTATCGCTTGCTGAGCTAACACACTCGCATGGCCCGCATATTCCGTAAAAGAAATCTTCAAAGAACAGTTTCTTCTCGAACACATAGCCTCTATCATCTTCGGAATCTTACGTTTCGACCCCACTCCAGATATCGGGTTAATAATAGCTTGAACTTTTATAATCCGCTCATCCATTCGTTTCTGTCTTTACTTTTAAGAGGACAAATGTAATGCTTTCATAAAACTTTTCAACAATTCTGTTACTATAAGTTATTTTTTTATTACTTTTGCGGCTGGATTTACCGAAACATAGGATTATGTATACGGCAAACCTGTGTTCTTTTTTTAGAATAAACAAACAGCGAGATAAATCATTCTCTTTTATAACAATATGAAACTTTTACAAGAGAAATTAGCAAAGTACGACGCTCCACAAAGAGCCATGGCAATGGGAATCTACCCATACTTTAGGGAGATTCAAAGTGATCAGGACACAGAAGTTCTAATCAGCGGAAAAAAAGTTCTGATGTTTGGCTCTAACGCGTACTTAGGATTAACAAATCATCCTAAAGTTAAAGAAGCAGCAATTGCAGCCATTAAAAAGTATGGTACAGGCTGTGCCGGTTCTCGTTTCTTAAACGGAACGTTAGACTTACACATCCAATTAGAGAAAAGGTTAGCAGAATTTGTTGGTAAAGAAGATGCCATTGTATACTCTACAGGCTTCCAAGTAAACTTGGGTGTCGTATCTTGCGTTACCGGCCGTGAAGATTATATCCTTTGGGATGAATTAGATCACGCATCTATCATCGAAGGACATCGACTTTCATTCTCCACAAAGCTGAAATTCAAACACAATGACATGGACTCTTTGGAGAAACAACTCCAAAAATGCGAACCTGACAAAGTGAAGCTGATCGTAATCGACGGCGTATTCAGCATGGAAGGTGATGTTGCGAAACTTCCGGAAATCGTAGCGCTGGCTAAAAAATATAACGCTAGCATCATGGTAGACGAAGCTCATGGTATTGGTGTATTCGGAGACCATGGACGTGGTACTTGTAACCACTTTGGCGTAACTAAAGACGTAGACTTAATCATGGGTACATTCAGTAAGTCTTTCGCCTCTATCGGTGGATTTATCGCTTCTGATGAATCTGTAATTAATTATTTACGTCACCATTCTCGCTCATATATATTCAGCGCAAGTAACACGCCCGCAGCTACAGCCGCAGCAAACGCCGCGTTGGATATCATGTTGAACGAGCCGGAACGTATTCAACATCTTTGGGATTTAACTCACTATGCTTTGGATGGCTTCCGCAGCATGGGTTGCGAAATCGGTAATACTTCAACTCCGATCATCCCTCTATTTATCCGTGATAATGACTTAACTTTCCTTATCGTTAAGGAGTTGTTCGAGGCTGGTATTTTCGTTAATCCGGTTGTAGCTCCCGCTGTAGCTTCTGAAGATACATTAATCCGTTTCTCCTTGATGGCTACACATACAAAAGAGCAACTTGATTACGCATTGGAAACAATCCACAAAGTATTTAAGAGCCACGGCTTAGTAGACTAAATATTTCATAAATAGATATCTCTAAGAGGGATGTGCCTAAATTGGCATATCCCTCTTTTTATGGATATATTCCACAATCGCTTTCTTCATCCTAAAACAAATTAATATACAACTGACCAGACCCGATAATAAGTGTCTTATCGCACAAAACGGCGACTCCATAAATCTATTTTTTAGTGATCTCTTCCTTTTCCTAATAATCAACTTAATGATAAAAAGGAGACATTTTTGAATATACGCAAGACTTTCTACTTCGAAAAAAATCATAACTATGATTTTGAATGGGAATAAAATTCCTATTTTTGCATAATTAGATAAATTAGGACAAACAATCTATGTCCTCTTACAAATTAAACGCAAATGGATTTCACATTAGATAAAGGAAATAGCCATATGAGCTGCAAAGGTTGCAGCAAAAGGCAAAACAATAAATTAAATACATACGACTGGCTTTGCGATGTACCAGACGCTATCGGATCTACTGACTACGTAGAGGTGCAGTTTAAAAATACCCGCAAAGGTTATTATTTAAATAGCGCAAAAATTCCATTAGAAAAAGGTGATATTGTCGCTGTTGAAGCAACACCAGGACATGACATAGGCACAGTTTCCTTAACAGGTAAGCTCGTTCTTCTCCAAATGAAAAAGAATAATGTACGCACAGACACTGAGCCTAAACGTATCTATAGGAAAGCTAAACCGACAGATATCGAGAAATATGAAGAAGCTAAAGCTAAAGAACATGCGACAATGATCCGATCAAGACAAATTGCCGCTGATCTTGGACTTAATATGAAAATTGGAGATGTCGAATATCAAGGAGATGGTAATAAAGCTATTTTCTATTATATTGCAGATGAACGTGTCGACTTCCGCCAACTTATAAAAGTCTTAGCGGAAGCGTTTCGTGTTCGTATCGAAATGAAGCAAATAGGGGCACGTCAAGAAGCTGGACGTATCGGCGGTATTGGACCTTGCGGAAGAGAATTGTGCTGCTCTAGCTGGATGACCAACTTTGTATCTGTCGCTACAGGTGCCGCACGCTACCAAGATATATCTATGAATCCACAAAAATTAGCAGGACAATGCGCAAAATTAAAATGCTGCATTAACTATGAGGTGGATTCGTATGTGGAGGCCCAAAAAAGACTGCCTTCAAGAGAGATTGTCTTAGAGACAAAAGATAGCTCTTACTTCCATTTCAAAACAGATATTTTCAAGCAGGAGATTACCTACTCTACAGATAAATCTATCGCCGCTAATTTGGTTACAATCCCGGCCAGAAGAGCTTTCGATGTTATTAACATGAATAAAAAAGGCATCAAACCCATTGCTTTAGAAGCCGACACGAAACAGCAACCACCGAAAAGAGATGCTCAAGATATCCTTGGACAAGAGAGCGTTACGCGCTTTGATAACGTAAAGAAAAAGAAAAAGAAGCGCTCTTCAAATAAAAGCAATGATAATGGCGCTAATGTAAACAATGTGAACACAAATGCGATCGCTCCTAATAAAAAGGAAGAGACTCTGGCTCCGAATGAAAATAAAATGAATAAAGCAAACGGAACTAATAACGGGAATAACCGCCGTGGAGCTAACAACCGTAACGCTAGTCGTGATATTAATAAGGACAACAAAGAAACAAATCGTGAGACAAATAATAAAGAAGGCATCCGAAACAACAATCGGCCAAGACAAAAACAGCCTAAAGTTAATAACGAAAAACAACAAAACAACAAAGCTGAAGACAACAATAAGCCCCAACAGCCTAATAGGCCCACTAAACCTAAAACAATTAATAAACCTGATAATAAAAACGAGAATAAGTCTGAGAATAAAGCAGAAGCTTAACAGAATTATTGCCGCATGCCTTGCATGCGGCATCTGCTTTTCTTGTGAAAATCAAGCGATATATGATCAATATCAAGCGATCAAAAATACTTCTTGGGAAAAAAACGACAAATATTATTTTACCTTTATGATCGATGATATTAGTATTCCCTATGATATTATACTTGAAATACGGAATAATAATTTATATCCCTATCAAAACTTATGGCTCTTTTGCGATGAGGAACTTCCTATAGGTCCTCTTAACAGAGATACTTTTGAATGTGTTTTAGCAGATGAACTCGGAAAATGGCATGGACATGGCATCTCTTTGTTCCAATCTAGTTTTCCCATTAAACATCACTATCTTTTCCCATTTAAGGGACAATACACTTTCAGCTTTAGGCAAGGGATGCGTAAAGAGAAACTTCAAGGTATCCAAGAAATAGGACTAAGGATTTTACCTTCTGCCTCATCTAACGTTCCTTCCGAGAGGCATCTAAACGAAGAAAAATAAATAACAGAACTGTAAAACCCCATAAAGAAGAACCGCCATAACTAAAAAAAGGTAGAGGTATTCCAATAACAGGAGTGAGACCTGTTACCATTCCTACATTTATGGCCAAATGAAAAAAGAAAATAGAGGCGACACTATACCCATAGACTCGCCCAAATGTATCATCTTGCCGCTCCGCTAAAACAATTAAACGAAGTATAAAAAGAGCAAACAGGATTAACACAGCAGATGAACCTAGAAAACCTTGCTCCTCTCCTACCGTGCAAAAAATAAAATCTGTATCTTGCTCTGGTACATACTTCAACTTTGTTTGTGTCCCATTCAAAAAACCTTTTCCAAATAATCCTCCGGAACCTATCGCTATCTTGGATTGATTTACATTATAACCCGCACCACTTGGATCGTCTTTCAAACCTAAAGATACTTTTATTCGAATCTGCTGATGAGGTTCCAATATATCGTTAAACACATAATCTACAGAAAATAAAAAGCCTATCGAACCTAACGCAAATACCGCTATTAAAAGATAATGCCATACCCAGTTGCGAATGGAAAGGAATATCAAATACAATGAACTCGCAACAACCAAGCCTATAGAAACCCAAGCGAAATTAACAGGCATAAAAAAAGAGATAATATATGCGACAAAAAAGGAAACTATAATAGAATATAGCATGATCTTTACCGCTACCTGATCTTTACGTATGTGGCGAACTAACGCCATCGTTATCAATAAAACCAGACATGAAACTATCAATTCCCCCAAAGGTGTTATCCCTACCATAACCTCTGAGAACTTCATTCCTGTCACAAAAAAGACAACAGCGCATATTCCTATCAGTAAGACATATCCACTCATTCCCTCCCTATACAACATTAAGAAAAATGATAAATAGACCAATGCGGAACCCGTCTCTTTTTGAAGAAGGATACAAATCACCGGTAAAAATATCAGAAACAAAGTGGTTGTGAAATTTTTCAAAGTGGTTAATCTAAAACCATAGCTATTCATGAACTTTGCCACAGCTAAAGCTGTAGCGAATTTTGCCAACTCCGCAGGTTGTAAACGTATCGGACCTAAAACTAACCACGAATGAGAGCCCTTAATATTAGGGGCCAAAAATATTGTAACTACTAATAAGAGTATAACAAAGGCATATATAAAATAGGCAAACACATCGAAAAAATCACTTTCTAACATCAATATAACAAAAACAAGAGCCAAAGAGGTCCCTATCCAGATCATCTGCATACCTGGTCTACCCGACGGATCAAATAATCCAACATTATCAAACTCATAACTTGCCCCACAAATGCTAAACCAGCCAGCAATGACCATGATCAAATATAAACATATCGTAATCCAGTCTACCGATTTCCATATTTCAGTCTTTCTATAACGCACTATTAGGTAAAATTACAGCATTCATAATAAATTCTTCTGTCGCTTTATTCGCTTCAGAAATCTCTCCTTTCAAATATTTTTCCAACATCAACCTACCTATCGGTACCGCATAAGTGGCTCCAAAACCCGCATTTTCAACAAATACCGAAATAGCTACTTTGGAGTTTTGATATGGAGCGAACCCCATAAATATAGAGTGATCTTTTCCATGAGGATTTTCCGCGGTACCCGTCTTACCACAAACTTCAATATCCGGTAATGCGGCACCTCGACATGTTCCGCCATAAGCTGTACCCGTAACAGCACCACGCATACCTTCCGCTATATAATTATAATAATGAGTATCAACCGTTGTATATCTACGCTCTGTATATAGCGAATCCAATGGGGTATCTTGTATTTCCTTTACAATATGAGGTGTAATGAAATACCCTCTATTAGCTATAGTTGCAGCCAAATTACAAATCTGCAATGGTGTCGCCAAAATTTCTCCTTGACCAATAGCTATTGATACAACCGTGCTAGAGTTCCATCTGCCGCGATACACCTTATCATAAAATTTACTATTCGGAATAAAGCCTCGTTTTTCTCCCGGCAAATCTATTCCCAACTTATAACCATATCCCATTGATACCATGTGATCTTTCCATATATCAAAAGCTACTTGTACTGATGGATATCGACGACGACTATCAATCATATCATGTAAGCCCCATGGGAAAAAAGAATTACAAGATGTAGCTAAGGCTCCCACTAAATTCAATGGAGATGGATGACCATGACAGGCTGGTTTACCGCCCCTAAAAGTATACCCATGAGCGCATGTATAACGAGTTTCTGGAGTAATGACACCTTCTTGTAAAAAGATTAGCCCTTGAGTTGGCTTAAATGTTGATCCTGGTGGATATTGCGCCATTAACGGACGATTAAACAATGGCTTTAATGGATCTTTTTGTAAGGCTACATAGTTTTTACCTCGCTGACGACCTATTAATACGCTAGGATCATAAGTGGGCGAAGAAACCATACATAAGACTTCTCCCGTCTCCGGTTCTATCATCACTATTCCTCCAAGCTTATTACGCATCAACTTCTCACCATACGCTTGCAAATCCATATCCAACGAAAGTTTCAAGTTCTTTCCGGATTCGGGTTGAACATCATGACGCCCATCCTCATAACGTCCTTTTATACGACCATGCGCATCACGCAACAAAATCTCTACGCCCTTTACTCCTCGCAAATATTTCTCATATGATTTCTCTACACCTGTTCGACCAGAATAGTCGCCCTGCATATAATAGGGATCTTTCTCTATATCTTTTCGATTCACCTCACCTATATTACCTAAAACCAAGGCGGCATTTGGATATTCATATTGGCGAATTGTACGATTTTGAATATAAAAACCAGGAAATTTATATAACTTTTCTTGCAAGACTCCATATTCTTGAGCTGATAGCTGATTCATAAACACCTGAGGAACATAAGAAGAGTAACCGGGATTTAATCGACGGTTTTTAATATCTGATATTCGCTTTATAAATTGCTCCTTAGAAACACCTAATATATTACAAAAATCGAGCGTATCAAAGGGCTGAATCTCACGCATTATAAGCATCACATCATAAGCAGGCTGATTATAGACCAACAATTTTCCATTACGATCATACATCATTCCGCGAGAAGGATATAATGTTTTTTTCAAAAAAGCATTACTATCCGCCCATGCCTTATAGTCGCTATCGATTACTTGCAAAACAAACAAACGAACTATAAAGATAACAACCAACAGGATAACCGCTCCACCCAAGATATAGCGCCTGTTCTCAAATTCATACTTCGTATTATTCTCCACTTTTCTGAGACTCCGTATTGAATGCTTCTACCGTACAGATTAAAAGAGTTGTCATGACTACACTCGCCAAAATACGTACAACCAAAAATAAAAGATCAAATAAAGTAAAAGACTCTATCAAGAAAAATGTCGTATGCTGTAAAAAAGCGAACGACAAAACATATCGAAAAAAGCCACCAAAACCAAATGTTTTATAAGAAGGATATATTCCTTCTGGCAAATCTTTTCCCATAAACATCGCAATTAATGGCTCTCTAACAAATCCAGCTAATGTGCAAGCAGCGGCATGTATTCCAGGAGTATTGCCAAATGAATCAATTATAATTCCCGCTAAAAAAGAAAAAAAGATAACCTGCATACGAGAAGAACCTACAGGCATCTTTATTATAAAATAAAGATACAAGAATGGTGTAGCGATTCGTAAAAAATGAATATTATTCAAGACTAAAACCTGAATCAAGACAAACACCACGAAATATATAAAACCACGCAGTAAATTATTAATCATTTCTTTTCGCCTCTTGTTCTACATTTATTTGCTCCGCCTGATAAAAATTTTTAATAATGCGAACATCATTCAAGGCATGAAAATCTGTCGCTAACTCCACTTGCAGTGAATAAAAATTATCATCATGCTGCTTTTCAAAATCAGCTACTGTTCCCACTATGATTCCTGCAGGGAAAACAGCAGAATAACCACTTGTTACTACCGTGTCACCTTTTTGAAACTCTACATGCCGAGGTAGTTCCTCTAAATTCGCATAACGAGTATCACGTCCATTCCAACTTAATGATCCGAAATAGCTACTGCCTAACACTTTACAACTTAAACGAAACTTCGGATTCAACAATGGAATAATCACTGAAAAATGATCGGATACAGTCGATACAATACCTACAACTCCACGCTCTGAAACAACACCCATATCCGAAGTAATACCATCTAGCTTACCCTTATTTACCGTAATATAATTAGATAAATGTGTAACACTATTATTTACCACCTCTGCCACAATAAATGAAAAGGGAAATTGTTCCGCTGAATCAGGAGTAAATCCTTTAAAACTTACCGTATCCGCAACTAATGCATCTAACTGATCTTGCAAATCTAACATCTGCAATTCCAATTGCCCATTACGCTCTAATAGCTCTTTATTAATCTCACGCAGATGTATATAAGAGACTATTGAACCTGATATAGAAGCTATATTACCCGTCACAATATTTGCGGAACTACACATGATGTTTCGTTGATACGCATTATTGCGATATACCAACATCAATGATATAGCCTCTAACAAGATAAACAAAAACCAATGCCTCTTTCCAACTAGGAACTCTAGCAGTTTACGCATAAAATATAGACAATTGACAATATAGCAATTGGCGACCGATAAATATCGACCGCCAATTACCTACTTATAATTATCGAATTAAGAAATTAAACTTCTCAATATTCTTTAAAGCCACGCCTGTGCCTTTCGCCACCGCATGCAATGGATCTTCCGCTATATGGAATTGAATATTCATTTTATCTCTCAAACGCTTATCCAAACCACGTAACATCGCACCACCACCCGCTAAATAAATGCCATTTTTTACAATATCAGCATATAACTCTGGAGGTGTATTCTCTAATGCGCTCAAGATTGCAGCTTCAATCTTTGATATTGATTTATCCAAACAATGAGCGATCTCTTGATATGATACAGGAACTTCCATTGGCAAAGCTGTCATCTGATTAGGGCCATGAACAACATAATCTTCTGGAGCCTCTTCCAACACCGTTAAAGCGGAACCTACATTTATCTTTATTCGTTCAGCCATACGCTCGCTCACTTTCACATTATGCTGGCGACGCATATACTCAACAATATCCGCAGTTAAATCATCTCCTGCCATACGGATTGATTTATTAGAGACTATACCTCCCAATGATATAACAGCGATCTCTGTCGTACCACCACCTATATCAACGATCATATTTCCCTCTGGCGCCAACACATCTATTCCCACTCCGATAGCTGCTGCCATTGGCTCAAAAATCATATAGACATCTCGTCCACCCGCATGTTCCGCAGAATCACGCACGGCACGTATCTCAACCTCCGTACTTCCAGAAGGAATACCGATGACCATACGTAAAGAAGGCGTAAACCAGCGTTTCCGACCACTCGCCATCTTTATAAAGCCACGTATCATCTGCTCTGCAGCGTAGAAATCCGCTATGACTCCCTCACGAAGAGGTCGCACAGTACGGATGTTAGGATGCGTCTTCTCATACATCTCGCGAGCTACATTTCCTACAGCTAGCACTTTATCTGAGCGAGCATCCAAAGCAATTACCGAAGGTTCGTCTACCACCCGTTTGTCATTACATGTAATGATCGTATTGGCGGTACCCAAATCTATGGCAACTTCTTGTGTGAAAGAAAACAATCCCATTAGTCTTAATTTATTAATGTTTGAAATGACGAACGCCTGTTTTAACCATTGCTAAACCATGTTGATTGCAATACTCAACAGACAATTTATCGTTGATAGATCCTCCAGGTTGAATAACAGCCGTAATACCAGCCTTGTCTGCGATCTCTACACAATCAGGGAATGGGAAGAAGGCATCTGAAGCCATTACCGCTCCGTTCAAATCAAAACCAAATGATTTAGCTTTCTCTATTGCTTGTTTCAATGAATCCACACGAGATGTTTGGCCGATACCACTTGCGCAAAGCTGCTTATTTTTTACTAATGTAATTGCGTTAGATTTACTGTTTTTAACAATCTTATTCGCAAACAACAAATCCTCCACCTCTGGCGCTGTCGGTCTCTTATCAGTCATAGGCTTCAAGTCTGCTTCTCCTTGGATACTCAAATCTTTTTGCTGCATCAATACGCCATTCAACAATGAACGGAATTGCATTGGACAAGTCTTGCACTCTTTACGGATCAAGATGATACGATTTTTCTTTTGCTCTAAAATTTCCAACGCATCTGCATCATATGCAGGAGCAATAATCACCTCAAAAAATATCTTATTGATCTCTTCCGCAACTTCCTTATTAATTGTTGTATTGGTAATTAGGATACCACCAAAAGCAGAGACAGGATCTCCAGCCAAAGCTTCTTTCCAAGCCTCAACCACATTACCGCGAGATGCGATGCCACATGCATTATTATGTTTCAAAATAGCGAATGTCAACTCATCAAACTCATCGATCAAGTTAACAGCGGCATCTATATCCAATAAATTGTTGTATGAGATCTCTTTTCCATGAAGCTGCTCAAACATTTCATGGAACTTACCATAAAACTTCGCCGCTTGATGAGGATTCTCGCCATAACGCAAATGCATAGGATCATCCACTGTAACACGGAAATGAGAGCCCTCTCTATTATCGAAATAGTTAAAGATCGCCGTATCATAACCAGAGGAGACAGCAAATGCTTCTTTCGCGAACCATTTACGATCTTCAATAGTTGTCTCCGCTCCTTTCTCGTTCAATAAATCCAACAAAGGTTTGTATTGAGCTTTAGACGCTACAATTACGACATCCTTAAAATTCTTAGCCGCAGCACGTATCAATGAGATACCGCCTATATCTATCTTTTCTATAATAGCTTGTTCTTCTGCACCTGAAGCGACAGTCTCTTCAAACGGATAAAGATCAACGATAACCAAATCTATTTCCGGTATCTCGTATTCCGCTAATTGCTTTTTATCTTGTTCATTATCGCGACGAGCCAATATACCTCCAAACACTTTAGGATGAAGGGTCTTTACTCGACCTCCCAAAATTGACGGATAAGTAGTTAAGTCTTCTACCGCATCACAAGGTAAACCTAATGACTCAATAAAAGATTGTGTACCACCAGTAGATACAAAGCTAACACCTTCACGATGCAATTTTTTCAGAATCTCGTCTAGTCCGTCTTTATGAAATACGGAAACCAAGGCGCGTTTAATTCGTTTCGTTGCTGCCATATTTATTTTTCGTTTACTTTAATGTTTTAGAGCACAAAAATAGATATTTATTTCCAATTATGATTGATTATTCTACGAAAAAGACACAACAGACGCAAACTCCCAAAGAAAAAAAATCCAAAATAAACACGATGCTTTTTAACAATATATTTTTCTCTTAATTTAAGGCTCTTCACAAGTAACAGTTTCACAAAACGCCTGTATTCCATAATATTTTCATAACTTTGCGCAATAAATAGATATTTAATAGGTAAATAAAACATGATAACAGTTAACAATCTGGACGTACAATTCGGCAAACGCATTCTTTTTCAAGATGTGAACATGAAGTTTACACCGGGCAATTGCTACGGTATAATTGGAGCTAATGGAGCTGGAAAATCAACATTTCTACGTGTAATTAGCAAACAATTAGACCCTACTAGAGGTAGTGTAAGCCTTGGACCCGGAGAGCGTCTTTCTGTATTAAGCCAAGATCACTTCGCATTCGATGAATACACGGTCATGGACACGGTATTAATGGGACACACAACTTTATGGGAAGTGATGAGCGAAAAGAATGCTCTTTATGAAAAACCTGATTTCAGCGATGCTGATGGCATTCGTGTTTCTGAGCTAGAAGAGAAATTTGCGGAAATGGAAGGATGGAATGCCGAAAGTGACGCTGCTAACCTGTTAAGTGGATTAGGTATAAAAGAAGACTTGCATTACTCCTTAATGAAAGATCTTAGCGGTAAACAAAAGGTCCGTGTTTTGCTTGCGCGTGCGCTATTCGGACAACCGGACAACTTGCTGCTTGATGAGCCGACCAACGACTTGGACCTTGAGACTGTCTCTTGGTTAGAAAACTATCTGTCAAATTTCGAGCATACAGTCCTAGTGGTAAGCCACGACCGCCACTTCCTTGACTCTGTTTGCACGCACACGGTGGATATAGATTTCAACAAATTGACCATGTTCGCCGGAAACTATAGCTTCTGGTACGAATCCAGCCAGCTGGCTCTTCGTCAACAACAGAATCAGAATAAGAAAGCAGAAGAAAAGAAAAAAGAATTGGAGGAGTTCATCCGTCGATTTAGCGCCAACGTAGCGAAATCAAAACAAACTACCAGTCGTAAAAAAATGTTGGAAAAGCTAAACATCGAAGAGATCAAACCATCTTCTCGCCGCTACCCGGGAATCTTATTTACGCCAAACAGAGAACCCGGCAACCAAATCCTGGAAGTAAAAGGCCTAACTAAGAGCATTGATGGACAAGTATTATTCAAAGACTTGAACTTCAACGTTGAGAAAAACGACAAAATCGTATTCATTAGTCATGATCCTCGAGCCATGACCGCATTGTTCCAAATTATCAACGGTGAAGAAAAAGCCGATGAAGGATCTTTCCAGTGGGGACAAACAATTACGACTTCCTATCTTCCGTTGGATAACACGAAGTATTTTAATTCTGATTACAACCTAATTGATTGGCTATGTCAATTCTCCCCTGACACAAACGAAGTGTTTATCAAGGGATTCCTTGGCCGTATGTTATTCTCAGGAGAAGAGCTTCTAAAAAAAGTGAACGTTCTTTCCGGAGGTGAGAAAATGCGTTGTATGATTTCACGCATGATGCTTACTGACGCCAACTGCTTAATATTAGATACTCCAACCAACCACTTGGACTTGGAATCTATTCAAGCGTTTAATAACACCCTAAAAGCATTTAAAGGAAATATACTGTTCTCAAGCCATGACCATGAGTTCATTCAAACGGTAGCTAACAGAATCATAGAATTGACACCCAATGGCATTATTGACAAAATGATGGATTATGATGATTACATCACTGATCCAACAATTGCTGAACTAAGAGAAAAATTATATTCAAAATGAAACAAAAACTCTTATTTATCATAAGCGTTTTTATCGCATGGCTACCGGTTTTTGCTATTCAAAAACCGGTATTCATGTTTTACCAGCACTCACTTTCGCAAGGATACTCTCTTTCAGACTTTTGGAAAGTTATATATCATGGTCTTAAGTTAGACTGTACAATAGCTGGTTATCTCACTGTTTTACCACTATTATTAACACTTGTTGCCGTATGGATTTCAGGCAAATGGCTGAAACAAGTTTTAAAAATATACTTTCTCGTTATGGCAATTGCCGTAGCGGCCATTTTCTCTGTAGATATAGCCTTGTATGGCTTTTGGGGATTCAGATTAGACGCGACACTCTTCTTTTACTTACAATCTCCAGCAGATGCCATGGCAAGTGTACCTTGGGGACTATTTTTCTTGCAACTATCAATGTTTGCTATCTATGCAATATTAATTTATACTTGGTTTAAATTTATCCTTCGATTCACGCCCACAAAAGAATTCTATCCACCTACCGGATTAGAGCAGCTATTCACCTCTGCCGCTATCATCCTTCTTGGTGGCATTCTTTTTATCCCTATAAGAGGAGGCTTAACAACTTCTACCGCAAATATAGGAATGGTCTATTTCAGTCAAAAGCAATTCCTAAATCATGCGGCGATCAATCCTTGTTTTAGTCTTATCGCTTCCTTAAGCAAGCAGCAAGACTTTGCCAAGCAATTTAATTTTTATCCCGAAGAAAAAAGGAAGGCGATATTTGAGAGACTTATGAAACCTCATATTTCTAACACTTCGCTTGACTCTCTAAATATCTCAAACAAAACACTCAACACAGATCGTCCTAATATATTAATTATCATACTGGAAAGTTTTACGGCAAACGCTATAGAGGCCGTTGGCGGAGAACCGGGAATTACACCCAACCTGAATGCGCTAAGCAAAGAGGGCGTTTTATTTTCAAATCTATATGCGAACTCATTTCGAACAGACAGAGGCTTGGTCGCCGTATTAAATGGATATTTGGCTCAACCTACCACATCCATCATGAAATATCCCGCAAAAAGCCAAAGCCTACCTTCCATAGCAAAAAGTTTAGCAAGAGAAGGATATGAAGCTGATATGCTTTATGGTGGAGACATCAATTTTACGAATATGCAAAGCTACTTCTTTAGCTCTGGATATTCAAAGATCACATCCGACAAAGATTTTCCTATAAATAGTCGACTCAACAAATGGGGAGCGAACGATGATATTACATTTAAACATCTCTTAAATATGATGCGACAAAGAGAAACTAGCGACAAGCCTTGGATGACTACGTTTTTAACTCTCAGCAGTCATGAACCGTTTGACGTTCCTCTACATCGCCTCCAACACCCATTCCTTAATTCTGTGGCGTTTACGGATAGTTGTCTCGGTAATTTTATTGATCAAATGAAAAAACTCCCTCTTTGGGAAAATACATTAGTCATCCTTGTTGCAGATCATGGCTATAAGTATCCGGAAGATATGGCCGAATACGGACCTTTACGCTTCCATATTCCTATGCTATGGATCGGTGGGGCTATCAAAGAACCTAAAGTAATAGATGTTTTGGGCAACCAAACAGACTTAGCCGCTACTTTATTGCACCAAATGAACCTATCTAGCGAAGAGTACTCTTTCAGTAAAGACTTATTGGATCCGCTAATGCCACATTATGCCTTTTATTCATTCAATAATGGCTTCGGATTTATAGATAGTACCGGCATCTCTGTTTTTGACAATGATGGAGAAAAGACTTTAATAGAAACGCCCGACAGTGGACATGAAAATCGATTGGAAAAGGGAAAAGTACTTTTACAAACATTATATGATGATCTCGGGAATAGATAAAATACGACGGATTGCCTTATCACTCAAGATCTTGGATAAACAGGAATTTTTCTTAAAAAATAAAGAAGCTTCGATTTATAGATAAAAAGATCTATAAATCGAAGCTTCTTCTATAACGATCAAAGATCTCAACTATACAATTAGACTGGCAATCATCTGAATAAATAAGATTAAAAACACCATCGCTATAGGATACACAGTAGCATAAGCGACACTTGGAGCAGGACTATCTGTCATGGAATCTGCGGCAGCAAATCCCGGAGTACTCGTCATTCCTCCCGCAATCGTTCCGACAAGATCTAATATATTAATTTTAAAGAAATAATATCCTGCCACTACAGCCACAATCATTGGGACCATCGTGATAGCTATACCTACCGCAAAAAGAGTCAAACCACTAGACTCAAAAGTAGAGACTAAATTTACGCCGGCAGAAGTTCCAACCTCTGATAAGAATAATAAAAGTCCCAATTGTCTCAACAAATTATTAGCAGATCCCGACATAGACCAAATGATTGGTCCGGTCTTTCCTATAGCGCTCAACACTAAAGCTACCATCAAAATACCCCCGGTCAAACCAGGAGAGAATGAAATAGAATCAGAAAATGAGATATTTAATTTACCGAACAAAATACCAAGTACGATACCTGTAGCTATTGGAAAAAAATCTGTATCAGAAAGACGTTTCTCATCGTTACCCATAAATTGAGCCAACTCATTAACACTTTCTTTTTCTCCGGCGACCATCAATTTATCTCCAAATTTCAAAACCAGGTTAGGTTCTGGCGACAAATCTATTCCACTACGACGCACACGAGTCACCGTACAACCAAAAGTCCCCTGTAAATTCAAATGCCCCAAAGACTTATTTATAATACTTTTATTAGTCAATAATAAAGACTGTAATGTTTGTCCACCACTTAATGGCAAATCGCCCTCTATTCGTTCGCCAAGCAACAATGTCATTTGCTCTAATGACTTATCATTACCTACAGCCTTCAATAAATCATTTTCATGAAGCATGGTATGAGGTGATGGCATCGATGTAATGTCATCATGTCTAATACGAGAAACAACAGCACCTGTCATTGCTCTCACTTGCAACTGCGCTAAACTTTTACCGCATACATTTTTGTTTGTAACCTTAAATGTAGCGGTATGCAACGAGGGATATTGACTTTTACGATCCGCCTCTATAGCCCTTGCCTCTACCTCTAAATCTTTTCGCAAGATTTTAGGTAACAACTTCACAAATAGAATAACGCCTATAACGCCAAATGGATAAGCGATTCCATAAGCTATTGAAGCAGCAGGAGATTGCGTGGAGTCTATCGCGACAGCCAAACCCGGCGTACTCGTCAAAGCTCCCGCTATCAAGCCAACAATACTAGGGGTATCTATATTCAATAGATACTTGAACAGCACCCCGGTAACACACGCTGACCCCACTATCAAAAGCGTAAGAATAATCAATGTCTTTCCTTTCGATTTAAATGAGTCAAAAAATCCCGGACCCGCTTGAATACCTATTGTGAAAATAAATAATACCAATCCGATATTGCCTAGCTCCTTAGGAATAATAATTCCAAAATGGCCAAACAATAAAGCGATAAAAATAACAGCGGATACATCCAAAGAAAGCCCCTTGATCTGTATTCGCCCCAGCATAAAGCCAAGCGCAATAATAAGGAATAGGGCAAAATAAGAAGAATGAAGTAATGTTTCAAACATAGCAAATTGTTTTGTTTTGAAGCTTAAAATGATGCAAATTTAAACTTTTATGTTCGTTTAGGCAATGGCTTGAGCGCTTTTCCGTACCTTTGTGCCCTCATAAGACAATAAAGAGGAGAAAAGAGTGAAACGGTATTTTATCTATTTAGGGTATAACGGAAAGAATTTTTGCGGCTGGCAAATACAGCCAAATGGCATGACTGTCCAACAAGCTATCGAAGACGCATTGAGTACATTATTGCGTAAACCCATGTCTATTGTTGGCGCCGGAAGAACAGACGCCGGTGTACATGCACGCTCCATGGTAGCACATTTTGATAGTGACGAAACCATTGAAGATCTAAAATTTCTAGTGGAAAAGCTTAATAGGCTTCTACCTAAAGAGATAGCCATATATAAAATCGTCCCGGTCAAAGATGATGCTCATGCTCGATTCGACGCTATCTCCAGGACTTACCAATATTATATTACGTCAACAAAAGATCCTTTTAACTATGAATTAGTCTATAGAACACCTTTCCATCTAAACTTTGACGCGATGAACGAAGCTTGCAAAGTCTTATTTGATTACATTGACTTCACAAGTTTCAGCAAGCTGCACACAGACGTAAAAACAAACAATTGCCATATCATGCAAGCAGGATGGAAACAAGAAGGCGACATTTGGATATTTACCATCCAAGCTGATCGTTTTTTACGCAATATGGTACGTGCTATTGTCGGCACTTTACTTGAAGTAGGACGAGGTCGCATGACAATTGATGATTTTCGTAAAGTCATTGAATTGAAGAACCGCTGTAAAGCGGGCATTTCTGTTCCGGGACACGCTTTATTCCTTGTTGATGTAGCTTATCCGGATCATCTATTCTTGACAAAAGAATAACGCTTCTATAGCACTTGTTTATATTTATCTTAATATTGAATATATATGTGGTTGTTTTTAGCCTTTTTATCCGCATTCTTATTGGGCTGTTATGAGGTCAATAAAAAAATGTCATTAAATGGGAATGCTGTTATCCCGGTATTATTTTTCAATACGCTAATAAGCAATTTGATCTTTCTCCCGTTTATCCTACTATCCTTTTTCACTGATTGCCTGAATGAGACGGTTGTGTATGTACCTCATGCCTCTTTACACGATCATTTATTGGTCTTAGTTAAGGCAGTAATTGTTTTGTCATCATGGATATCCGGGTATTTTGCGCTTAAGCATTTACCTTTAACTATCACAGGCCCTATCAAAGCCACCCAACCGGTGCTGACTTTGCTTGGCGCCATGTTGGTGTTTGGTGAAAGATTAAACTTATATCAATGGATTGGCGTTTTACTTTCTATTGCATCCTTTTATATGCTATCGACTTTCGGAAAGAAAGAAGGCATAAACTTCGCTCATAATAAATGGATATTTTTCACTGTTCTATCCATTGTTACAGGCGCTATCAGTGGGCTATACGATAAGTACCTCATGAAAAGCATGGATGTCATGACCGTACAGGTATGGTTCAATGTCTATCAATGCATCATTATGCTATTTATCTTATTCTTTATATGGTACCCCAATAGACAGCATAGCACTCCTTTCCAATGGCGTTGGAACATCATCTTCATCTCCGTGTTCTTATGTGTAGCGGACTGGATTTATTTCTATGCGTTGACCTATCCGGACTCTATGATCTCTATCGTGTCAATGGTGCGCCGAAGCAATGTTTTGGTTACATTTGTCGCTGGTGCTTTATTCTTCCATGAAAAAAACTTAAAGAACAAAGCGATCGACTTATTTCTTGTATTATTAGGTATGATCTTTTTATATTTGGGAACTAAATAGAATTTACAAAATGAGACAACTTATATTTTCTTTATTTTTCTGCGCCTTCGCGTTAGGAGTGAATGCGCAAAATATAGCTGAAGTGTTCACATCCATGCCGGATCAATATATTCCTCAATTGGAACACGCTTGGAGACAAGACCTGGTTGATTTATATAAATCGGGTAAAGAGGCACGATTGAAAAACACAATGAATGGATTCTCTGTATTACGGAATTTAACAAACGATTATCTTTTGCTGGAGACAACAGAACGCAGCTCTGTTGAAATGAAACTTCTACCTCTAGTGAACAACACCTATGTAGTCTGCATGATAACGACTGTTAATGGACCTGTTCCTGATAGCCGCATTAATTTCTTCTCCACTACATGGGAAGCATTGAAAACATCCGATCTCTTTACAGCCCCTACCGGAAAATGGTATTTAAAAGAAAACGCTAACAAAGATGATTATGCCTACCAAGAGGCTCTTTCGCTTTTGGATATGGATTTAATACAATACCAGCTAAATCCCGAAAATCGAACTTTAACAATGCTATATACTACACCTCAATATTTAAACGAAGAGTCTCAAAAGAAGGTCGCACCTTTTTTAAATTCTCCCAAAGTATTCTCATGGGAAAAATATCATTTCCTAGAATGTAAAAATGATACGCTAAAATAGAATAATAAAAAAATCAAGATAAAATAAAAAAGAGGATGTATCATAATGGCAGTGTGGAAACACATACAGCAAATTTACCACTCATTAGCGTTTTTACAATGATACATCCTCTATGTTAAGATTTGGCTACTATAAAAAGAGAGATAGACTTAATTATCCCAATAGGATATTTCCGTCTTTGTCGATATTTAATTCTATATCTTTTCCCGCGATCTCAATCTCCACATCAAAAGAAAGACCTTTCAATGCATGATCTATCGCCTTTATTTCCAATTCTTTCAAAACATTAGGATCAGATAAATCCACACCTGCTTGAATGGCATAATCTACGAGTTTTTTCATGACTTCCGGCTTCATCATCAACTCAGCCTCATCCAAGCTCACTTCATATTCCGTGCTGATCCACTCATAAGAAGGACTTAACTTAACTTCTTTATGACGAGCATTTTCTAAAATATCCAATTCAATCTCATTATCATCAACCTCAACTTCTAATAGAGACAAATCCTTGCTCTCCGGGAATAATTTTGCCAAAAGCGCATGCACCTCTTCCGGCACAACAACAGGCAACACATCTTCATCATCGTCTAGACAATCTTTCAACAAATCACCTTTTACAGAAAAAGAGAGTTCTCTTTGCTCTTTTCCTTTTTCCAGCTCAACAACATAAATCATGCCCATACCATCTCTATGAACCACCTCGCACTCATCTAATTGCCAATCCGCATAGAATGTCTCTTTATATAAATCAAAAGCCGCTTTCACTTCTGCTGGTAGATCTTGATAATTGATATGTTGATCTACTTGACACTGACCTCCTTCTTGATTAAACCAAGCGGTCGTAAAAAACAAATTCTCTGCCTTTGTCAATGGATTACTTTGAAAACGGGCAACATGATAATCATTCTTCACTTCCCATTTTACATTATCCACATTCCCATAAGTCTCACGAAACGCCTTTAAAACATTTTCAGGAACATTCTGACTCATCGGATTAAACTCTTCTTCATCATCGCTACAAGCAGATAGCATAAATGCGCTACACATCAATGCAAGCATTAAATTTTTACGATTCATACTTTAATAATTTTGTTTTACAAATCAATCATAGCATTCCTTAGGATTGCCATAACAATCAAAGCACAACTCTGTACCATCTTCTAATTTTATCTGGTAGTAATCCTCATACCTATCCGCTATCCGTATTGCACATCCAGGATAAAAACGCTCAAGATATCGCACCAGTTTCTCAGGGAATAGGCTATTCGGTATATTACCCGCATTACCCTTAACTTGAGTCCATTCCTTACATGACTGTTTAAAATGGATATCGATCCCATTCGTCAACACTATATGATATAATGTAGAACGAATAACTGACTCTTCTATTTCAACGTGAGCAATTTCCTCTCTAGGAAAGTGTTTTAAGATAAACATCCTGCAAGCCGGCGGAAAATCTACCGCCATACTACGTGACACTACCATAATAAACAAAAGACCTATCTTAACAGATATCCATGTGCTCTTTTTGTTTTTCTTATTGCAAAGAAACGGACGCATTTGGGAAAATTTTAGGAATTAGGGTTATTTGAATGTTAATTGGAACAGATGTTCCTTATTTACATATTTATATATTATATCTATATCATATAGATTAGCGATTGATTTAACAATCGCTAATCCTAATCCGATCGACTCTTTCCGATTGCCTTGTCGCTCATAACGATTAAATATTCTCATGGGATCCAAGCCCATATTGTCACTACTATTTGAGATACTTAACCTAGAAGTTGTAGCCACAATATGAATATATCCTCCCTGTACATTATATATATATGCGTTTTTTATTAGGTTTGTTACCAATGTAGCGGCTAACGATTCATTCATATTCACTATTAACGAAGCTTCTTCTTTAAACGCCACAACAATGTCTTTATGCGCATAAAGACATTGAAAATCTTCCAGCTGATCTCGTATAAGCCCATTCATATTAATCAAACTCTTTGATAAAAATTGCTTATTTTCTATTTTGCAAAACAATAACAGCGATTTATTTAGCTTCGAAATGTTATATATCGTCTTGTGCAAATCGGCCATTTCCTCCAAAATCGTTTCGGTGCATTCTGGATTCTCACTCATCAATTCCAACTTATTTAAGCAGACAGCCAACGGTGTCTGCAACTCATGAGAAGCATTTTCTATAAACGATTTTTGCTGATTATACAAATCCGCATTTCGCTTTGTCACGACCTCAATAACTTCATTTAATATTCTAAACTCTTCTATGTGTGTTGGATTATAGAATGGTATCTCCGGTTTATCCAAACGATATTTTTTTAACCACTCCAATAATCTATAAAGAGGCTTTAGGCTTTTTTTAAAAGCATGATGCGAAACAAGCAATATGCAACAAATAAGCGCAAAATAAAGAATAGCCAAACCAATCAAAGTCGCTTGAATCATATCTTTCTTTTCATATACGGAAGTAATGATTGTCAACTCATAATACCTATCATTTGATGCCTTAAAACAAGTACGTAACCCCCTGACAGGAATAGAAATCATATCAATAGGTAACGCTTGTGTAGAATTAAAAAACTCTTCTTTTGACAAATCCGCTTCTTGTTTTTCTATCTCTCGCACAAAATATTGAGTCAAAATATCTTTATGGTCCTTCAACTGCGTACTATCTGACAAAAGAGTCTTTATAATAAGCATCTTATGATTTTGCAAACTCTTATCTGTCTCCTCATTCACCTCATGCACTATAGTAGCATAAAAAGCATACGCCCATATTGATAAAACAATCAACAAAGGAACTGCCATATTTCGCTGCGTATAATAACGTAATTTCATTATTCCTCATTTGTCAATTTATAACCAAACCCATAAACAGCCTTAATCGTAGATTTAGCTCCAGCTTGCTTCAACTTCTTTCTCAAATTTTTCACTTGACTATAAATAAAATCGAAACTGTCAGCTTGATCGATGTAGTCTCCCCAAACAAATTCAGCCAAAGCGCCTTTACTTATCAAACGTTCCGGATTGGTAACAAAATAATAGAGCAAATCAAACTCTTTTCTATTAAGTGTCTGCTCTTTTTCATTAATATATACAGCATGTTGATCGGGATAGACCCGTATATTGGAAACATTAATATACATTTCCCCATGCTGTTGCTTTCGGCGAAGCACACACTTTATCCGTGCGTTCAACTCCGCCAGATGAAATGGCTTTGTCAGGTAATCGTCAGCTCCTAAATCTAAACCCCTTACTTTATCTTCTAATGAATCTTTTGCGGAAACTATTATTACACTCTCCTTTTTATGATTTCTTTTCAGCTCCTCAAGAAGATCTAACCCATTGCCATCCGGAAGCATTATATCTAATATGATACAATCATAATCGTAATCATTGATCTTAAATAATGCATCGTGATAATTCGTGGCATACTCAACAACAAAACGCTCTTTTTCGATAGAACGCACTATGACCTCTCTTAGATGGTCTTCATCCTCTATGATCAGAATTTTCATAAATGCTTGCTATTTGTTCTAAAAAACGCGTACCCATACAATATGCTTTTTTAAACCATACAGGATTCGCTATCTGTTTTTCATATTCCTAACTCTATAAACAAAGATAGACAAGAAGTATAAACTAATCAAGCAAACACTTAAAATTTGAAATAGTAAACGCCATTCTCATGACAATCCAACTTTATATGCAATACTTTTGATCTGTTTTTTCAGCAGTTCGCATATTAAGCATTTATATCTATTCGTAACACAAAAATTGGATTATAAAACAGGTGCAATTATCCACTATATAAAAAGGTATGTGATTTTTTGATATTTTAAGCTCTTTCGATATAAAGTGTTTTTTATACTTTTACCTCCGAATTTTAATTATAATGAGAATATGAAAAGCAAATGTATCATAGTTTCGGCAATAGCTATTGCCACATTTTCGCTATCATCATGTGCCACACATGTAGGAATATACGAAGGTCCATACCATGAGCAACACCATCATCACCATCATCACATTCCACCCGGACAAATAAAGAAAATGACAGGCGAACAATCCGCCAAACACCATGCGCCAGGACATCATAAACATCATAAATATTAAATTAGCATTATTCCATAATAGAATCAACACATATAGCGATATAACTTTTTGTACGAAAGACATTTAAGCAAAAAACAGCTGATAGATAATATCTACCAGCTGTTTTTTTTATTATAACATATTTATTTACGCTACTTTCTCCAATTTTTTCATAATTGAGAACATGAATAAAGCAGACAATAAGCAAAGAACGATCAACACGCTCCATACCATCCACAATTCCATGCTTCCCCACAAATAGCCTATAATCGCCACCAAATAATTACCAATAGCAGTGGCTACGAACCAACCGCCCATCATCATTCCTTTATATTTTGGAGGCGCAACCTTTGAAACAAACGATATACCCATTGGCGACAACAACAATTCCGCGAATGTCAATACCAAATATGTTGATATCAACCAATTCGGAGACACCAATACACGAGCGTCACTTCCTGAAGCTAACGCATCCGGAGTTGGCAATCCCATAGATCCAACCGCCAAAATCATAAAGCCGCATGCCGCGATCAACATACCCAATCCAATTTTGCGAGGAGCGGACGGCTCTTTCTTCTTATTAGCCAAATACCCAAAAATAGCCAATGATACAGGTGTCAAAGCCACAACAAAGAAAGGATTGAATTGCTGGAATTGCTGCGGAAGAATCGTTAATGTCTCCGGCATAGCCATATATTTAACAGCTAACAAAACCAACGCTCCAACAGTTACGACAGAAGCGATAATCTTTCCTTTGCTCTTCTCTGATTGGAAAATGGCGAATCCTCCATAAACGGCAATCGCCAACAATGCTAAGTTAAATACATCAAAGCCCAAACGATCTAAACCTGTTACTTGATTAGCCGTATAATCGCGAGCGAAGAATGTCATTGTCAAGCCATTCTGATGGAATGCCATCCAGAAGAACAATACTACAGCAAACACAAGCAATAATGCGACAATACGCTGCTTTGACTCTGCCGGTGTCAACTCCTCATGAGCGACATGGGCTGCTTCTGCCTGCTTCATATTGATATCCGCATGCTTAAATGTTGATCGGAACATTACATAAATCGCCATTGAGATAATCAAAGAGATACAAGCTACACCAAATCCATAGTTATAAGCCTCTGACAAATGCTCTATATAAGAAGAACAGAAACTAGCCGTATCACCCGCAAAGTTTTGAGCTACTTTCAACGCTTCTAATGTCTGCGCATTCTCAGCAGTGATCGTCCCATCTAAAAACTGATGAGCTAATGAAGGAATCTGAGCGTCATAAGTAAAATTATATCTACCTAATTGCCAGTCTGTCATCTTTGTCGCCGCTGTGGGGGCAAACATAGCTCCTATGTTGATAGCCATATAGAATAAACTAAATGCCTGATCACGCTTGTTTCTATACTCAGGAGCATCATAAAGATTACCAACCATAACTTGCAGATTTCCCTTAAACAGTCCTGTTCCACAAGAGATAAGCGCTAATGCTCCAAACATCATAAGTTTTCCGGAAGCAGCATCTGTTGGAATCGCGAGCAACAGGTAACCAACAAACATGATGATGATACCTGAAGTTACCATCTTACCATAGCCGAATTTATCAGCCATCATACCGCCAATTAAAGGCATAAAATACACGAACGCCAAGAAGCTAGCGAAGATTGTCGATGTCTCTGAGGCCGTATAGCCGAATTTAGCTTGCAAAAACAATGTAAAAATAGCAAGCATGGTGTAATACCCAAAGCGCTCGCCCGTGTTCGCGAGTGCTAACGCATAGAGACCTTTAGGTTGTCCTTCTAACATGTGTCTTAAATGATATTAGTTTATACTATACTTATTGAATAATTTGCTTAATTGCGCCTGTTTCCGGATAGAAAAGCACTTTGACAGGAGCCTTTTTATCTTCAAACATAATGGGTGCTAATCCCTCTCGTGTTCCAAACTGCGAGATTTGGGCCTCTCCTTTATACAAGCTCTTCTTACCCATCAATATTTCAATAGCAGCTTTTCCCGGTACGTTATAAACGATGCCTTTTAAGGATTTGTCTTTTTTCTCCGCCTCTTTCGCATCCAACCGCGGAGCGCGTTCTGTCGCCTTTAGATTCATATAAATAGGAGTACCACCTAAATCGTCCGCATCTACAATTCCTAATTGTTTTGAAAAACGAAATAAGACTTTCCTGTTTAAATCCTCATTGGGTATCACACTTACCTCAACATGCTCTGTTTCCTTGGTCAATATCCCTGTAAACAAATTTGTAAGCGCCTGTTCCTGCTCCTCCAATTGCTGAATAACCAATTTCATAGCTTCTCCGTCCGGCGGCAAATTATCCGCCTCTCCAGTCAAGATATTCAAACGACTCTCGCGAATACGATAAATCTGTTTCGCCGCAACTTCCGCTTGCTTCGCTGTTGATCCGGCCATTAACAACTCCTCTGAAAAAACGGAAGCGTCCGCTACCTTTTCCAGAGCTCCTTTCTTTTTCTTTACCGCTTCTAGCTCCGACTCCACCGGGGTATATTCCGCATTAATGGAACATAGCAAGCCGTCTTCTGTCAGATAAGCGTATGGCGCGACTGTCCCTTGCTTAAATTCAACAATAAATGTATTGTCCGCATCCGGAATACCTTTATTGATCAAACTGATTTTACCTAAATCAAAATATACTTTATCCTCTGTGACAATATCCTTTACTCCTAAATATTTTTCAGCATATTGATAATATGGACCAGCTTTGCAAGTCACTTTCGTAACCTCCGCATCTACGACTAAAGAGGTTTTTGGCAATGAGTAGGTGACTCCGAAATTATTCGCTTTCACCGCATTCTTCTTTACGACTTTTGTCTGTGCCATTAAAGGCATGCTAAGAAGAAGACTTGCTATAATGATTATATTCTTCATATTCCGGCTTGTTTAATTCTGTATATTATTGTGCGAAATTAAAAAATATTTCGCGTAAAACAAATTTAGAATCAATTCTTTCAAGAAAAGTAGACGCTTCTTTTCGCTCTACCATTTTCATTAATAGCGTTTTGTCACTTTCTATAACCAAATGATTATTTTTTGATTCTTTTCTTTCAAATCTCAACATTCTTTTATCATCCTTCACCTAATAACATATCACTTTTTGATATTTAAACGCTCTGCTTTTTGCCATTTTTAATTCTTTTTTTTCTAACAAATAAATCACCCACAAACCGCTATCTATTGATACCACTTCAAGTGAATAGTTATTCACTTCTCAACTGATTAACTATTCACTACCCCTAGTGATTAGTTATTCTAACGACAAGTGATTAGTTATTCACTTAACACATTATAAAACAACAACTTGAAACACAAAAAAACAGACCCATCCTATCCCGCCATCCTTAAATAAAAGATCAACAGAATAAGATGAATCTGTTTTAATATGTATGATTGATGTTATAAAATGACTATAGGACTATTCCTATAATATTAAAATGTTCAATCAGTAAATAAAAACGACAAAACATCTTTATTTTAACACGAATGTCACAAGTAAAGCTTTATAGTGCTATTTTATACACGCTAATATGCCGCTTTCACACATACATCAACATACACCGGATAGTGATCCGACACTTTTTTTAATAGTATGTTTTTATCAGCTATTTTCGTCACGATATGTGAATCAATAACTGAAACAGAGTTATTTCTTTTGTTAAGAAGGATATAGTCAATAATTCCCTGTCGATCGTTAGGTAAAGCATGTTTACCGTTCCATACTGTATTGCAATGAGTATCACTGATGACAGTAAATTCCTTCAGTAATATATTGAATGAAGAGCCGTCATTTTTCCATGTGCAACAATCATTCAAGTCGCCAGCTAAAAAAGTCGGCTTGTTTGTCTTTCCCAATTCTCGGAGGATGGTTTGGAAGGCACATTTCCTTTTTGCATTATTTAAATCACCATGTGTAATAGCAAAGATAAATTTTGGAAAGTGTATTTTTATCAATGTCCGTGGTTCATCGCCAGGTAATGGCACGGAAAACACTTTGTATTCTTTAAATTTGCAACTAATTAAAGCACCACATCCGATGTTTCCTCCGTCCAATGTATGTGTAGGAACATACACAAACCGATATCGTCCTTTTGTACGTTTAGCTATTTCAGCTATCAAAAAGCGCTTGTTTCTGCTTATCATGCCACTGTCAAGTTCTTGGAGTGCGATAATATCGGGTTTTAGTGAGGTGATGACAGAAGATATGGAATCAATGATTGATTCCATATCTTCTTGACTCCAATTGCTCTGTCTATAATCATTTTCACCTTTGCCATAATGAATGTTATAAGTGGCTATACGAAGTTTGTTGGATGCCAATACATTCGTGGCAAACAGACTAAAAATGATAAGTGTAATATATTTAAGTACTTTCATAGATAATTACTCCCAATTCGGATTTTGAACTAAATTACCATTACTTAGTGATATTTCTTGTGTGGGAATAGGATAGAAGTAGTCTCGTTCGTCTCTCCATTTCCTAGGTTCTTCGAGGATGTCGTGTACAATGATATTACCTTCCATGCCATTATTTAGCTTGAACTCATTGCCCAGTTTGTAAAACTTAGTAATGTTTTTTACATCATCACCAGAAGGCTTCTCGCCTGTGTATATGCAAATATCCACCTTAGCAGCATCTCCTACCACACCATCGTTCATATCTATGATATCATATTTATTATTTCCCGATCCTCGTTTCAAAGGCGGAAAGTATATGCCTTTATAGGGCTGTTCAAACATTTTTCCTTCTTTCCACCGGATTATGTCATAATACCTGAATCCTTCGAGCATCAGTTCGATGGTACGCTCACGTCTGATCTCCAAAATGATTCCTTTATTTGGACCGCTTACATGTTGGTATCCAGTTTCCGATGCCGTCAAGTAAGGGTCTGGATGAGCATTGGCTTCTGTCAAATTTATATTTGGCATCTGTACTCTATCTCTAATCTTTTTGATAGAAATATCCAGGTCATTTTGGGTAATATCTCCTTTTTCCGCTTTAGCTTCAGCGTAATTCAGATACACTTCGGCTGTGCGGAACAGAATATAGTCATTGGATGAACCCAAATATCCGTCACCGCTTTTGTCAGTAACCCATTTGATAATCTGATATCCGGTGGTACTTGATTCAAAAGCCGGTGATTCCACCACTGTACTGTTAATTCGTTTGTATCCAGGACCTACTACCGTTTGTGTTAGCCGAGGGTCTCTGTTTTGCATTTCTTCATAATACGTTTTGTGTTGATAGTCAGGGATGTCTGTAAAACGAGAACCATCACGCATCAGATAGCTATCCACTATTTTTTTATTCATACCAGGTCTCCCATAGGTTGGTGCCATTGTATTATAATTAGCTTCATGCATGACCGATTTTCCTTTGTCATAATCTCTTGCCAGGATAACTTCCTGTGAAATAGCATTCATTGAAGAAAACAGCGCTCGGTAAGGTTCATTGCCACTTTTATAGATAGTATACGAACTATGATTCATAAAATCCAATGATGCTTCTATACATTTTGAGAGATACAGATTAGAATCCTTCAAACCATGATATTTTCTAAAAGTACCTTCAAAAAGACAGATCCGTGATTTCAGAGCCAGTGCTGTCCATTTGGTTACTCGGTATAGATTGTTTTCAGAGGATAGGTTTTCAATAGCAAAATCAATATCTTCCATTACTTTATTCATTACAAAGTCTCTGCTGTCTCTAGGTTTGGTCATATCTTCATCTGAAGCATTCAATACTTTTTCATACCATGGTACATCTCCAAATCTTTTTACTTTTTCAAAGTAGAAGTAAGCTCTGAAGAAATGAGCCAACCCGTCATATTGATTGCGGATAGTAGTATTGGCACATTGCGATGAATGTGCTAAATAAAAATTGATAGAACGTAGATATCCCCAATCCCATCCACCTCCAGATGTTGGAATCGTGCGTGTACCCTTTACTTCAGAAGGTAAGTTGAATACAGAGACAATGTCCATTGATTCTCCATAGCCGCTAGAAGCTCCAGGAAACAATCCATAAAAGTGATTAGTAGCAGCTTGAAGCTCGGCTTCATTGCTATAATAGGTCTCAGGAGATACTTTGTCAAGTGGATAACGATCGAGCGTATCTACACATGAGGTGAATAATAATAATGAAATAGAAGTATATAATATATTTTTCATATCCAAACATGTTATTTGTTAAAATGAAATGTCTAAGCCAAAAGAGAAAGTTTTAGAAAACGGGTAGGTTCGTCCATCTCTACTAGATGCGAATTGTTCCGGATCAATATAGTTACTTCTTAACTTAGTCCATGTTAGAAGATTGTCACCGCTGAAGTATATCCGAATTTTTTCTATGTTTATTGTTTTAGAAAAGCTGCCAGGAAGAGTATAGCCAATAGTAAAATTCTTTAGCCGGCAGTAAGCTAGGTTCTGCAAGTAACGGTCGTTTACATGTCCTAGACTGGCATCTCCTTTGGCTGAATAGCCTCTGAGTTTTGGAAAATAGGAATCAGGATGTTCCGGTGTCCAAATATCATCTGTAAAGTTTTTGGGAACAAAAGATGCATACGGACGTGCATACCCACCCCAAAAAAGCATGGCATTGCTGTCTGGATAACAATGTTGTCTACCTATTCCTTGAAAAAACGATGAAACATCGAATCCATACCAGTTGAATCCTACGTTAATCCCGTATAAGAATCGGGGGCGTGAATTTCCTATTATCCTCATATCCCCACGATCATCGGCTGTTTTCTTGCCATCATCAATGCGACCGCTATGATCTAAATCCGCATAAATTAAATCACCAGCTTGCAGACCTTTGTATTTTCCAACAGCCGTTTCCAGAATATTTTTGCATACAAAACGGTGGTCTATCGCTTCTTGATATTGTTTAGCCTGCTCATCTGTTTCAAAAAGACCAGTAATGTGGTATCCCCATATTTCACCTAGTTCCATACCTTCATAATAGGACGATTTGGTAAAATCTTTCATCTTATTATCGTATTTGGTAATAACCGATTTATTGTCGGCAAGGCTGAATTGCACATTATATTGAAAAGGTTTGCTTAACAATGTGAACTGGTCGTTCCATCCCACAGTGAGTTCAAATCCTTTTGTTCGTAGATTGGCTGCATTTTCTTGTGGAGCCGATGTGCCGTAAACAGCTGGTAATTGCTTACCAGGAACTAACATATCTTTTGTGTCTCTGATGTATAAATCAAGTGTAGATTGTAGGCGATCATCAAAGAAAGCGATGTCCACTCCCAAGTTCTTGTGTATCACCTTTTCCCAGGTGAGTCGTTCGGCTGGTGGAGCTGATACGCTGGCATAGGTTACAAAATCTCCGTCAATCAAATATCCTCCTAATTTCTTCATGGAGATTGTTTGAATGTAAGGGTATGGATTGGATACCGCTTGATTTCCCAACATGCCATAGCTTCCTCTTATCTTCAAGTTAGAAATCACTTTTTTCAATGGTTCAAAGAACGATTCAGAACTAACTCTATAACCCAATGAAACAGAAGGAAATAATCCTGAACGCTGTGATTTTGGAAAGCGGGACGAAGCATCCCATCTAAGGTTGACTTCACCTAGATATTTTCCCTTGTAGTCATATCCTAGTCGGCCGAAATATCCTAATACAGCCCATTCATGTTGCCCTCCTTGAAGAGTGACATCTTTGCTCACATCTCCTAAATTGAAGTCATTCAGTTTGTCGGACTGTATATTCATTTTAGTAGCATGTATGGCTTTGTAGTGATTTTGTTCATAGTTAAATCCGGCTACTCCATATAGGTGATGGTTGTGGAATAAATAATCGTAGTTGAAGTAAACATCTATGTTGTGATAATATGAACGACTCATTTGTTCTGACAACTTGTTTTGAAACAGAGAACCTGATACATCATAAAACTCACCAGGAGTTTGTGAAGCTTTGGCTTTGGTGGTTCGTTCCATATATTCTTTAGTTGAATACTTGAAACTATATTGCCCTGTTAATGTGAGTCCTTTTAATAATGTAAACTGGGCTACGACGGTGTTGTTGAATATTTTATTGTTGTTGGTAGATTTGGAAGTTCCGTCTTTCACCAAGATATTTGCTCCGTCTGTAGGCTGTTGAGCTATGACTGGTGTTTGAAAAACATGTGATCCATCAGGGTTATAAGGCATGATAAATGGCATGGCATGAAAAGTGTAATTTGGAAAATTGTTTCCATGCCCTAGTCCAGGTGCCGTATATTTGTTGGAGTTAAATGCAGAAATAAGGCTTAATTGAAACCATTTAGTTACTTTAGCTTGTATTTTACTATGTAAGTTTCCTGTTTGATAGGTATCTGTATTTTGGGCATAAATACCTTTTTGCGTATTGAAATTTCCACTGATAATGTAATTTATCATTTCACTTCCACCCGATACACTGATGTTGTTGTCGAATGTAGGGCGGCTTTGGTTTACTAGATAATCATACCAGTCAAAATTGGCATAATACGTATACCTGTCTTTTCCACCGATATTTTTAATAACTGTCCATGGTCGTAATGGATCTTCTACAGAGTCATTTCGTCTTGCTTTCAATTCTTCATAATCTTCTTCTGTGTATTTTGTATATGGATTTCCATTATATGAACGCATAAATTCATCTGCAAGCATAGCCGCATCATATCCTGTTGTGATGTAGTCTGTGCTTGTAGTTTGTTTGGAGAATGAGAACCTGGAATTGACATTCACTTTGGTTGTTCCTTGTCGTGCATGTTTTGTCGTAATTAATATAACTCCGAAAGGTGCTCTGGCTCCATAAATAGCAGAAGATGCTGCATCCTTTAGAACAGAGACTGATTCTACATCTCGTGGGTTTACCGATTCTATGCTGCTTTCAATGCCGTCAATCAGAATGAGTGGAGCACCACTATTGATAGATGTATAACCCCGAATATTTAAATTGGTTCCAATGCCTGGCTGTCCAGAATTAAAGGATACATTTAAATTGGGAATAGATCCCTGGAGCGCCTGTCCTAGATTGGCTACTGGTCTGTTTTCTATTTGTTTATAGTCGATATAACTAACAGCTCCTGTCAGATTTACTTTTTTTTGAGTTCCATATCCTACTACTACAACTTCATCAAGCAACTCAGATTCAGGTATCATTCTTATGTCCAATTGATCGTGAGAACCGATTAATACTTCTTGTTTTTTCATACCAATATAGGTAATCTCTAATACAGAAGATTTGCTAATATTCCCTTTTATTATGTACTCACCATTGCTATCTGTAATAGTTCCATTATTAAAGTTTCCCACCCCCAATAAAGAGGGTGGGAAGTAACAGTAATTCAAA
>CAUWMZ010000056.1:0-36326 GCA_963560035.1 uncultured Parabacteroides sp.
CAGCCTAATTCTTTGATATTGTTATGCTACTTAAGCTTCCTCAACAGCAGCCTGCCGGTCTTCTATCTTGTGAATTTTCACTCTAATAATTTTTTAGCAAACAATACTCCAACACTCGATTCTCTTATATGAAAATCGAGTGTTTTTTTACTTATCGCGAAAAAAGAGATGAGACCAATCCTCATCCGGCCGCGGCGCGTAAGAAAGCATTCCTAACTGTTCCGCCGCACGACAATTTACGATAGAATCATCTATCAGCATTGTTTCCCGTGCCTCAAAACCCGCGTCATTCAAAACATATCGAAAAATATCAAGACTAGGTTTTGACATGTGCAACTCATAAGAGAGATATATTCGCTGAAAGAAATCTTGAGCGCGAAGGCCCTGATACGCGAAATCATTCGCCTCAATCCATTTCCAGTGAATCTCATTCGTATTACTCAATAGTACGATGCGATAACGCTCCCGAAGACTTAACAACAAGCGCAACTTGTACTCGGGTAAATCGCCTAACATCGCCACCCAAGCCTCATCGATCTGCTCATCAGATAAATATTTCCCAGACCAAGCACGTATGCCATTATGAAACTCCTTCACTGAAATTATTCCCTCCTCAAAGCTCTCAAACAAATCTTTCTGTTGAAAGCCATTGACAATTTAATCACGTATATTCTCCACCCCCAACGCCTCAAAAGCCTCTATACAACAATTACGCGTCAGGTTCACCAATACGCCACCCAAATCTATTATCAAATTCTTTATACCTTCCATTTCTGTACTATTTATACCAAACACGGCGTTTATGATGTCTTCCCTTTTGCCTGTAACGATCTGTATCTCCTATAAACAGCCCAAACAAACAATAGCCCAACGGGAATAAATATCAATACGACAATCCAAGAATTTGAATTATCCACACCACTTCTCCAATCCGCTCTTTATGCCACTCAGAAAACTCTCGAAGCGCATCCCATCTATCAGATCTTCCCAATTATATATTTTTGGAAAAACTTTGTCATCCACAAACGACCCACAACTCTTATCTCTCTCTTAAACCAAAGCAAAGATACGGTTTTTAGCTACTTAAGAGTTGCCGCTCTTTACTTTTTTATGCGCAGACAAGAATATTGACGCTTTTTGATTTTTCACAAATCGTTTCTTCACGCGATCTTCAAAAAGCGAAATGTTTTATTACATTTGCGATATATAATGCATCATTAAAAGACTTCATTATGACACAAGACTTAGATTATAGAGAAACAGCCTATCTCGCTTCCGGCTGCTTTTGGGGCACCCAGTATTATTTAGAGAAAATCGATGGTGTCGAAAAAACATTTGTCGGTTATATGGGAGGAGATTTGGAGAGCCCTACATATCCAGAGGTGAAGACAGGAAAAACAGGACACGTGGAAACGGTTAAGGTCGTATATGATCCGACTAAAACAAGTTATGAGTCTATTTTGCGACTTTATTTTGAGATACACGACTTTACACAAACAGACGGACAAGGTCCTGATATCGGCTCTCAATATCGTTCTGTCATTTTCTACTGCAATGATACTCAAAAGAAAATCGCGGAAAAGTGTATCGGAATATTAACTGAGAAAGGTTATAAAGTCGCTACTGAATTAAGACCCTCTTCTACTTTTTGGCTTGGAGAAGACTACCATCAACATTATTATGATAAAAATGGAGAGACCCCTTATTGCCATATTTATAAGAAAAAGTTTTGACAATTATGAATACTGTTCTTCTGTTATCAATAGAAAAGTATTCCATGACAATATGAAAAAATCACACGAGCCACCTATGCTTGCCCGCGTGATTTTTCTATCTCATTATAGTTACGTTTTTCATCAATAATATATTCAGGACGAGCCTTAATCTCATCAAATAATATACCTATGTATTGGCCTAAAACGCCCACTGTCAATAATTGAACGCCCCCAAAAAATATGATTGATGTCATGATAGAAGTCCAACCAACTTCCGCGTTACTGAACCCATAGATTTTCCCAAGCGTAAACCAAATAGCCAAAACGATGCCAACTAAGACAGAGATAAAACCTAGACCTATCGCTAAACGTAATGGCTTCTTAGAAAAATAAAGCATCGCGTTTGATGCGAACTTTAACATCTTACTTAAAGGATATTTAGTCTCTCCTGCGATACGAGCTTCTCTCTCATAATAAAAAGGCACTTGACGAAATCCTATCCAGCTAATCAATCCACGGATATATTTCCCCCGTTCATGAAAACGATTGAACTCATCCATCACTTTCCGATCCACCAAACGAAAATCGCCCGTATCTAACGGAAAATGAACTTCACTCATATAATTCATGACGCGATAAAATAACTTCGCCGTAAAAAGTTTGAAAAAGCTTTCCCCTTCTCGTGATTTACGGACACAATAAACCACATTTGCATGCTCTTTTTCATAAACATCCAACAAATCAGGGATTAATTCCGGTGGATCTTGCATATCAGCATCGATAATAACCGCCATATCAGCATCGCAATTATTAATTCCCGCTGTCACAGCCGGCTGATGACCAAAATTACGAGAAAAATGAATCACTTTCACGCATGGATCAGCTTCCGCTATTTGATCTAATAGCGAACGAGTCTTATCTATACTTCCATCATTAATATAAATAATCTCCGCAGGATTTGATAGCTTGTCTAAAGCAGCTCTTGTCCTACGGTATGATTCCTTAATAACCGCCTCTTCATTATAGCACGGCACTATAACCGCTAATTTTTTCATGCCACTAAGCTTTAAATGTATAAAACTTATTCATAAAGAAATTGATCGCTGTATAAAATATCATTCCTATCAAATGATTATAATAATGATCAATAGCTAACTGAGAATTCAAAATAAGCACCAATCCATACTGCAAAGCGTAACAAATCACGAAAGCGACCGCAAAACGAATAGCACCCTGTTTCCATCCGGTAGAACTACCCTTAAAGGTCCACTGCTTGTTCCAAATAAAACTGTTTAATAGCCCCGCTACATATCCCGTCAAATTAGACAAGCCCTCCTTACAACCGAAAAGCTTCATCATTAACCAAATAACAATCATTGTTATCAATGTGTTACTCAGACCTACTACACCATACTTAATTGCTTGTTTTAAAGCTTTCATCCTTGTTTATAATCTCTGCGATTTCCTCCTGCGTCAACTCCTTCACATTTGTGACCGTATACACATCCGAAAGAAAATCACCATATTGGTTACACTCATTTATTACCCGATCCAGTACCCTTTTCACATCTTCCTTTACAGGCACTAAAAACTCCAGTTCTACAAATTGCTCGCCTACCGCTATACGCTCAATCTCGCAATTTGATTGAGGCAAAGAATAGGCGAACTCTTTCTCTATCGTTGTCCGTTGATAATCTTCAAAAGGCCTTTTGCCTTTTGATAGCATTAAAACATAAAAACGCAATTTCTCCCCTTTTCCGCCCAATCCGGTAGATATATAGATCTGTTTCTCATCTGAGAATTCTGATTCCAAGGCGATGCGAGACTCCATTAAGGCCATGCATGCCCAATCTGTCACTTCCGGATCCGCACATTGCGCATATTCCTCCAACAAACGATAGGCACGAATAGACTTCGCTGTCGCTAAAACACTTAATAAATGTCTTTTCTCCTCACGTTCTTCTGTCTCCCCATTTAATAATGTCTCATAAATCATCTCACACTCCTCTTCCGATAAAGGACGGGGGGGCTGATTCTCTTTCCGTACATTTGCTGAATATTTAAAATATTCCATTTGAAGCTCAACCGGTATCCGTTGCTCTAGTATATGGAAATGCCCCTCCATCTTAGCGAAGGATTCATGAAACTTCTTGAAAACATCATCTTTGCCTTTCATAGACGCCCTTTCTTTTCCATTTTTAATCTTCCATACACAAGAAACAGCGACAAAGGTAGCGTTTTTTAAGTTTTCTCCTATACTCTCTTCAATCTTTAATGAGCATCTGTTTGTTCCAAATCTGAATAAACTAGCATCTCTATACAATGAATAGAGACATCTTGACGAGGATTTAGCCACTTAAATGTCACTGTGTGTTTCCCTTTTGGAAGTTGATAACGCCAAAATAGATCATTTCTGCGAGTCGTATATGAGGCAGGTAAGTTTGCTGTCTCTACTTTATCCCCGTCTATATTCATCTCCACACGAGCCACATAATTCTCATCTTTTGCGCTTACAGCGCCTCTGAACACAACACCTGTTCCCTCAAAAACGAGTTTTTCTATAGAACCCAGCTCCTGCTTTACCGGCACCTTTTCGATGGGTCTCATATTCTCAAATGCCTTTTCATAGCGAACGGCCTTTGGTTCCTGACACTTAATAGTCACCTCGTCTCCTGACACAGACCCTCCATTACGCTCAATCATTTTCAACGCTTGATCATAACTCATCTGATATGCTTTGCTCAAAGAGATATTTGTATAAGCGAAGTTCAAATCTTCCACCTCTCTCAAATTCTTCATCCAACGATCTGGAATTTTACTATAACCCAAGATTGTACCTAAAATACCACCGGCAGAAGCTGGATTACAATCCGAATCTTGCCCACAACGAGTAGAGATATCTAACGTCTTATAAAAATCACCTTCTCCATACAGCAAACCGATCAAAATATATGCGCTATTGATCACCGCATCAATATTGAATGGCGTAAACACTCCATCCGGACAACCTATATCCGAACTCCAACGCTTCTCACATTCAAACCATGTGCGTTTCCAGTCATTAGGAAATTCTTTATGCCAACGTATCACGTCACTCATACATTGATAGTAAGCACTCCGCTCCGGTATGGTCTTCAGCGCCTCTGTCACGATAAACTCTATGTCATCAGAGACAAATGACAACGCATACATCGCTCCCACATAAACACCACCGTACCAACCATCTCCATAATTCATGATATGTCCGATCTTGTCCGATACCTCAGAAGCCGCATTCGGCATTCCCGGCGCCATCAAACCCGCATAATCCGCTTCTATCTGATAATCTAGATCATCAGCATGTGGATTATTCAACCAATGTCCTGAAGCGGGAGGCATAATTCCTTGCAATATATTGTAACGAGCCGATTGATTCGCATGCCATAATGTATAGCCCGCTTTAGCGAACGAGACCGCAAAAGAATCGACCGGAGCGTCTAACCCCAGACGATCAAAAACATCCACAAAGGTCAAATCCATGTAAACGTCATCATACAACCCCGGAAATTTCTCATACCACTCCTTTATATATCCATTAGGCCATATAATCGGAACGTAATCTTGAATCATCGTCCCATTATATTTAAACTCTGTCGGGCCACCATAAGTGCACCCTATCGTCTGACCGGCCCAACCGCCTTTGATTTTGTCCATTAATCGCTCTTTACTAATCGTTAGTTTTGAAGGGATTGCCTGCTGATTAACAGCAGACGAATGTTGATTACAAGATGTCATACCAATGCACATTGTGGCAAAAGCCATCACTATACAAACTATTTGTTTCATAATATTTATTAGATTTATATGCAAAAATTTCACCGCTTACATATCAGCAAAAGCCATCTTACAGCCCTTTCACTCATACTTGAATATTACCGGCCGTTAAAAAAAGATGGACAAATGTAATAAACTTAATAGAAAAGTCGCCTTATTCTTCTAATATTTCATATTTCTATCATTCTAAAAAAGCACTATTCCTGCTCTTATTTCTTACTCACAATAAATAATCCTTGCATTTTCCATTGCTAAAGCATAAATTTGTCACCCGACGCCTGCAATACAAGGGTGTATATGTATTAATAATCTAACATTTTAATATCGTGGAACAGGATAACGACAAAAAAGCTACCAGGCTACCAGAAAATGCCTATCGAGAATTAAAAGAGGGCGAGAGCTACACTCCTCTCATGTCTCCAAACAAAAAATACCCCGAAGTTTCCTTTTGGTCTGTCTTTTGGGGACTGATCATGGCTGTCATTTTCAGTGCCGCATCAGCTTTCCTAGGATTAAAAGTGGGTCAAGTATTTGAAGCCGCTATTCCTATCGCCATTATCGCTGTTGGTTTATCCAGTGGTTTCAAGCGTAAAAACGCATTAGGCGAAAATATCATTATCCAATCCATTGGCGCAAGCAGTGGCGTTATCGTCGCTGGAGCCATATTTACTTTACCGGCTCTCTATATCCTTCAAGATAAATACCCGGAAATTTCCGTAAACTTCTTTGAAGTATTCATGAGTTCTCTTTTAGGCGGCATTATCGGAATATTACTGCTTATCCCTTTCCGAAAATATTTCGTTTCCACAATGCATGGCAAATATCCATTTCCGGAAGCCACCGCTACTACACAAGTTCTAGTATCAGGAGAGAAAGGAGGCAATCAAGCCAAGCCATTAATCTTTGCGGGAGCAATTGGCGGACTCTATGATTTTATTGTCACTACCTTCGGCTGGTGGAGTGAAACAATCAGCACTCGGCTTATAGGCGTGGGAGATTTATTGGCCGAAAAAGCGAAAATCGTACTTAAAGTTAATACAGGTGCAGCCGTGTTAGGATTAGGTTACATCATCGGCCTAAAATATTCATTGATTATCTGCGCCGGCTCTTTCTTAGTATGGCTTATTATCATCCCCGCAATGTCTGCTTTTTTTAGCGCTGATGTATTAACATTTGGCAATGACGCTATCACCGCTACCGTTGGCAGCATGAGCGCAGAAGAGATTTTTACTACTTATGCGCGACATATCGGCATCGGCGGCATCGCAACTGCCGGCGTAATCGGAATCATTAAATCCTGGAGTATCATCAAAGGCGCTGTAGGACTTGCCACCAATGAGTTAAAAGGTAAAAATGGGCAAATGGCCAAAGAGACCATACGCACACAAAAAGATATTCCGATGAAAATCATTGTGATCGGTATTATAGCCTCCTTAATTATCACTTTCCTATTTTTCCAATTTGGTGTATTACACAATTGGTTTCACGCCGTGATCGGTCTGTTACTTGTTGGTGTCATCGCTTTCTTGTTTACGACAGTAGCGGCAAATGCCATCGCTATCGTAGGTACAAACCCTGTATCAGGCATGACTTTAATGACTTTAATTCTAGCCTCTATCATATTAGTCGCCGTAGGTTTAAATGGCCCTGCCGGCATGGTCTCCGCATTAATCATTGGCGGCGTTGTCTGCACAGCGCTTTCTATGGCCGGAGGTTTTATAACAGACTTAAAGATAGGCTACTGGCTAGGTAGCACACCGGCAAAACAAGAAACATGGAAGTTTTTAGGCACATTAGTCTCTGCCGCCACTGTTGGAGGCGTAATTCTGATCTTAAATCAAGCATACGGCTTCACTACCGGTCATTTAGCGGCTCCTCAAGCCAACGCTATGGCCGCAGTTATCGAACCTCTCATGAGCGGAGCGGGAGCTCCTTGGGCCTTATACGCAATTGGTGCCGTCCTAGCGATAGTTCTCAACTTCTGTAAGATTCCGGCTTTAGCTTTTGCATTAGGAATGTTTATCCCCTTAGATTTAAATACTCCTTTATTGATTGGAGGCGCTATTAGCTGGTATGTAGGCAGCCGTAGCAAAGATAAAGAGGTTAATGCCGTACGTCTGGAAAAAGGGACGCTACTCGCTTCAGGATTTATTGCAGGTGGAGCTTTAATGGGAGTCGTAAGCGCAGCTATGCGTTTCGGTGGCATTGATTTAATGAATCAAGAATGGGCAACTAGCAATATGGGCGGCCTTTTAGCTGTCGCTATGTATATTCTTTTGATCGCATATTTAATCTTCAATTCTCTCAACGCAAAAAAAGGATAAAATATATGGAAGCACCTGTAATTAACGTGGGAATCATGACGCACAAAGCTATCTCATTCGCATTTAATGAGGAGTATGTGCATACAGAAACAGGCACGTTCACCACTGGTGAACAACGTGCCTTGTGGGTAAATGGAAAAATCGTTTATAATGGAAAACTTTATACAGAATTATTTTTCGAGCCAACAAGCCCGAAAGCATCATTCGATATAAAAGCGGTCACCATTGGTGTGGATTTCCATTGGCAACGAGAGGAAGACCAACGTTTTAGAGGAGCTTTAGATCTGATCGCCACAAAAGACGGTATTGTCACAATTAATCAAGTTGATATCGAAGGATATCTTATTAGCGTCATCTCCTCTGAAATGAGCGCAAACGCATCCAAGAATTTATTAAAAGCACACGCTGTTATCTCGCGCAGCTGGCTAATGGCACAAATGGAAAAGAACTTTAAACTAAATGGTTCTCTTCTTCCCTATCAAAATTGCTTTCGCACCAATGATTCTTTAATCCGTTGGTATGATCGAGAGGATCACGAACTCTTTGATGTATGCGCCGATGACCATTGCCAACGCTATCAAGGTATCACGAAAGCTTCTAATCCCACTGTTAAAGAAGCGGTAGAAGAGACTCGTGGAGAAGTGTTGGCTTATGATGGTAAAATTTGTGATGCCCGTTTTTCGAAATGCTGTGGCGGAGTAACTGAAAAATTCGAAAATTGCTGGGAACCTGTTCCGCACGCTTATCTGACAACACTACGAGATAGCGAGGAGACAAAGGCGTTTCCCGACTTAACAAATGAGCAAGAGGCAGACCGATGGATTCGTACAGCTCCTGACGCATTTTGTAACACGTCTGATAAACAGATTTTACAGCAAGTGCTCAACGACTATGATCAAGAGACTCACGATTTCTATCGTTGGACGGTAACATATACCCAGGATGAACTTGCCAAGCTGATCAAAGAGAAAACAACGATAGACTTTGGACAAATATTAGACTTGATTCCTTTAGAAAGAGGTTCTTCCGCTCGTATTTCCAAACTTAAAATAGTAGGCACACTACGCACCTTCACTATTGGCAAAGAGTTGGAAATACGTAAGACTCTTTCTTCTACACATCTCTATAGCTCAGCTTTTGTCGTTGACAAAGAAGAGATGCATGATGGTGTTCCTTCTCGTTTCATATTAACAGGAGCAGGCTGGGGACATGGCGTAGGTCTCTGCCAAATTGGTGCGGCTGTAATGGGTGCAAAAGGATACTCGTATGATAAAATTCTTTCGCATTATTTTCCCGGAGCCTCTATAGAAAAAAGATTTTAAATAATAATCGTATTAGAATTATAACCTCTTAAAATAAAAATATTACTGTTGAAAAGATGAGTCTAATATTTCTCTTTTCGACAGTAATTATTAATTCACAATCTCAAATCAAATCGACATGGAATAATTTTTCAGCAATGACGATTTTAATAATACTTGATTATATTCCTCCACCAGGAAATTCAGGATATTCCTCCTGCGCTTGAAGTAAGTTAATTATTACAAGCAAATAGCGGGCTATTTAGTTAAAGGATCAGGGAATATGTCAAGAAGAGTAGCAATATCCAAATTCACAGACTTTGAAACATTCCAACTTCTCCAAGCCGCTAACTTATTAATAATCAATTTCAACTGCTGTAATTTGCTAATTTTATGAGGTTTTTCCAACGATATTAAGTATTTTTGCAAGTCAAATTGAAATAATATTACATGAATAGCTATATCATTCTTTTTATTATTGTTGCCTATTTTTCAATCTTGCTGACAATCGCATGGATCACAGGACGCAACAACAGTAATGAAGCATTTTTTCTTGGTGACAGGAAATCCCCATGGTATATCGTATCAATTGGTATGGTGGGAACTTCCTTGTCGGGAGTCACTTTCGTATCTGTTCCCGGCATGGTCCGAAATATAGATATGACCTATATGCAAACAGTCTTCGGATTTTTTTTCGGTTATATCATTATCGCGAAGATACTACTCCCACTATATTACAAACTACAACTGACTTCCATCTATTCTTATCTAGATGACAGAATTGGACGAAGAGGCTACAAGACAGGGGCTTCTTTCTTTTTGCTTTCTAAAATCGTAGGTGCGGCAGCTCGATTGTATTTAGTCGTATTAATTCTTCAAACATACGTATTTAACATCTGGGATATTCCTTTTGCGGTCACCACGATTCTAAGCATCTTGCTCGTATGGCTTTATACTTTTCGCAGTGGCATTAAAACTATCATTTGGACAGATACACTACAAGCCATCTGCCTCGTGGCAATGTTAATTGTCATTATTTGGCAAGTAAAAGCAAAACTAGGACTGGACTTTGAAGGTTTAACACAAACATTAATTGAAAGTCCTCACTTCCGAATTTTTGAATTTTCCGATTGGCATAGCACGCAAAATTTCTTCAAGCAATTCTTAAGTGGCATATTCATAACGATCGTGATGACCGGACTAGATCAAGACATGATGCAAAAAAATCTATCTTGCAAGAACCTCAAGGACGCACAAAAAAATATGTATACATACGGATTTGCCTTCACTCCCGTAAACTTTCTATTTCTATCGTTAGGAATCTTATTACTGTCTTTAGCGACACAACAAGACATTAGTTTACCGACATTAGGAGACGACATTCTTCCAATGTTTTGCACATCAGGCATCTTAGGAGAAAGCATCCTGATATTCTTTACGATAGGAATCATAGCGGCTGCTTTCAGCAGCGCAGATTCTGCGCTTACCGCCTTGACGACCTCGTTTTGCGTAGACATTCTAGGCGTAGAAAAAGAAGAGGCACAAAAAGCGAAACATACACGATTAAAAGTGCATCTTATAACATCCATCCTATTTGTTCTGATTATTTTGGCATTTAAAGCCGTAAACAACAGAAGTGTCATTGATGCTATCTATATGATCGCATCTTATACATATGGCCCTTTACTTGGGCTTTTCACATTTGGGCTTTTCACGAAGCGAAAGCCTAGGGATAGATATGTTCCTTATATCTGCATAGCGTCGCCGGTCATCTGCTTCGCCACAGACTATTTAGTCAAACAATATGCCGGATATACGTTTGGATATGAAATGCTAATGGTAAACGGTGCCATTACATTCAGTGGTCTCTACTTAAGTGGATTAGGATTACCATCCAATTCCCAAAAGGCATAATCTATTCTTCTTATTAACTATTTTAATTTATAAATCATATGGTAATTAAAAGCGCTGATTTTATTATTAGTAACACTGATGTAAGGAAATGTCCTCAGGGGAATTTACCGGAATACGCCTTTATCGGACGAAGTAATGTAGGTAAATCATCCCTTATCAATATGCTTACCCAAAAAAAAGGATTGGCCGTCACTTCTCAAATGCCTGGTAAGACATTACTTATCAACCATTTCTTGATCAACAAAGAATGGTATTTAGTGGACCTTCCCGGATATGGATTTGCGCAGAGGGGTAAGGAAGGCAGAGAAAGACTAAAACAAATCATCGAGGATTATATTTTAGAGCGAGAGCAATTAACCTCACTATTCGTGTTGCTAGACAGCCGACATGAGGCTCAAAAAATAGATCTTGAGTTTATGGAATGGTTAGGCGAAAATGGCATTCCATTTAGTATCATCTTCACTAAGATCGATAAGATCAGCAAAGGCAGACTGAAAACAAATCTAGAAGAATATCAAAAGAAGTTGTTAGAAACATGGGAAGAACTTCCTCCTATTTTTGTCTCTTCTTCAGAGAAAAAAGAAGGAAGAGACGAGATCTTACAATATATAGAATCTATCAACAACAGCCTTTCTGAAGAAGAGACTGCTGAAGAGGATATTAACGAATAATTTTCACACAACAAATAAAGCGACATAGTAAACATCATGAAGCAAGCCTCGATTCTTCTCGTCTTATCACCGTTTACTCAAATCAATACCCCTTATCCCTCAACAGCCTATCTTAAAGGATATTTGAAAAGGAAAGGAATTGAAACACGACAAACGGATTTAGGCATTGAGACGATCTTGGAGCTGTTTTCTGCACAGGGATTAACCAATCTTTTTAAAGAGATAGAAAAAGGACATGCAAAATATCCGGCTAAAATCCGCAAAATAATAGCTAATAAACAACAGTATATCGACACTATCAATCCAATCATTTCTTTCCTTCAAGGGAAAAGCGATACTTTATCATATCGCATCTGCTTTCAGGATTATTTGCCTGAAAGTTATAGACGAAAACAAGATGAGGAAGAGTTAGAATGGGCCTTTGGTACGTCTGGAATACGAGATAAGGCTCGCTTCATGGCTACGTCCTTTTTGGAAGATCTTTGTGAACTGATAAGGGAAACTATCGATCCTGAGTTTGGATTCAGCCGGTATGCGGAACATTTAGGGCGTTGCGCCTCTTCTTTCGATGAAATAGAGGTCGCTCTTCAGAAGTCCGCCACTTTCATCGAACGTCTGACCATTCCTCTTTTAGAGAAACACATCACAACGTGCAACCCTAAAGCAATCGCTTTCAGTGTCCCATTTCCCGGGAATTTATTTAGCGCACTTCGACTAGCCCAATGGCTACGCGAAACACATCCCGAAATCACCATCCTTATGGGAGGAGGATTTGTCAATACGGAATTACGCTCCATTACAGACTCTCGCTTCTTCAAATATATAGATTATTTACTATTAGATGATGGAGAAGACCCTCTTTATCATCTAATAAAACGCATAGAAGGCGCGAAAGATGAAAGACTTATTCGAACATTCACTCTCGATCAAGACACTAATAAAGTGGTCTATCATGATCATTCCGATCTCGCCTATTGCAAACAAAGCGAAACAGGTTATCCTGATTACGAAGATCTACCTTTAGATAAATACATTTCCGTCATGGAAATGGCAAACCCGATGCACAAACTATGGAGCGATGGTCGCTGGAATAAGCTAACACTCGCTCACGGTTGTTACTGGGGTAAATGCGCCTTTTGCGACGGATCGCTCGACTATATCAAGCGCTATGAGCCCAATACGGCTAAAACATTGGTAGATCGTATGCAGCAGCTTATTGAGACCACCGGAGAGATTGGCTTCCACTTCGTAGATGAAGCGGCTCCCCCCGCACTGCTGAAAGAGATGGCTTTAGAAATCATACGACGTAAGTTGACAGTCGTTTGGTGGGGAAATATTCGTTTTGAGAAAAGCTATACGCAAGAATTATGCGATCTTCTTAGCCGAAGTGGATGTATTGCCGTATCTGGAGGATTGGAAGTGGCTTCTCCTCGACTGCTCAAGCTTATCAACAAAGGAGTAACTGTCCCTCAAGTGGCCCGAGTCGCTAATCACTTTACAGAGGCAGGCATTTTAGTTCATGCCTATTTAATGTATGGATTCCCGACACAAACGGCACAAGAGACCATAGACTCTTTGGAGACCGTACGCCAAATGTTTGAGTTAGGACTTATACAATCTGGTTTCTGGCATCGCTTCGCCATGACAGCACATAGCCCAGTCGGATTACATCCTGAAGAATATGATTGTCGAATTACAGAGCCACCTTTTGGCGGTTTCGCTCGCAACGATGTCCAATTTAAAGCGCTTTCCGGATGCGATCCTGAACTTTATGGCGAAGGGTTACGCATTTCGCTCTATAACTTTATGAATGGAACGGGTTTTGACCTACCCCTACACAAATGGTTCGGAGGACTTAAAGTGCCACGCACGACACTACCCCCAAACTATATCGAACGCATTTTGCAAGATGAATAACATTTTAAAGGCAAAAAAGCTCGTAAAAATAGAATTCTCTATATTACGAGCTTTTTCTATAAACCGCATTAATTATTTCAATGTCTTTTTTAGCGTAAAAAAGAATGTCACCCCTTTACCTAAGCTACTCTTAACAGAAATTTGTCCTTTATGGAAATTAACGCCATTTTTAACGATAGACAAACCTAATCCTGTTCCTCCTATCTTACGACTTCTACCTTTATCCACCCGATAAAAGCGTTCAAATATACGATTGATATGCTCCTCAGGTATACCTACGCCATTATCAGAGAAACTGAAATAATAAAACTTCGGATCTTCTTTATAGCAATTAACCGTAATCTTGACATTCTCTCCGGCATAAGCAATCGCATTGTCATACAGATTTCTAAAAATAGAATAAAGGAGAGAGTTATTTCCCACCACTGTCGGATCTCCCGGCAAAATCACCTCCGTGGTAATATGCTTATCTTCCATCTCTTTAGAGCACTCCTTTTGGATCTCCGCGACAAGCTTAGTGATATTCACCTCCGATAAATCAAACATCTCCGATGCCTCATCCAAACGATTCAAGACAGAAATATCACGCAACAGCCCTGTCAAACGGGTACTCTGAGAATAACAACGTTCCAAGAAGAATTGAAGTTTATCATGATCCAAATTCGGATTTGACAATATTGTCTCCAAATACCCTTGAATACTACTAACCGGAGTCTTTAACTCATGAGACACATTTTGCGTAAGTTGACGTTTCATGCGACTTTCTTCCTCCTGCCGAGAAATGTCATTGATGGAGATCTCATAACTATTATCAAGAAACAAAATGCACTCTATTAAAAAGATCTTTCCATTCTTATCTATCGTTACAGAATCTCTTAAGACTTTCTTCTTATGAGCCCCTTCTTTTATATTCGTGCTCAAGAATGTTTTGATAGGTTCTAAATCAGGAATATCTATCACATCTTCCGCCTGATGGATCGGAGTATCAGAGATAACATTTATAAATTGAATAAATAAAATATTAGACAATATCTCTCGCCCCTCGCTCGAAAACATAGCAAAGCCCTCTTTTGAATATTGGAAATGCTTAATCAACTTTTCCCGTTCCATCGACAACTCATTTTTTGCTTTCTGCTGCCTATGATAGAGGGCCACGATATTTTGAGAAATATCACCTAATTCATCATTCGGAAACACATAATCAACAACTGGCATCTGATCTTTCTCCACATTCAACGCAAAATCACGCAACTTAGAGATAGTCCGTCCGATACTAAAAGTAAAACGAGAAAGGATAAAGAAAAACAACAAAGTCATCAACGCCATAAAATAGATGAAATCCTTGTTTACCGTCAACACTCCTCTTACATAAGGATCATAATGCAAAGCCGAACGATAAATATAACCTCCAATATTTGAAGCCGAATAAAAATAACGTTTACCCGTAGATCGAGATGAACGAATCGCAAAACCCTCATTATATAGTCGAGCTTTACGCACCTCACTTCGATCATTATGGTTATTAAACTCATCCATTCCACTGTTATCAAACAACACTCTACCGGAAGGATCTATTATCGTCACTCGCAAATCCCGCTGAGGAATATCTTCCATAAACTGAAGGACCGTCTTTTCTATATCCGAACTATGTTGGCATTTTCTAAATAGTTGATAGTTATAATTGCTCAATACATTATTCAATTTTTCTTGGGCGAACTCTCGCTCTCGCTGATATTGAAACAACAAAAAACAGACCGTAAAGCCCAAGAACATAAAGAATATTGACCAAAACAACCTCTGATTAAAGGATATGCGGTTTCTTCTTTCACCATCAATTTTCACCATACGACAACTCAGATATTAGCATTCAAAACAATATCCAAACCCTAAACGGGTTACAATATTCTTTCCATAAGGGCCAATCTTCTTACGCAATCGAGTAATATTCACATCAATGGTACGATCCAACACATACACCTCGTCTTTCCATACCCGAGATAATATCTCTTCTCTCGAAAAAACATTTCCCTTATTTTCCAATAAAAGTTTCAAGATCTCAAATTCTTTTTTTGTCAAAGGGACCTCAACACCATCGACCGTTGCCTTTATACGTTTTGTATCCAACGTCAATGTTTTATATTCTAAGATCTCCACACCCTTATCACTACTTTTCTCCGAGGTTCTTCTTAAGACCGCTTTCACACGTGCGATAACTTGACGAATAGAGAACGGTTTGGATATATAATCATCCGCTCCCAAGTTAAAACCTGTAAGCATATCATTCTCCGTATCTTTGGCGGTTAGGAATATGATAGGAATATTAGCGGTCTTATCGTCTTGCTGTAAGATTCGCGCCATTTTAAATCCCGAGATTTCACCCATCATGACATCTAGCAATAATAATTGATAGACCGTCAAATCTTTTTTCAAAGCTTCTTCCGCACTATATGCGGTATCTACTTCATAGCCTTCTATTTCCAGGTTGAATTTAAGGATTTCACACAAATCCTCTTCATCATCTACTACAAGAATACGAGTTGCTGCCATACTTCATTTTTAATTTAATAGAGAATCTTTCTTAATCCTCCAATGCCAACATAAATTGTTTTTCGCAAAGGACGCACATTCTTATTTCGAGAAAATGAAATATGTATTACATTTCTATTTCGGCTCAAATTCACTCAGCACTATCCGCTGCTTTAACTCACTATATGACTGGTCTGATGTTACTAATTTATGAAACTTATATTTACCCTCATAAGTGGAAAGCATTTTTTCCATATCTTTTTCACCAATAAGAAAATAACCTTTTCGAGGAGAATTCTTATCCAAATCATGGAAAATATTACCCATATAAAAATTTAATCCATATAAATTTCTATAATGACGAAGATCGTTTATCACATATACATTCTCTTTGTTCAAAGGATATTCTCTCTTGATACGCTCCGCAAATGCCCGGCAAGAATCCCCCTGACGAATACTTCGCATCACAACTCCATCTATTAATAAGTTGACAGCAAATGTTAAAGCGATAGCAGCATAAAGAATTTTTATATTGATCTTCTTAAACATCTGATAATATAACACTATCAGAATCACTATATTCACGAAAAGGACCAAATATGTCAACATACATGGGTGCGCCAACTCTTCAGACACCATTTTGACCAATGACAAGGTAGAGTCCTTACTTGTATATTGAGCGATAATCGCCACCGGATCGATCAAGCCAAACACTGTCAGCAAAAAAGAAATCATCACAACACTGACCAAAGATGCCAAAAAGGCGGCAAACACACGAGTAACTTTTGTGCGATATTCCGTTATATATAATGCATATTGAGCCAAAAACAACGAGATAAACGGATAAGCAGGCATTAAATATACACTTCTTTTGCTTGACGGTATTGAATAGAAAAACAAGATGATCACCAAGGCTACCAAGCTAAACAAACGAACCTTCTCCATAGAGCGAATACGTGTCCATATATTCCCCAGCAACTCCTTCAACGAGCTTTCCGGCTTATTTAGCTTCAGTCCGAATAAAGAGAAGAAAAAGAAAAATGTCCAGGGGATAAAACCTGCCGTCAAAGTCACTAAATTATACCAAGCCCCATTCTCATGACCTAAGTCGTATGAAATCGAAGGTGCGCTTAAATGAAAGAAACGAGCAAAATTTTCAGCTAAAACTACATTTAGGAACTCATCTCCCCCTTGCTTCCAGGCAGCGATATACCACAATAACGGCAAAAATAAAGAAGAAATACCTGCATATAACACAGCCTTGAATACAACCAAATAGCTATAATGGCCCAACATCAACAAATAAACGCCAAATATCAATAACGGAAGTACTATTCCAACCGGACCTTTCGTCAACATCGCACATCCCAACAAAAGAGGAATGACAACAGGAAGTCCTTTAAGCTCCAACTTCTCTTCCCATCGATATAACTGAAAAAGCCCCAATACCATAAATGTAGTCAATAACATATCGACACGCGTTGTCATTGCCGCCCTATGTATTTCCACACAGGTGATCAACAGAAGGGTAGCTATAAATGCCTCTTGAAACTTCACGATACGCTTTCCAAAAAACACCAATACAAAACCAGCTAAAACAATAAATGCCAATGTAGACGGAAGACGGGAAGTAAACTCTGAGACATAACCTTGTGGATAAGAGAAGGCAGCCATTAACCAATGAGCCATAGGAGGCTTAAACGCAAACTCATCCGCATAAGAATGAGGCAAAACCCAATTTCCACTCTCCAACATAGAGATAGCGACAGCTGCCTCTCGCGGTTCACCTTTCGTTGAAAAATCACCCAATCCAATCCATGGCAACACAGATATCAAGCAGATTACCACCATCATGGTCACCGGCTTTTGTAAATAAAGATATTGAAGTGTCGATGTTCGCATAGTCAAATAATAAATAAAACAAGTGCAAAAGAACAATTTTTTGTGGACTTTTCCCGCATTTTCAATATTTTTATGTCCCTAATGAATGTTTTATAGCTTTCCGTATAATCTCCGCATCTTCCTTGTTCTCTTTCAATATCGATAATATCAAATTCAAATAGCTTTCTTTATTGCTGATACCACAGATAGCGCAAAGTCGGCTTTGGGGCAACACTCCCTTTTGATTATACACCCGAAGAATACTTTCGTAATCTTCCTCTTTGATATATTGCTCAAACTCTTCTTTGATATGTCCATAAATCTCTCTGACATGGATACTTTCACAGATATTCTCCACATGTTCTGTCAATTGCTCAACCGTTGTTATCTTCCGATCGACAGTGGCCTCCAATTTTTTTCGCACTTGATGCTTTGCATGTAATATCACTTGAGCGTCCAGTTCTTTCTGAAATAGTCGCGCAACGTTCTCCTTTACCTGCCTAAACACATCGTCCGGATCTTTCATCAATCGCTTAGCGACCGTTTTTATGACCTCCTCTATCAACAATAAATTTTCCACCTCAGCCACATCAGGCACATAGATATGCTGTTCCCGCAGATAATCTATCTCGCCCTGCGTCCGTCGATCTCTATCCACGATACCCTTACTATCCAGCGTATGGAAATCCTTTAACTGGCTAAACGCTTTCGTTGTCTCAATCACTTTTTGACAACCACCCATTGGCTTAACCAAATAATCAGGGAAAATAAACGGGTACAACTTACTATCTATACTATTCGTATCCGTTCCTTCTATAAATAAGATTGGTTTACGACTTCCCAGTATTTCCATATAGACCTCTTCCGGAAAGCTCTCATTACTCTCTATCAACTCATAGTCCCAGACGGAACAATCCGCGTCATATGAACGAATCCATATCCGTTTACTTTCGGATCGAGACGCCGCGAAGTCAATGTCATGCGTCAAATAGACAAACGTACAATCCGGACGTAACATCTCTATCTCATCCCATAATTGATTCTTAATCGAATTGTGCAAAAGAGTCTCAGGCTCCTCTATCACCAACAAAGCGCCCGGACAGGCGCAAAGAGCTGTCCCAATCAAATAAAACACCAACTTCTCGCTGTCACTCATACGTCCGGCCGTATATGAGCTAGAACCTTTTTCCACGGAGACCAATTCAATAAATCCGGATTTACGTATAAGCCTATTATGCGGGAACATCTTCTCCCAAATAGATTGAATGACATCTATTTTCGTAACCGGCGGTTTTATCTCTTGATTCTCCTTAAAAGCCTCTTTGAAATTAACGGCAGCCTCAAACTCCTCTTTTTGAAGATGCAATATCAACTTCTCATATTCAGAAATCCTTGGTGTCATCCATCGATCTTGAATAATCGAACGGAGACGAGACAGATCGCCCGACACAGACAACGCATCGTCATTATCATTAATGAATAAGGCATGGAGACACGATATTTTCTTTGACTTATCCGCATATCTCTCAAGCAAATCTCTACCGAAAGAGCTCTTTCCCGCGCCATTCACACCTATTACAACCAAGATCTTCGTGTCTAACACAACAGGGTGTGGCACATTCATCTTCTTAGGGAGTATCAGTTCCATACACGTTAACATTTAGATTTCCCCAAAGATATACTTTTTTCAAAAGAAATGAGAGAGGGCGATAAAAATAAAAACAGCAGCTAGATTCTTATTTACTCTTTTCTAATATAACACGGGCTAAGCGAGCTTGTATTTGCAATAAAGTATTAAGATCTTCTTCTTCAAAATTAATATCTGCTACTTTTAAACTTTTTTTTGCCACTACAGGCACGGCCTTTGCGGCCATTAATTCTGAAACTAATTCATCGATTTGTTCTTTAATTTTTTCTCCCTTTTTTGAAAAATCTACTGTACGTGCCATTGTTTTCTTGATATTATATTTCACTAATAGTAAGACAAAGGTAATTAGTTTTTCACAATACAAAAAATATACAACAAAAATTCTCTACTTATGACACACTAATTAATCTCAAAAACAGTTCGAATAAAAATTAATTATTTATATCTTTGCGACCAAATTCCAACAAGGGATTCTAAATGCGTCGAGGTGACATTAGACACATTTTTCTCCTATATTTATCATATAATTACTTAAAAACATGTATACCGTTATCAAACGCATGGAAATCTCCGCATCACACCACTTGAGATTGTCCTATCCCAGCAAATGTGAGAATCTACACGGTCACAATTGGATTATCACGGTCTATTGCCGTTCAATGGTCTTAAACGCTGATGGCATGGTTGAAGATTTTAGTCATATAAAGAAAGCCATCAAAACCAAATTAGATCATCAAAATCTCAACGATATTTTACCTTTTAATCCTACAGCGGAAAATATCGCACATTGGGTATGTGAACAAATTTCCACTTGCTTTAAAGTTGAAGTCGCTGAATCTGAAGGAAACACTGCTATTTATGAGAAAGATTAACGAAATTTTCTATAGCTTACAAGGTGAGGGATTCCACACTGGCACACCTGCTGTTTTTATCCGCTTCTCTGGCTGCAACTTGCGTTGCGATTTTTGTGACACTCAACACGAAGAGGGCGTTATGATGTCTGATGATGAGATCTTAAAAAAGGTTTGCGAATATCCCGCTAACATGGTTATCTTGACAGGCGGGGAACCAGGCTTATGGATTGACAGCGAATTGATCGACCGTCTTCATGAAAAGGGAAAATTTGTCTGCATTGAGACAAATGGCACACGAGCTCTACCTGACAATATCGATTGGATAACCTGCTCTCCGAAAGAGAATGCCAAAGTTATCTTAAGTAAAATTGACGAGATCAAAGTGGTCTACACCGGGCAGGACCTATACCCTTATGCGGCCATGCCCGCAAAATATCATTTCCTGCAACCATGTTCTTGCCAAAATACGGAAGCGGTGATAGATTATATTTTGCTTCATCCGACATGGAGACTTAGCTTACAAACACATAAGCTAATCAACATTCAATAGTCTACTATTTTCGCCACCTATCAAGCCCAAAAACAGCGACAATTAACGCCTGTCTAAGTGAATAGTTAATCACTCTCCAAGTGATTAACTATTCACTACCCCTACTCGCTAGTTATTCACTTGATCAGTGAATAACCATTCACTTAATTCACTATAAACAAATAAGTTATAAAACATAAAAAACAACGAATAAATTGATATTATCAATTTATTTTTACTATATTTCAGCGATTTCTATTAATAACCTTATAAATTCTCACTTATGAAAGGATCTTCATTTTCGGCATTAATGTCGCTTAGGAGAAGATGTTCTCTCTAAATAAAATCTTGTAGTCGTAACCGGTGGTGCTTAGGGTAATGACGACCCGGTTTTTACAATCATTTTGTTATTCGAGAGTCTGTTGTCCTTTGCTTTAATGCGTATCGTATGTCAAGGTTAGTCATAACAAATAATGATTATCTTGATTATGTTGCATGCAAAAATAACATATCTACTCTGAAAGAATTAAATGAAAGTTTATACAATAACTTTGTTAATAATGGATTTATAATAGAAGATTATTTAAACGAAACCGAAAAATATCTAAAATTCTATGAAGAACGAAAAAAATCAAAAGAATTTTACCACATCATTATAAATCTTACTATAGGATTGTAATCTTAAATACTGGTATCGCTATGAAAATCATATAGAAAAATCGTTTATGAAAGAAGATTATGTTATAGAGAATTTTAATAATGCCATAATATCAAATGAAGCAAACAACTAATTATATATTTTGTATTTTATTACTTATTTATCCATTGACCGGCAATTCTCGTTCATATGATATTAAAATCGCAGATAATTGCCTTCCGAACACTGCTATCACTGACACTATAAAAAGAATAAATCTCCTGGTTTGTCCATATTATCCGGCATAACTAAGAAATTAAATTCCTATGAACAAGAAATGGAAATAAGCTTGGCTTATATTTATCACACCTAAATGATTGGATGTATGGAGGAAAACTTGTTTATTATAATAAAGGTTTTACGGTAAATCTTAGTTTCAATCATTCGCCTAAGTAATTAATAGGCCTGAAATGTTTTTACGGAGAATCTATAGGAAGTATAGACGTTGCTTATAAATATCGCGCTCTTACATTTAGCGCTGGCCTTTGGAATCCTTTCAAGCAATACACTTTGAGCTCTGGATATGAGTATGTATTTGGAGGACTTCATAAACAAGAAAACTTTCGTATAAAAAATAATACTAATATGGTGACATTTGATGTTTCATACGATTTAAATTGGGGCAAGTCTTATAAAAAAATAAAAATAGACTATATAATAAAGACAACATAGATGGCATAGTAAATAAAGTATGAAGAAATTTCCTCTGAGTCTACAATATGACACGATGCGGTATGGGATAGCTTGTCTTCAAATGATTATTTGTTATTACAACTTTCCACTAATTTTGAAATTGGAAAGAGATTCGTCTATATATGAATCTGTTGAGCAAGGGAATCATACAAGATAATAAAGAGAGAAATTTTGCAAACAAGAAAGAATTTCAAGATATAGAAACAATAATAATCTATTATGCAGACGAAAGAAAATTATTATTATCTTTTCGTCTGCATTTTTGTGCCTTTATATCATCAAGAGTTATCTATTGAAGCATAATAATAAAGATCTCGAATACACGAACACTTGCTATCCCATTCCCTGTTCATCATCAGTCAGTTTTCACAAACCTCGATTTTCTTCATTTTTACTGATTAGTTACATCGTAAAATCCATCGTTTTTCTCTCTCTATCATTAAAATTAGTGTGAATAACGAACCTCTTGCCCCCTCACTCCATCATTCACCTTGCCATCACTATATGCCAACTCACCATTGACAAACGTCTTCCATACACTATGATGGAACGCATATCCTTCAAAAGGAGACCAGCCACATTTATATAAGATATTCTCTTTTGACACTGTCCATGTTTGCTGCGGGTCTATCAACACCAAGTCCGCATAATATCCCGAACGAATATAACCTCTGCGGTCTATATGATATAAATCGGCCGGCATATGTGACATCTTCTCCACCACTTTCTCATAGGAGAAATGACCTTCTTTAGCCAACTCTAACATCGCTATCAACGAGTGTTGAATCAAAGGTCCTCCAGAAGCGGCCTTCAAGCAAGAGCCCTGCTTCTCTTCCAACAAATGCGGAGCATGATCCGTAGCCACGATATCAATTGTATTATTATTCACCGCATCTCGCAACGCCTCTCGATCCTCAAATGTCTTGATAGAAGGATTCCATTTAATGCGATTTCCAAAACGAGCATAATCGCCATCATAAAACCAAAGATGATGCACACAGACTTCACCCGTTATCTTCTTGTCACGCAAAGGATATTGATTGCTTAGCAGCGACAGCTCCTTTTTCGTAGAAAGATGTAGAATATGCAAACGTGCGCCTAGACGTTCCGCCAATTCCGCAGCCTCAGCCGAACAGCGATAACAAGCCTCCTCACTACGAATTTTACTATGGAACGATATATCCAAATCTTCCCCATACAGATTCGTATAATACTGTATATTTCGCTTTATCACCTCCTCTTTTTCCGCATGAATCGCTATCAACATTCCTGTCTCACCAAAGATACGCTCCAAGGTATCTTTTTTGTCTACCAACATATTTCCCGTAGAGGAGCCCAGAAATAATTTCAATCCCGGCACGCGACATTGATCTAACTTATTGATCTCATCCAAATTATCATTTGTGCCACCAAAGAAAAAAGAATAATTGGCACGAGACACTTGCGCCGCACGCTCAAACTTGCGCTCCAGATTCTCTATAGTCGTTGTTTGAGGCTTCGTGTTAGGCATATCCATATAGGTCGTTACGCCTCCCGCCACCGCTGCCCGACTTTCACTTTCCATATCACCCTTATAGGTCAATCCGGGATCACGAAAATGCACTTGGTCATCAATAGCACCAGGCACCAACCATTTTCCCATGGCGTCAACCTTTTCATCCGCCTCCAATAAAGCCTCTTGAGGAACCTCGCCCTCATATACTGCTTTTATTTTATCACCCTCAATCAACACAGAGCCGATAAAAGAACGGCCCTCATTGATAATTCTCGGATTTTGTATCAATATTTTACTCATAACTACTTATTACTTTTTTGTGGATACTTCTTGAAAAAGCTCCACCACTTCAATTTCAAAACACCAAACAAGGCCTCCCCAAAAATAGAAGAGTTCATCTTTGAAACACCTAAAGCACGATTAATAAATATAATTGGCACCTCCACCAACTTAAAGCCACATTTATAGGCGGTAAATTTCATCTCCACTTGAAAAGCGTAGCCTTTAAAATGAATATGATCTAAATCTATGGTCTCTAATACCTCCCGACGATAACATTTAAAACCCGCTGTCGTATCTTGGATTTTCATACCCGTAACCAAACGCACATAGACAGAGGCAAAATAAGACATCAGCACTCTTCCCAATGGCCAATTCACCACATTCACGCCATTACAATAACGTGAGCCGATCGCCACATCTGCCTGCTGTTCTGTACATGCCGCATATAACCGAGGCAAATCATTCGGATTATGGCTAAAATCCGCATCCATCTCAAAAATGAAATCATATTTATGCTCGATCGCCCATTTAAAGCCACATATATAGGCTGTACCTAAGCCCAATTTTCCCTCTCGCTCTACAATAAACAGACGCTCGGGAAATTCCTTTTGCAATCGTTTGACAATTGAGGCCGTTCCATCAGGAGAACCATCATCAATCACCAAAATGTGGAACTCTTTCTCCAAACCAAACACAACGCGAATGATATTTTCAATATTCTCTTTCTCATTATAGGTTGGTATTATGACGATACTATCAGACATATTCTTTAATTATTTTTATTTTTAGACCTTTATATTTCACTTCCGTAACAACCCGCAAAATACACTCCAAAGTTACAATTTTTTTCTTTGGGCACTATTTTATTAATCATAATGGCAACAAGATTTAACAGGCTATTTATAAAATAATAGCACTTTGCTCTTGCTCTTCTTTATCGCTAAACTTTTTGCGAACTCTAAAATTTAGCATAGCAAACACTTACAGTTTTCATTCTTTCATATCAAAACAATAACAATTATATATTTTTGGACACTATATAGAAATATTGTATATTTGCTACCCAATTTTAACACATATAATCATACGATGAAAAAAACAATTTTAAGTTTCCTGCTTGCTTCCGGACTTTGCTTCCAAGGCATGGCACAAGAAGGGTACACACCTACTCCTGAAAATGTAAAAGCTAGACAAGAATTTCAAGACAACAAATTCGGAATCTTCATCCATTTCGGTCTATATAGCATGTTGGCTGACGGAGAATGGGTGATGACAAACAAAAACCTCAACTACAAAGAATACGCCAAGTTAGCCGGAGGTTTCTATCCCGCTAATTTCAATGCCGCAGAATGGGTGTCTGCCATTAAGGCATCCGGCGCTAAATATATTTGCTTCACGACACGTCACCACGATGGCTTTTCTTTGTTCAATAGTAAATATTCTGATTACAACATCGTAAAAGCGACCCCCTTTAAACGAGACATCGTAAAAGAGTTGGCAGACGAATGTCATAAACAGGGCATCAATATCCACCTCTATTACTCATTGCTTGATTGGTATCGCGATGATTACTATCCTCTAGGACGTACCGGCCTTGGCACAGGACGTACAACTCATGGTGAATGGAAAACTTACTATCAATTCATGAATAACCAGTTGACAGAGTTATTGACTAACTACGGAAAAGTCGGAGCTATCTGGTTTGACGGTAAATGGGATCATGATCAGAATCCAGACTTCGACTGGCAATTCCCCGGTATCTACGAAAATATCCATAAATTACAACCGGCTTGTCTGATCGGAAATAATCACCATGAGACACCGGCTCCCGGTGAAGATATCCAAATTTTCGAAAGAGACCTACCCGGACAAAATACAGCCGGACTTTCTGGACAAGACATCAGCCCGCTTCCTTTGGAAACATGCGAGACAATGAACGGCATGTGGGGATATAAAATCACAGATCAAAATTATAAATCCACTAAAGATTTAATCCACTACTTAGTTAAAGCGGCTGGTATGAACGCCAATTTATTGATGAACATCGGCCCGCAGCCTGATGGAAACTTACCTGCCACTGCTATCGAAAGATTGAAAGAGATGGGAGAATGGATGAATACATATAGCGAAACAATCTACGGCACACGTGGTGGTTCTGTCACTCCGCGCGACTGGGGCGTAACAACAGAAAAAGACAATCGCCTATTCGTCCACGTCCTTAACTTAAAAGATAAAGGTCTCTATTTACCTATCGACAAAAAAATCAAAAAGGCTTTCTTATTTAAAGATAAGACTCCTGTAAAATTTTCTCAAGACAAACAGGGCGTTTTGTTGAAATTCACAGAAGTTCCTACTGATATCGACTATGTAGTAGAGATCAACTTCTAAACTTATCTGATGTATTAAAAAAACTTAGACGACAAGTATTTGACTAAATAAGAAGCGTGTATCACGGTCGTGATACACGCTTCTTCTCTTTCTTCTCCAAATTAGTTACCATTAACGGACCACAACTTGACGAGCCTCTGTATTCGCACGTATCAAATGATCATACATCGCTTCACAATAAACAGGAGGCAAATAAAAACGTCCCGGATAAACCGAACAGAGATTTATCTTTACCGTTACCTGTCGACCCGCAGGCAAACGATCTATATAACTTAACACCCTATCGTCTCGTATATCCTGATAGTTCACTCCGGCTACAGACGCATCCGCTGAAGCCATACGCAAAGGGCGAGTGTTTAATATCTCCCATCCCACCGGAAATATTTGCGTAAGAGCCAAGCGCTCCATATCTATCGCAGTAGGATTGCTCACGGTCACAACCGCGGCAAATGTCACACCTCGCTCCAACTCCTCTATTGATAAAGGACACCCATCCATATCCATATAACGCACCGAAAGCTTAACTTTATTCGCATAAGCCTTTTCCATCCCTTGCGCAGGTACTCCTTTAGTCACGATTCGAGCAAAAACAGTAGACTCCCCCCTGTTTTGCAATGACAGATTCACCGGATTGCCAGCTTCACCAGATAAATTCTCCGAATAAACCACACTTTCCGTATTTATCTCATTAGTACGCCCTTTATACATATATTCAATATCCATCAGTGTATCCACTTGATATCGCTCATAATAAGCAGACAAAGCGATCAGAGCGAAAGCCGTAGATTGTGTACTTAACCAATCCTCGGAAGATAGCTCCCTTGATAGCTCTTTCACGAATAAAGCAGCCTCATCCGCACGCTTCAACAAGCAAAGCGTAATCAAACGAATTGAACGATCGCGCAAAGAACTTCCAAATGTCTGATCATATACATCAGAAGAGGTAGCCATATTCTCTGTATGTGCGACTAATACTCGCGATACGTCTTCACGCCCAATCAGCGCATAAGACGCTCCCAACAACCAACGCCCACAATCGGTCAAACGCTGATTCTCTTTCAAACGATTCATCGCCCCTAACTCGGGAACACCCGCCAAAGCCAATACATACAAACGATATGCTTGAGTTATCTCTTCCGATTCTTTAAACGCCATCTCCACAGGCTTCCAACTTCGTGCCATACTCGACATATTTCTCAATAAATCACGACGTAATGCCCCTGAAATCAAAAAACCTGATTGCTCTGCCTTAATCAAGAAATGAACCGCATAAACTGTAGCCCAACCATTACTATCACTTGAGCCTGGCCAATACGCAAAAGCGCCATCACTTGTTTGATAAGAACGCAACCTGCGTATCGTCTCTTTTACCATATCTTCAGCCAAGGCAGAACGCTCTTGAGAAAGATCCATCAACCCCGGGAGTAACAATTGCGCAAATGCCTTTGAGACAAGCTGCTCTAAGCAATTATGGGGATACGCCAGCAAAGAAGAGACACGAGAGGATAAATGAAGAGGCAATACCCGAGAAAATTCCAAAGACAACTGACTTGTCTTTCCTTCTCCAATCTTCTCTATCTGCCCTTTCCATGATTTACCCGCTTCCAATGTTATCTCTTTCACCTTCTCTTGAGGACGACGAACTGAACGAATTTCCAAATCAGTCTCATAAACAGAACGATCTCCCTTACCGGTAGCGATCACCTTTACCTTCTCTACGCCCGATTTTTCCTTTGTCCGTAAACGAAACGAAATCTGCACATCACCCTTCCGAGACATGTGTACTCTCTTTCGAGATTTCCCAATAACCTCCATATTCGAACCACATGAAAGTGACACATCTATTGGACCTACACCGTCCTCCATCGCAAAGACTGTAACAGGCACGATCATCTCCTCATCAACACCAACGACACGAGGCAATGTTCCCAAAAGCATTATAGGTTTTCGAACCATTACACTCTTTTCCGCAGAACCATAAGCGCCGCCATCGCCTGCAACAACCATTACTTTCACCCTACCACTATAATTAGGCATTTGATAATGATGCGTTGCACTTTCCCCCTGCTTCAATAAAAATGGGCCATCAAATTGAACAACCGGCTTAAAACGATTCACGATCGCTTTCGGACCTTTTTCTAACGCATCATCGCCACCAATACTAAACATTTGCTCTATTCGATAATTATAGGCGCCCAATATATAATTATATAAATCCCATGTCTGAACCCCTAATGCCTCATGTGCGTTAAAAACTTTCCAAGGATCCGGCACAACAAAACGAGTTAAATCAAGCAGTCCTTCATCCACAATTGCCAATGTATAGGCCATCTCTCTACCTCTCTTCTCCGATATTGACACACTATAAGAAGCCTCCGGCTTAATCTCTGACTTCATTTGAATTACAGGCGTCAAATGACTATCAGAAGAAGTTACCGTAACAGGCGCTATACCATACAAACGCACTGGTCGATCATTTTGAACACGCTCATAGGGCTGCAATAACGTAACATGAACATACACGTTCGGCTGCATCTCTTTCGTTACATCAACCTTCAAATCCGTAACATTTTTTTTACATATATATTCTTGGACAGATAATACACGAGAACCGTTTTCTATACTCACAATCGCCTGACTTCCAACTTCTGAAGCAAAAGAAAGCAACATTTTCTCTCCAGGAGCATAAGACTCTTTATCTGTAATTATCTTAAGCTCAGTGGCCGCATCACTACCCCCAAACTCATGACGTCCCTCTTGCCCCGATTTATCAAAATAACTCATCACTCCGGTAGAATGTCCTCCCCTCAAATCTTTCACTATAATTAAATAGGTACCCCAATCCTGCTCCGCACAAGAAAAACGAAACATACCTTTACCATTTAAATCTGTGCGCAACTGCATTCGCTTAATCGGCTTATTATAAGAGCTAGATACAAAATTAGCCAAATTGGCATTTGAAGCATCCCACCACCAATACCAATTTACTTTATAAATATTCACCTCTAAAGGTATGGAAGATAACGGCTTGCCATGATAATCCACGGATGCCACCTCATATATGCAATCAACACCCGTTTCTAAATAAGGGAGATTGCCCTGAGGAGATTTCAGCCCGACATAACACCGATAAGGAGAATAAAGCATACGCATAGCATCCAAACTAAAATCACCCGACTTCTCATATACACGCGTCACCATATTTGCCAACAAAAATCCAGGAGCGGCATTGCCAAGCTCAAAACGTCCCTTGACTTGAGCATCTCCTTTTTCATCAATCTCTCCCTCTATCAACTTACTCTCCTCTACCTGAAATGTACGGGTAGGATCATCAAACACAAAACCGTCATATCCCTTAAACACTGTTGGCACAGCAACGAACGCTCCTTGTATATCATATTTTAAGTTACGAGCCACAGCCCCTTGCAGCCACTCTACATGTAGGCGAGCATTTAATGGCTCACCCCGCAACACACAACTATCCGGCATAGATAAAGCGATCTTTAAACGATTGGGCTTAATTGTCTCAATTCGTATACGTTTAGAAAACACCACACCGCCCACATTCGCTTTTAAGGTCCATACACCCGTAGGGGCATCTTTCTCTGTCACAAACTGAAACGCATAAAGGCCTAAAACACCTTTCGTTTGAATCTGCCTCGCATAGCTCTGTCCCAAAGGATTATACAATTCCATAACCACCGGATATTCTTTGGGTAACTGTTTGGCCCGATCACTAAGCATTAAAGATAAATATAATGTATCTCCAGGACGCCATACGCCCCGTTCTCCGTATATAAAACCTTTAATTCCTTTTTGAACCACCTCTCCGGCAACATCAAAAGCGCTAAAGGATAACGCTGATCCCTCATCTACCCGCAAATAAGAACGCTGACTACCTTCTGAAGCGACCAAATAAAATGGATTCCCTTTATCGATCTTCAAATCCACACGTCCTTTCGCATCTGTCGCTCCAGAAACAAGCGATTCCCCTTGATAGTTATAAGCTGTGACCGTAACACCTTTCTCCGGACGAGCGTCTCGTATATCATGAACCAATACGATAATATCTCCACCCAAACCACGCTTCGCGATCAGACCTAAATCTGTTACTAACACATTCTTTCCCTTATGCTTATTCACATAATAACTATCAGAACAAGGATCTTCACTTTTTTTCCAATCATAATTACTCCAGTCATAGCGATAATAGAAATATTTTCCTTTATCAAAATTATCATTCATCTCCTTAAAATCCTCTCTATCGCGCGACGCGATCTGTTGTCTTGTCAAAATCTCGTTATCCTCTCCACAAGGATAAACAGACAATGAACGATCAAAAGAAAGCTCCACACGATAGATAGCCCCCGGCTCTGGTTCTATCAATCTCTTTAAATCGACAGCGTATGTATTCCATCGAGAGAGATCCAATCCTTTATCATCCAAAAAAATTGTTTCACAAGCCATTAAACGACCGACACGGACCAAACCACCATCCCCGTCCAACTGATTCTCTTGCAAAAAACGTCCTATATTTTGCTCTAAAATCTTTATGATATTGACTTTTACCGCCCGCAAAGAGATAGCTTGAAAAGGAACAATCAAATGGTCTGAACTCGGTAAAATCGTACTATGATTCACAAAGCGCACTTGAGGCTTGCAAGAAAGATCATATAGCAAACGTTCTACATCCTCCCCTAACATTTTTCCATCCTCACTCCGAATGGCTTTATCTAAATGAACCTTCAACTCATCTTTATCTTCTTGTGCTTGCCCTGGATAAAGCCGCAACTTATTACCCACCACATTTATTTGTTCTTTCTTTGCCTCTGAAAAATAGGCCAACCCCCACATCTCTTGGTTTGAAGCTAACTTTTTCGTAAAAGTAATCTCTACATATTTCTCCGGATCACGTACATAGTTGATATCATATACCGAGAAATCGTCTCTATCGGGAACTTCCAACGAAATAGTCTCTTCACGCATTCCCCATCTATTTGCCGCCACGGAAAGCAATATATTAAACGTATTATCATCTGCGGCAACCTTTATCAAACGCAACTCATGCCGCTTTCCATCCACACTATGACTCCACGCTCTATCGACCTCTTTTGATATTTCTATCTGAGACTCAACATCAGATGAAGACTCTTTATCCGGAGTAACAAAAGTCACCGTAAAATCATAAGCATCCTTATCTTTCTTGTTGATCTCCAAAGAACGCCCCTGCTGGCGTAATACAAACGGATATGTGGCAAAGCCAAACGAAAAGACTCTGTTCTCTTCATTAGTCTCAAACCAGTCTGACAAATCCACCTTGACTCGGTAAACCGCATTCCTTTCTAACTCTCTCTCAGGTTTGAATACCAACGTTCTATTATCCTGAAAAGTCCAACTTCCTGCTATATATGGCTTTATCTTTATAAGCTTGCTTAAATGATCCTTTTGAATGCGATTTGAAGGGACCGCTTGGGCAAACACTAAACGAATAGGCGCATAACGTGAAATATGCCCTGAAGTAAAAGCCTCGATAAGCGGATTGAATGGCGGAAGATCCGGCTCTTTAATGATCTCCGAATCACAACCTGTCAGTATAACTAAAAAATAAAATAAGACTATAACGTATTTACAATTTTTCATAAACGTGGATATTAAGGATAACAAACACAAATATAATGATTTATTATGCCAACCTTTCCACAAAATAAAACATTAATTTTTTATTGAACATCAAACGACTATCTTCGCATAATAAACCTGAATCTATACAGATAAAATCTATTAAATGACTGTTTTCAAAAAAAGAACGATAATAAAAGCTGGAACGATTGTTACCAGCCTTATAATAATATGGATATTCTTCCGTCTTATTTTGCCATACCCACTTTTCTCATCTCCCTATTCCACTCTGCTTTATTCCAAAGAAGGAGAACTGTTAGGTGCACGCATCGCTTCTGATGAACAATGGCGTTTCCCGGAAATCAACTTTGTACCGGATAAGTTTATCCAATGCCTGCTGACCTATGAAGATAAACGTTTCTTTTATCATCCAGGAGTTGATCCTATCGCAATCTGCAGAGCTATCAATTTAAATTTAAAGGCCAAACGAGTTGTCAGTGGAGGAAGTACGTTAAGCATGCAGTTGGCTCGTATAGCCCGAGGTAATCAAAAAAGAAATATGCAAGAAAAACTGATCGAAATGATTTGGGCCATCGCATTGGAATGTAAATACAATAAACAAAAGATATTATCGCTCTATGCGTCACATGCCCCGTTTGGAGGGAATGTCGTCGGTTTGGAGACTGCCGCCTGGCGATATTTCGGCCGTGCCGCAACAGAACTATCATGGGCCGAAAATGCCACATTGGCTATTCTGCCAAACTCTCCCGCATTGATCCACCCGGGAAGAAATAGAGAAAAACTAAAAACCAAACGAGACCATCTCCTTTACTCTCTGTTCAAACGAGGCCTGATAGAACAAACGGAATATGAATTGGCGCTCCTAGAACCTCTACCGCAATCACCTCTGCCTTTACCAAACGAAGCGCCTCACCTTTTGGAAAGACTGGCAGTTGCCCAAAAAGGTCAACGCATTCATTCCTCCATTCGTCACGCCCTACAACATCAAGCACAAGCAATAGTGAACCAATATGCTCAAGAATATCGATTTAACCATATCTACAATCTTGCGGCAATTATCGCTGACGCAGAGAGTGGCGAAATCTTAGCATATATTGGCAACGCTACTTATACGGATGATAACAAACATGGTTTTCAAGTAGATATCATCACTGCGCCTCGCAGTACTGGTAGTATTTTGAAACCATTCCTATATGCCGGAATGTTACATGATGGAAGCTTACTTCCATCGATGCTTGTACCTGATATACCTCTAAATATCAACGGATTTACACCTCACAACTACAATAAACAATTTTATGGAGCCGTACCCGCACGAACCGCTATCGAGCGGTCTCTCAATGTTCCTTTGGTACGAATGCTTTCCAACTACAACACCGGACGATTTATGTCCCTCCTAAAATCTTATGGCATGACAACCCTTCAATTTTCAGAGGATCACTATGGGGCCTCCCTTATTTTAGGAGGCGCAGAAGGAACACTTTGGGACTTAACCGGCATGTACGCTTCACTCTCTCGCGTCCTAAAACACTACCATATTTATAATGGATTATACAACCCATCAGATATCCATCCTCTTACCCCCTATCCTGTTGCTCATAAAGACTCCTTTCAATCTCTTTCTGATCATCGTTTAAGCTCCAAAGATCACCTCTCTAGAGCCTCTATATGGCATACATTCGAAGCGATGTCTGCCTTAAACCGCCCCGAAGAGGAGGCTGATTGGCAACAATTCGAATCAATGAAACGCATTGCTTGGAAAACAGGCACTAGCTATGGTGGTCGTGACGCATGGGCCATAGGTACAACACCTCGCTTTGTTGTAGGAGTATGGGTGGGAAATGCCTCTGGAGAAGGCCGACCCGGATTAACCGGTGTCGGCAGTGCGGCTCCAGTCTTGTTTGATCTCTTCTCACTCTTACCAGATAGTAAATGGTTTGAAATACCTTATGATGAAATGCAGCCAATGACAATCTGCCGAGAGAGCGGTCATAAAGCATCTCCCTATTGTGAACATACAGATACTCTCTATATGCCTTTATCTGGCGGCTATAATACAGCTATCTGCCCCTATCATAAGCTAATTCACTTATCTTCAGACGGAAAATTTCGTGTCAATAGCTCTTGTGAATCTATTAATAAGATGAAAAAATGCTCTTGGTTTGTATTACCGCCCGCCCAAGAATATTATTATAAAAATTATCACATGGATTATAAATCATTACCTCCTATCAAACCCGGATGTGGACACGGGCTCAGTCATCAGATAGAACTAATCTATCCCGAACATGGAGCGATATTATTTTTACCCAAAGGTTTTTCAGGTAAACAAGAAAGGTTCGTATTTAAAGCTGCTCATGCCCGACCTAACGCTACTATTTATTGGCATTTAGATCAAGAGTTTTTAGGGGAGACAACTACAACTCATCAAATCAGCTATCTTGCAACACAAGGTAAACATACGCTTACCCTAATAGATAACGAGGGGAATCAAAAGAAAATCAGATTTGAAGTCAAATGATCCCCTCATCCATTTATTTATTCTATAATAGACTCATTCTCGGTCTCATGTCTTGGCAACACATAATTCAAAACTAAATAGCCACAAAGACCTGAGATAAATGATCCCGTGAAAACGCCCAACTTCGCTTGATTCAAAAAATCAGCACCTTCAACAGTTGCCGCATCAAACGATAAGTTAGCGATAAATAGCGCTACAGTAAAACCAATACCTCCCAACAAGGAAACACCTAACAAAGAGCGTTTATTAACTCCTGTCGGCATCGATGCGAATGGGGTACATGCAAATAAATAGGAGAAAGAGAATATACCTAATGCCTTTCCTACAAATAGTCCTAAGAATACCGCCAAAGGTATATTCATTAATGACTGAGGCTGTATATCTCCAAAAGTAACACCCGCATTCACAAAGGCAAATAATGGCAATATTACATAATTTACCATTGGATGTAACTTATCCGCGATCGTTTGTAACGGACTGATTGTTTTATCTGCCAATGTATGTATATTGTTCAGCACCTGTATCTGTGTCGAAGTCAACACCTCTGCTTTACTCGATTGTTTTACATCTGCATAATCCAGCATCTCTAAATAACCACTCATCTCTGCCGTAAAATTATCGAGTTTAACAACTGGACGTGCCGGAACAGTAAAAGCGACTAATACACCCGCTATAGTAGGATGAATACCTGACTCTAAGAAAAATAGCCAAACAATAAAACCTCCAATATAATAAAACAAACGATTATAAATACAGAACTTACCTCCAATAAATAATATACCTAAAACAACTAATGATATGAAAAGAGGTTCTAACGCAATATGACCACTATAAAATAAAGCGATGATAATGATTCCGCCAATATCATCTACGACAGCCAACGCCGTTAAAAAGATTCGCATACTTAACGGTACCCGTTTCCCCAATAAACCTAACACAGCCAACGCAAAAGCGATATCTGTAGCCATAGGTATCGCAGCTCCACGCACTTCTGGCGCCTGATTGCATATTAACATATAAGCCAATACGGGAACAATCATTCCACCACAAGCAGCGACAATAGGCAATAAAGCTTTGCGAAATGAACTCAATTCCCCAATCAAAACCTCCTGCTTAATCTCTAAACCTATCACAAAGAAAAACACAGCCATCAATGCATCATTCACGAATGCAAGCATTGACATTGTCTCTCCATGATGAGAGAAAAAATTAAATTTCCCCGCTTGAAGATCCACCGGAAAAGAAAGCAGTAAATGATAACGATCTGCCCAAGGAGAATTAGCCAAGAACATCGCGACAATAGTCGCGGCAAATAATAAGACACTTGCGTTGGGCTTCAACATAGCGAAGCGACGCAATGGTTTTAAGATAACATGTATTGTACGATCCATCGTTATGTGCTTTATGTTTTATCGTTATAAAAATATTCTTACTCTTTTCGTTTATTTTCTTTATCTATTAAATAGGGTGTCCAGTTTAACGTTCCCAATTTAGCCTACATTTTTAAGCTGTTTGGT
>CAUWMZ010000057.1:0-36027 GCA_963560035.1 uncultured Parabacteroides sp.
TACGGTTCTGAGGGGGGAAAGGGGCAGTAATGCCCCTGACCTACCCGGCAAGGCCATCGCGTCCCCGACCATGGCCGAGTACATCAAGTATCTCTACAAGACCGTCCGCAAGTTCCACGGCATCGCCGGGGTGGTCACGCAGGAACTGAACGACGTGATAGACTCGCCCATCGTCAAGGAGGCCATCATCAACAACTCCGACGTGAAGATACTGCTCGACCAGACCAAGTTCAAGGACAGGTACGAACAGATTGCCGCCATCCTGGGACTTACGCCCGTCCAGCGGCAGCAGATATTCACCATCAACGCCCTGAACAATCACGAGGGACGCAGCTATTTCAAGGAGGTGTGGATATGCCGGGGACAGAACTCGGATGTCTATGGCGTGGAGGAAGCCCCCGAATGTTACTGGGCCTACACCACCGAGCGTTCGGAAAAGGAAGCCCTGAAAACCTACATCGCCCACTACGGCGGGTTGCAGGAGGCCATCATACGGATAGAGGAAGACCGCCATAAGGCAGGAAGTCCGCTCTTCCGTGAGTTTGCAAGGAAAATAAACGAACATAAAAAGGTAATGTCGCTATGGTAAAATCAAGGTACATATTCATCACATTCTTATTGGCAACCGTCTCCATGCAGGCATTTGCCGGATGGCGTGTCGTCATCGACAAGAACTGCATCAAGGTGGTGGCCGCCAACACCGCCTCGCAGAAACTCATCGAGGACCAGCACAACTTGCAGCTGGACTCCATCGCTGCCAGGAAACAGAAGGTGGAGCTGTACACGGTCAGCATGGCCACCATCAAGGAACTCTACAAGCTGACGATGGAAAACGTGTCCGGTTTCGGGACGGAAAGCCTGTATTACAAGGAAATCGGCTCGTGCGCCTTTGACATCCTCAAAGACGTGCCGGAACTGGTCAAGACCGTGAATGAAGCCAAGTTTACAAATAAACTTTATTGTTTGACAGAGTTGGGTGGCCTGGTGGCGGAGACACAGCAGCTCGTGGGCGATTTCGTGAACATCGTGAACAATGCCGAGGTGCAGAATCCTCTCAAAGGACAGGGCACGGCGGAAAGGAAGAAAGACGGATACAACCTGCTCGACCGTTATGAGCGGCTGACGCTGGCCAACCGTATCTATACCGGCCTGATGAAGATACGCTACAAGGTGGACGGCATGGTACTGATGGCGCAGTTCGCCACGGCAAACGACCTGTTCTTTGCCATCGACCCGGAGGGCTGGGCCAACGTGGTGAGCATGAAAAGCCATGTGGGCGGCCTGATACAAAGCTGGAACGGACTGGTGGCTGCAAATTATTGACAATACATTATAAATCATTCGGGTATGGCACATAGAAAAGCAAAAATACAATTAGCGTGTGTGATAGTGGCACTCATGTTGTTTCCGGCCAAAAGTTTCGCATTCATTATCCCCAAAGACCTTCCGACCATCGAGGCTCTGATTGCGCTCCACAAGGCCGTGAAGAAGGACGAGGACCAGGCGTTACAGAGAGTGGCCACCAGTTTCGGCGAACAGTCTTTAATCACGAAAGGAGCCGTCAGGTTCAATGACGTGCGCACCACGCTGAACACAAGGCTTGACAACGCCCATTCCTACCTGGTGCTGGCCGGAGCCATTTCTTCCACCGCCAACTCCCTGTACCGGCTGGTAAGGGAATACAAGGACTTCACGGAAAGCACTTTCAAATATGTGAAGGACAAGCCTTTCGTGGCATGGTACTACACGGATGCCAACCTCGCCATATCAAGGGAGATAAAGCACTGCTACAAGCTCTATGCGTCCGTGGCCGCTTCGGGCATCAACCTGATGAAGGCGAGCATGGACGAGAAACTGAATCTGGTGCTGACGCTCAAAAGCACCGTTGACAAGGCACGGTACATCATTGACAACGCAAACCTGTACTGCTATCTTGTAACGGATTGCGGTTGGAAACCTGATTACATCTGGGAGATTTTGAACTCGGAGGTAAAGGATGCGATAGCGGAAAATGTCATCAACAAATGGAACGAAGGATATGCAGGTTAGAAAGACAATTATCATGGCTGTAATCATACTGGCCGGCATCCCGCTTGTCTCCAACGCCCAACGGCCTACAAGGGACAAGGAAAAGGAACGGCAGTGGAAGTCGATGGAGAACGGCCCGTGGGACTTCGCTCCCGACTGGTACTACTATTTTCTCCACAAGCGGTATTCCGGTGCGGACATGTACTGGAAATGGGCGGGCTTCCATTCCGGCTTCCGGGTGCGGTTCAGGGAGAAGGACTCCAACATCAAGCGTATCATGCCGGTGCGTGTCACGGCCGGGGAAACCCAGCGTCAGAAGGCGGAAAAGGCGGAAGAGGAACGCAAATACATCGAAGGACTGTACAGGGAGGAACTGGCACGGGAGGCGGACCGCAACGTGGATTTGAGTTACCCTGCCTACAAGGACGAGTTCAACCGGATGCAGGACTGCATCACCGACGGGCTGCTCTACTGCATGAAGAAAAGCGATGGCAGGCTCAAGTACCAGGTGAACGAGCTGAGCCGGCAGAATGAGATCCTCTGTGCGGACATCGCCTACATCCACAAGACCGGTGTCGGCTACGGGCTGGAGAACGCCAAGAGGCAGCAGGCCTACGAGGAAGCCAGGAAGAAAATGGAGGAACTGGTCAGCCGGACGGCGCATCTCTGTGCCGTGGCCGCCACTCATTATTAAAAAGGGAAACAAGAAACTGTAAAATATAAATATAAAGTAAGAACGGTATGAATATAATGTGTACACTCCTGACCATCGGTCTGCCCGCCATCGACGAGAGCCTTGACAAGCTGCTGGTCGCCATGGAGACATTCCCCAACGTGGCGGTGCTGGGTGATGCGGTCTCGCTGGCCCGTGCCCTCGGACTCTGCCTCGCCCTCTGTGTCGGCTCTTACGAGTGCTGGATGATGATGCTCGGACGGCGCGGCATGGACGTGATGAAGCTCCTACGCATCATCGGCATCTCCATCTGCATCTCCTCCTCGTCATGGATATGCGAGGCGTTGCAGGTGCCCGGCAAGAGCCTGGAGTCAGCCACCAAGGCCATGGCGCAGGCCAAGAACAAGGAAGTGGCCGCCTTCGAGCTGAAGGTGGCGCAGAAACAGGGGGATTACCTTGACCGCCTCCGGACGGTGCAGGACTCCATCGCCACCGCCAAACAGGTGGCAGCCATCGGGCAGGATGCGGCCTGGTGGGACAAGCTCATCTACAACGTGGAGAACCTCGGCACCACCATCAACAACTACGCCCAGCGTGCCGCCGTGGCCGCCGAGACCAAGGTCAGCGAGTGGATTAACGACGTCATACGCTTCATCGGCGAACTGATTTTCCAGATGTCCTACTACGGCATCCTCGTGGCGCAACGCATCTTCATGGCCATCCTCATGATATTCTGCCCCATCATGTTCGCCCTGTCCCTCGCCCCGCCGTGGAACTCGGCCTGGAGCCAGTGGATGTCAAAATACCTTTCCCTCTCGCTGTGGGGATTCGTGACCTACATGTGCCTGTACTACATTGACTTCATCCTCCTTTACAACCTCCAGCAGGACCTGGTGGCCTACGACCACCTCCTGCACGGCTCGGTGAACTCGTGGGAGCAAATCGGCGCGCTCGGCCTCCAGGGCATCGGCTCGAACTGCATGTACGCCATGGGTATGCTTGTCGGTGCCTACATCATCCGCTTCGTCCCCGAAGTGGCCTCTTGGCTGATACCGGGCGGCGTAAGTTCGGGAGCGGGTTCCGTGGCAGGCTCCACCGCCATGGGAATCACGAGCGCGGCAGGCTCGATGGCCGGAAGTGCGGTCGGCTCGACAATCGGTGCGGCAGGCTCCATGGGGAAATCACTCGTAAAGTAAACTTCAAAACGACAGTATATGCTTATAGAATCCCTTGCACAGAAAACGAAACTCGCCATGATGACGGTGCTGGCCACCATAGCTGGCTGTGCCGTCATCTGCGGGTTCACCGTCTGGTGCTGCGTCTCCCTCGTAAGCGAGGAGCGGCAGCAGATTTATGTACTCGACGGGGACATCCCGTTCCTCGCCGAGCGTGCGAAGCTGGAGGCCAACTTCACCATGGAGGCGAAGGCGCACATCCAGCTCTTCCACCAGTATTTCTTCAACCTGCCGCCCGATGACGACTACATCCGCTGGACGCTCGGCAAGGCGATGTACATGGCGGACGGCACGGCCTTGAAACAGAAACAGGCCATGGACGAGAACGGCTTCTACTCCGACATCATCTCCTCGTCGGCGGTCTGCACCGTCATGTGCGACTCCATCCGCTTTGACGGGAACGAACGCAAGTTCACCTATTACGGAACGCAGCTCATCAAGCGGCGTTCCCGTGACCAGAAACGTTCGCTGGTGACGACCGGGTACATCGAGAGCGTGCCCAGGACACAAAACAATCCCCACGGGCTGATGATCACCGGCTGGAGGACCATCGAGAACAAGGATTTGGACTATTAAAAATATCGGATATGAAATCATTTGGTAAAAAATTGCATGAACAGAGGCTTAAAACGCACCTGCTGATCAGGGCGTGGTTGCAGCCCAGGTTAAGTTCGGTCGGCACGAAATGCCGGTTGCCGGGGCGCATCCGGCTTGCCAACGCATGGGCTAGGAAACATCCCAAAAGGACGTTCGCCTGCGTGGTCGGTTCGTTATCCCTGTTATTGGTCGGAGGCATTGTCTCGGATTTCCTGACCGGCAGGAACGTGACGGAACCCGATGTGAGTGCCATTGCAAACATGGAACCGCTCTTCAGCGGTTTCCGCACCATTCAGGCGAACAAGGACGCGCATCGACGTACACTGCTGGAACTGACCGCCGAGGGGCAGGCCGTCCGCAAGGAACTGGACTCCCTGATTGCCGTCCCGAAGAAATCACGCGCGGATTCCGTCCGTATCGTGCGGCATTACAAAAAACTGGAAAACATCGTCAAATCCCTTAAAAACAATGACAACTCATGATCAAGATTAATTTCAGACAACCCAAGTATATCTTTCCGCTGGTCGTCTTCGTTCCGCTGTGTGCCATGGTTTACTTCCTGATGCAGACATTCGGCGGCGACGGTGAGACAGCGGAGGCGGTGGCCATGGACCACATCAACATGGAACTGCCGGAGGCGCAAACTCAGGAAACCGGAGATAAGATGTATGAGATGTCACGCCGTTTCGACGACGAGGATGCCTTCACGGCAGTCGGTGCGCTCGGGGAGGAAGAGAAAGAGAATGAAAAACTGGGTCACGGCTACACCGAGGACGAGCTTGACAGCATTGACGCCGCCGAAGCCGAGCGCATCCGCCGGCAGCAGGAAATGGAGGAACTGGAGCGTTCACTGGCCGAATCAAGAAAGCACATCAACTCCTACGCTTACGGCGACGGTTCTTCCGGTGGTGGTTCAGAAAACGGTTACACCTCGCAGGATGACTTTGCCCGTGACCTTGAAGAGATACAGAAACGGAGCTATGAACGGCAGAAGGCCATTGAAGCCGGACTCGGTTACGGCAAGTCGGAAGCGGAGAAAATTGCGGAAAAACAGCGTGCGGACTCCATCGCCAGGGTACGCAGGGAGGAAGCGGAACGCAACCGCCCGAACCTTGTCCTGAAATCCTCCGACACCAATGCCGGCAAGTTCCATACCGTCACGGCCTCCAATGAAGCAGCGGAAGCCAGGCTGATACGGGCCATGATAGACCAGACCACCAAGGCACGGGAAGGCACGCGCCTTCGCTTCAAGCTGCTTGACGACGTGACCGTGAGCGGAACCCGGTTGAAGAAAGGCACATACCTTTACGGTACGGTGACAGGATTCGGGCAGCAGCGTGTCCGGGCTGCCATCACCAGCATCCTTGTGGGAGACAGGTTCATCAAGGTCAAGCTCTCTGTCTTTGACAATGACGGCATGGAGGGGTTCTACGTTCCCGAATCCGAGTTCCGTGACTTCGTGAAGGACGCAAGCTCCAGCACGGTACAGCAGAACATCAACTTCGAGTCGGAGGACGGCTACGGTTCCGGCATATCGGGAGAGGCCATCGCCCTGCAGGCCTTGCAGAACATGTACAACTCCGCCACTTCCGCCATCTCTTCCGGCATCAGGAAGAACAAGGCGAAAATCAAGTACAACACCATTGTCTATCTGATCAATTCGGATGACGCACGGTAAACTATCAAATACTTTACACACCGAACAAGAAATCATTAAATCGCATAATATGAAAGTCAGGATTCTTTTACTTTTCATCAGCATCTTCTGTCTTACCGGCAACATATTCGCCAACAGGAGGATTTACGTCAACCGGGAAGTGACCACGCACATTGTCATGCCCGAAAATATCAAGATGGTGGACATTTCCACCCCGAAGATTGCCGGCAACCAGTGTACCGACAACATTGTACGCATCAAGCCTTATCACGAGAATGATTCCCTGCCGGACTTGGGTTATGATGACAACGAGCTGCTGGGTACGCTGACCCTTATCGGGGAACGGCATATCGCACAGTACGATGTCCTTTATACCCAATCTCCCGGCATGGCTTCCAATATATATAATGTGTCATACGACGACCTGCAGTCGTACATCAACCCGGAGGTTTCCATGCCGATGGCGGAGATGGCACGCTATGCGTGGGCGGTCTATGGCAGCGACCGCAAGTTCAACCAGATTGTATCGAACGAGCACGGCATGAAAGCCGTTGTGAACAATATCTACTCCGTCGGGGACTATTTCTTCATTGACTACTCGCTTCGCAACCGGACGAAAATACCCTATGACATCGAGGAGACGAGGATAAAGCTCACGGACAAGAAGGAGACCAAGGCGACCAACTCGCAGACCATCGAGCTGACGCCGGTCTTCACGGTCAACCACGTGAGGAAATTCAAGAAGGACTACCGCAACGTGCTGGTACTGCCGAAGCTCACCTTCCCCGAAGAGAAGATTCTGCGGCTGGAAATTTCCGAGAACCAGATCAGCGGGCGTGTCATCACGCTGACCATCGAGTACAAGGACATCCTCAATGCCGACGGCTTTGATTCGGACATTTTGAAAGACACGCCGTACTATCCCTATTATCACATCACTTATACTGACAGGCCATGAAAAAATTATTGTTTATTCTCTTGTGTGCGGTAGCCTCCATGAGCGCGTCCGCACAGGACGGCAAGCTGACGCTGAACGCCGGCTTCCTTTTCCCCTCCACGTTGAATGCGACCCTCGGTTATGAATATCCGCTGTCCTACGGCAATGCCGTGGAAGTATTCGGCGAGGCGGGCACGCACTGGCACAGGCCCGTTTCCAAGAACTTCTGGAAGGATTATTACTGGGACGGCGGTCTTCTGTACAAGCACCGCCTTGTCCGCTACAAGAACGGGATGCTCCGTTTCCGCTTCGGCCCGCAGTTCGGTGCGGTGAACCGGAAGTTCTTCCTCGGTCTGGAGGGAGGCTTCGAGTACAGCTACGTGCTGCGAAGCGGAATGGAGTTCTCAATTATCCAGAAGAACAACGTGAACTTCCTGCACGGGGACACTTTCCGCAACGGGTTGTTGCTGGGAATAAAAATACCGTTTTGACAGAATATAAATTTATAGCTTATGGCATTTGAGGAAACGAGGGAACAGCAGCAGATGTACAGTTATTTCCGTAGCTGTATCTACATCTTTCTCATCATCGAGATCGTGATGAACCTGCCGGTAACGGCGGACAACCGCGTCACGCAGTTCATTCTTGACATACTGGGACGTTTCAAGGTGTTCAACTCGGTGGCGGGCTGCAAGGTGACGGAACTGGTCTGCATCTGTGTGGTGTGTATAGGTACGAAGGCGAAGAAGGCGTTGAAGTTCAACGTCAGGACGATGGTCATCTACCCGGTACTGGCGGGACTGACCCTTGTCGGGCTGTGTTTTGTCTTTCACGGGATGGACTTCGGCGTCAGCTGGATGGGTTTCCCGGCAGGCCGTATCCTCTATGCCCTCTGCTCGGTGGCAGGCACCATGCTGGTGCATCAGGGGCTGGACGGCATCGCCAGGTATTACAACTACAAGGTGGGCGAAGACCGTTTCAACTTCGAGAACGAATCCTTCCAACAGTCGGAAGTGCTGGTAAACAACGACTACTCGGTGAACATTCCCATGATATATTACTGGAAACAGAAGATGCACAGGGGCTGGATCAACATCATCAACCCGTTCCGTGGGACTATCGTGCTGGGTACGCCCGGTTCGGGTAAGTCGTTCGGCATCATCGACCCGTTCATAAGGCAGCACTCGGCCAAGGGTTTCGCCCTCATGGTATATGACTTTAAGTTTCCGACACTTGCCAAGACGCTTTTTTACCAGTACTGCAAGAACAGGAAAGCCGGAAAACTTCCTGATAATTGCGGATTCAGGATAGTGAACTTTACCGATGTGGAGTATTCCAACCGCATCAACCCGATACAACGGAAGTATATTCCCGACCTGGCGGCGGCATCGGAGACGGCGGCTACGCTGCTCGCCTCCCTGAACAAGGGCGGCGGCGAGAAGAAAGGCGGTTCGGAGGCCTTCTTCACCAACTCGGCGGAGAACTTTCTGGCGGCCATCATCTATTTCTTCGTGAACTTCCACCCGGTAGGGTTCAAGGACGGAAAGAAGCTGAAAAGATTCATCTCACTGGAGGGAAAGGAACACATGGGCAGGAAATACGAGGTGGTCATCCGCAACTGGGACGACTTCAACGCCCTTGACGGCAAGGGCAGCGTGGTGCTGGACTTCGTGGACGAGAAAGGCAACGACGTCTCGACCGATGAAGACCGCATGTTCGTGGAGTTGGAGGGCTTTTCCTACAAGGACAGAACCGGCAAGGAGATAAGGATAAGCCGCTGCTGGTACGAGGACGACAAGGGAAACGAGGTGGAGCCGGACACCGTGACCGGGGAGTATTCCGATATGCCGCACGTGCTGTCCTTCCTCGGGAGGCCATACGACCAGGTGTTCAACATCCTGATGCAGGACGAGAGGATTGCCTCGCTGATGGCTCCGTTCAAGAGTGCCTACGAGAACAAGGCCAACGACCAGCTGGAAGGCATGGTGGGCACGCTCCGTGTCAATGCCGCCCGGCTGGTATCACCGGAAGCCTACTGGGTGTTCACCGGGGACGACTTTGACCTGAAGATTTCCGACAGGGAACATCCGAGCTATCTGGTCATCGCCAACGACCCGGAGAAGGAACAGGTCATCGGCTCGCTGAACGCACTGGTGCTGAACCGACTGATTACCCGTGTGAACTCCAAGGGGAACATCCCGGTGAGCATCATCGTGGACGAGCTGCCGACCCTGTACTTCCACAAGATAGACCGGCTTATCGGCACGGCACGCTCCAACAAGGTGGCCGTGACGCTGGGCTTTCAGGAACTGCCACAGCTGGAGGCGGACTACGGCAAGGTGGGGATGCAGAAGATTATCACCACCTGCGGCAACATCTTCATGGGGGCGGCACGCAACAAGGAGACGCTGGAATGGGCGCAGAACGACGTGTTCGGCAAGGCCAAGCAGACCTCACGCTCCATTTCCATCAACGACAGCAAGGTGTCGACCACCATTTCCGAGAAGATGGACTACCTCGTTCCGGCGGCGAAGATTGCGGACATGGCCACCGGCTGGCTGGCCGGGCAGGCGGCGCGTGACTTTACCGCAACGGACGACAGTATGCTGGAGCGATTCGACATCGAACGGTCCGAGGAGTTCAAGACCACCAAGTACTTCTGCAAGACGCACTTCGACATGAAGAAAATCAAACGGGAGGAGGATCACTACGTGCCGCTTCCCAAAATCTACGAGTTCCGGAATGACCGGGAGAGGGAAATCATGCTCAACCGCAACTTCAAGCGGGTGAACCAGGAGGTCGAGGACATGGTAAAGGAACTGTTGGGCATGAGTTGAATGACTATACGATTATGGATACAAAATTCTGCTTACCGGGATGGAGCGGCAGCGCATTGAAAGTCATCGCCATGGTTTCCATGGTGACAGACCACATTGCCCTCTATTTTTTGAAAGATGATACTTTCCTATACGGGGTGATGCGTTGCGTGGGGCGTATCGCTTTCCCGGTGTTCGCTTTCCTAATAGCGGAAGGGTTCACTCATACCCGGAACAGGATGCGGTATTTCCTGACACTGCTGGGGTTCGCTGCTGTTAGCGAACTGCCGTGGCATCTGCTGAACGGGAGTGACGGAACGCACAACGTGATGTTTACGCTGGCTTTGGGTGTGGCGGTACTGGCGGCTTTTGAAAGGCTGGACGGGCATAAAGTCATTTGCTACTGCACAATCCTTCTGACAGCATGGTTGGCCACATGGTCAGGTGTGGATTATGAGTGGAGAGGTATTCTGATGATTGTAATCTTCTATCTGTTTCAAAAGTGCGGGAACACTTTCCCTTCCCACTTATGCAGAATGGCTCAATTGCTTTTTACTTTTCCCTTGATGATGCACTATGGAGTGATTGGCGCAATGCTCGCCTGCACCGTTATTCTGTTTTATAATGGCAGAAGGGGATTTATACAAGGCAATGTGGCCAAGTATGGATTCTATGCTTTTTACCCAGCGCATCTGTTTATACTTGTCATCATTGTAAAATACCTAAATTTATAACAAACTGACATATAGATATTTTTCAAGATAAAATTCATGTTGTTTCATAAATACCGATTATTTCCACAAATCTTCACTTCTCCAATTTGGGCTGAATCCCATTGCAGCAATATCTATTGAGGGAAATTCGTTCAACAAGACTGATAGTTTTTCATTGAAGTTGTTATTTGGAGAAGCCGAAGCAAGAAAATACCGGATTATACACAAGCGATAGTAAATCCTTTTCTTATCCACATTTGAGGCGTCAATCCATGCGTATGTGGTCTTACGTGGCTCGGCAGGATTCAACATGAAATCACGATTCCATACCCTTGCGTGGTGACAGCACATATTACGAAGATTGGCAAGCACCGTCAGCCAAGAAGTAAATACCTGTGGTTTCAACCCAAAATAACCGGCAATACGCTTCATCAGTTTGTTACTCGCTATATTTGAGTAAATATAGTTAAGGTTGCCGAATGAAAGCACTTCAGTTATCATCCATGCCGGAGGATAGTCTTCAATGTAATTCTGCCGAAAGTCCTCTATGTAATCTTCCTTACTCGATACCAACTCCTTTTCTATGATTGCCAAAGTCTGGTTGAACTTGTCAGGGTTAGCGAAGTATTCGGATTTGGTAATCCAATACTTATCACCTAATTCCTGACATCCTATATTGGCCAATACACTTCGTATAGCAACCTCTATCTTTTCAATTTCATTGAAAAGCAGAATACGCAGTTTCTTGTCAAATCGGTACAAGGTCAGTATCTGCCGGAAAGATATGCCTTCCTTCAAGACCCTATCACTCTTTGGAATCCGATAAAAGGGGAAAATATATGCAGTAAGCCTATGATAACCAATATTCATCAAATAATTTTCCACTTTCTGATCATCGTCCATGAGCATACCACGGAATTTTAGAATTTGAGCAATCTCTGCCGGGGAAGAATATGGTTTGGCAAAACTTGTTTTCATATAGGTATAATAAAAAAACGACCCGCCGATTTGAGCATTGTAAAGAGGCTTGGCAGGTTCTAATGCCGCAAAGGTAATAAAACAATTTTGATTTGCAAAACATTTAATAGATTTCCACACGATTTCCACACGATAATCTGTTGATTTCATGTTTCTTGTCTGTACAAAAAAGTTATCTTGTCCTACATAAGCTTCGCTTTTTGCATTTTTGATTTGTTCTTTTCCTACCTAAAGTTGTTTCAGTACACGAATAACGGAGCGAATATACCCGGGGTCTTCCGCATATCCAATTTCATCAAGCCATAGCAAATAATTGCCACCCTTATATCTGTATTGCACTTTCGTGTAATAAGCCCGGACACTCTCCGTCCAATGCCCGAACTCATAGTATTTCCCTGTACGGGGATTGGTCAGCCCGAAGAGGTTGTGCTTGTTCCGGCATACGGCAGAGCGGAACCAGCCCGTTTCGAGGATGGCCTGCGCCAGCACGATTTTCGGATGACGAATACCGTTACGGAGAATTTCCTCATAGAGATTAGGGATAGTAAGTTCGGGAAGCTTTTTATCCGGCTTTATCTCGCTTAACTTTTGGGACGTGCTTTTGTCACTGTTTCGGCTTTTCCTGTTACTGTTTTCCTGACCGACAACTGTAAGGTTCAATGTATCTTTAGCCAATGAATTTATTGAACCAGCCTCCGTATTCCATTTATTATCAACATATTCAATGGTATCTCTTACAAAAGGAGGCATGATTTTCGACTCTTTTGTAATCGTATAGAACTGGGCGGATGCCGCTACCGGCATGAGCGTCAGCATGAATACTATAAGAATAGTGTTGCGCATTTCTGTTTCAGGGATTTGATGCGGATAAATTTGTGGCAATCAGACGGCCACGGCCGCAAAATTAACAGCTTAACAACCATAAAATGGAAATGCACAACAGAAATCAACCCGAACCGCTGCCATACGAGAGACTGGCAGCACTGGGCATCGACCGGGAAAAGGCCGACCTTCTGCCGCAGGAAGTGAAGGACAGGCTTGTTTCCGGCGAGGTCACACCGCTCATGCAGGTGTCGATAAGTGCCCGAAACGGTGACGTGATCACGTTACCGCTCAAACTGCAGATGACCGCTGACAAGAACGGCAATCCCGTACTCATGGCCTATCCTGTCCGTGCCGCTCTCGAAGCGGAACGTAGCGGCATCCTCCGACTGACGGAACAGGAAGCCGCAAGGCTCAATAGTGGTGAAGTCATCCAAAAAGCCGTGGAAATCAACGGCGAGAAGACACGGCAGTATCTCCAGCTTGATCCCGAAACGAAGTCCGTCATACACCGACGGGTAACTGATGTTCAGATTGAACAGAAGCTGAAGGACATGGAGAAGGTGAATGACATCGAACTGGGGACACAGCAGAAGCAGCAGGTACGTGAGGGAAAGCCCGTGGAGCTGAACGTGGGCGGTGAAAAGGTCTCCGTCGGCGTGGACCTTAAAGAACCGCAGGGGTTCAAGGTGATACAGGGCGACTTGAAAGAATGGGAACGGCAGCAGAAACTCCGCTATGACGAACGGCATCCCGAATACCTCGGACTGGTGATGACGGACAAAAACCGCTGGGAATACCTGAAGGTGGTTGACCGTCAGTCACAGGAGCGGGCGTTGAAGTTCCATTCCTCCCCGAAAGAATCCAAGGGTTTCAAAATCTAAAACCAGTTTCCCATGGCCAAGAAAGAGAATACAGACAAGGATACCACCCTTCTCGGAAAGTTTGACGCATTGAAGAAGAAGCACCCGGACGCGATGCTGCTTTTCCGCAACGGGGACTTCTATGAGCTGTACAGGGAGGATGCCGTCAAGGCTTCCGTACTGCTTGCCTTGAAGATTTCGGAGAAAATCATTCCCGGCGAGAAAGAGCCTGTCAAGCTGGCCGGGTTTCCCCATCATGCCCTGGACACGTATCTGCCCAAACTGATCCGTTCGGGGCAAAGGGTCGCCATCTGTGATGCGATTGAAGACCCGAAGCTGATGAAGAAAGCGAAAACGCAAGAAGAAATAACTCCAAACAATGAAGCTATGGCAAAGAAAAAGAAAGAGAAGGCTACGCAGGAAGAGCCTGCCAAGACAGTGGGAAACGCTGCCGTGGAGAAACCTGCCGACGAGAAGAAGGCCGAGACGAAAGTCGAAGCCGGGAAGGAGCGCAAACCCCGTGAACCGCAGATGGTGACGGCCAACGGTGAAAAAGTGACGCACGGCCATGCCTACCAGAGCAAGGACAACCCGGAAGACTGGTATTTTACAGCCAAGATTGACGGGCAGCAGCTGAAACCGCAGAAAATGGATGCGGCTGACCTTGCCGCCTACCAGAAGAAGGAGATGACCGTACCCCAGCTGATGGAACGCTACTACCCGACCAAGCTCATGCCCAAAGTGCCCGAAGAGGCTTTCCGGATGCCTAAGTCGATTGACGGGCCGGAGGGCAGCGTCACGGTGGAGAAGTTCAACGTGTACAAGGAGAAGGACGAGCAGCGTCCCGATTACGGCAAGTACAAGTTTTACGCGCAGGTCGGCGATACCAAGATGTCGGCCGTCGCCTCCCGTCAGGATTTGAACGCCTACTTCGACCGGGTGATGACACCAGAGCAGCTGTTGGAGAGGAACTTCGGCGAACGGCTGCACCTGAAATCCGCCTACGAGAAATACCGGCTTCCCGAAGGCATCGACCCCAAGGGTGTCCGTGTGGCCAAGGACCATGCCGACAACAAGTGGAAAGTGTCGGTGGACATGGGCGACAGGGGCAAGACCTCCCGGCATGAAATCTCCTTCGACGACGGCTATTCGCTCTTCAAGACCAAGACCGCCACACGGGAGCAGATAGCGGCCAAGTACCTGAACACGGAAATCACCGATATGCTGGCGGGCAACACCGCCAGGGTGGAAAAATCAGCTTCCATGAAAATGTAACTGAATGAGAAAGAGTAATTAATAATTCATATCACATTAAAAACAGTAAACGATTATGTCAAAAGCAATGAGACACGAGGAGCTGGTGGAACTCCTCCAGGAAGGCAAGATAGGTTTCCTCCGCTTTGTCATGGAGGGAGAGAACGCGCAGGACTACCTCGACTGGTGCCGTGCCCACGGTACGGACCCGTCGGACGAGTCGGCGGAGTTTTATGTCGAACAGACGGACACCGAGGGGATGGACCGCCAGCTAACGGACGACGAGGACTATGGCATATGGAACTAACTCACTGTCGTCATCGGGCGGTTCCGGCCAGGCAGCTCTGGAACGGTTTACGGCAATGATGATCGAGCGTATGCGGCAGATGAAGGAAACCGGCTGGAAGAAAGGCTGGATAGGCGGCGAGTCGGGCTATGCCGGGCTGCCGCAGAACGTGGGAGGACGCAACTATTCCGGCTCCAACTCTTTCTTCCTGCAATTGCACACGGCCGCCATGGGGTATCAGCTCCCGGTCTATCTGACCTTCAAGCAGGCCCATAACCTGAAAGCCCATGTCCTGAAAGGCGAGAAAGCCTTCCCCGTGGTGTACTGGGACATGCTGGTAAAGGACAGGGACGGCAGGCGCGTCAGCTCCGACGAGTACCGTGCCATGACGAAGGAGGAACGGCAGGGGCTGGAGGCCATCCCGTTCGTCAAGTCCTTCCCTGTCTATAACGTGGCGCAGACCAACCTGGCCGAGATGCAGCCGGAAAGGATGCAGAAACTCCTTGACAGGTTCAAGGTGCCCGAACTCCGGGACACGGAGGGAATGTACGCCCATGCCGCCCTCGACCGCATGGTGCAGACGCAGCAGTGGCTCTGCCCGATACAGGCGGACAAACGTGTGGACGGGGCTTTCTACTCTCCCTCGCAGGACCGTATCGTGGTGCCCATGAAGGCGCAGTTCAACATCGGCAGCTCGCCGGAGGAGACTTACCGGGGCGGCATGGAGTATTATTCCACCATGCTGCACGAGATGACGCACTCCACCATGACACCCGAACGGCTCAACCGTGAAACGGGCGGACGCTTCGGCGACCCGAAGTACGCCAAGGAGGAGCTGGTGGCCGAACTCACGGCTGCCATGATCAGCCACTCCATGGGCTTTGACTCCAAAGTGACCGACAACTCCGCCGCCTACCTGGACTCGTGGATAGGCACGCTGAAACAGGAACCGAAATTCATCGTCTCCGTCATGGCGGACGTGAACAAGGCGTCGGACCTGATTCTCGACCACGTGGACAAGCAGCGGCTGGCACTCGGCGAGCAGCCGTACCTGGCCAAGAACGACCCACTGGCCCCGTTGGATGCCGGTGAGGAGGTGCCTTTCAAGAATGCGGCCATCGTCAAGACACGCTCCGGTGACTATGCCATCCGCGCCTCCTACGACGGGGTGGAACTGGGACTGAAGAAAGTGTCGAAAGACACCGCAAAAACCTTCTTCCAGCTCACCGACATGAAGGACAAGGCGGCGTTCCTGAACATGACGGCACGCAAGACCTACGGGCCGGAACTGGCGGTCATGCAGCGCACGCAGAAAGCCGGTACGGGAATCAGCATTTAACAAGAATATGAATATCACCGTAATACGGACGGGCTTATGACGGACTACAAGGTAAACTTCAAGGAACTGAAATCCCGTGTGGGCATTGACGACATCGCCTATGCCCTGGGCTACCGTCTGGACCGCAAGGCCGGTGTGGGAAGGTACATCGAGCTGGTGCTGGGCGAAGGCAGGGACAGGCGTGACACCATCATCGTCAGCCACCCGAACGACAAGGCGGCGCAGACGTTCTTCCGCAGGAACGGCTCGAAAGGCGATGTGGTCACGCTCATACGGGAGAACCTTTCCTCCTTCACGGTGTCGGGCAAGGACGAGTGGCAGAAAATCGCCAAGGTCATGGCACGCTTTGCCAACATGCCCGAACCCGAATACCGGGAAGACCGCGAGTATGTGAAATCCGCCATGCACACTGCCGTATTTGACAGTTCACGGTATGAGGTGAAGCCTGTCGATACGGAGAAGACACCGGGACTGTTCGCCCTCAGGGGCATTTCCGCCGAGACGGTCAGGGAACTTTCTCCGTTCGTCTGCCTCATACGTGACCGCCGGAACGGCAAGTTCGACGGCTACAACATCGGTTTCCCCTACACGGACGCACGAAATGATGAAGTCAGGGGCTACGAGATACGGGGGCACAGCGGCTACAAGTCCAAGGCGGCCGGCACCGATTCCTCCTCCTCGGCATGGGTGGCCGACCTGACGGGCGGCAACCGTGAGGCGGTCCGGAGCGTGTTCTTCTGTGAGTCCGCTTTCGATGCGATGGCATTCTACCAGGTGAACCGGGCACGGATAAATGCGGAAGTGGCACTGGTGTCGCTCGGCGGCACGTTCTCGGACAGGCAGATAACCGGTGTCATGGAGCGTTTTCCCCATGCCCGTGCCTTCGACTGTTTCGACAACGACCTTGCCGGGCGCATCTACGGGCTTCGCATGATGGCCCTTCTGGAAAATATCCCGATGAAAATCCATAAGGCGGAGGACGGCATACGGATAGAGGCGAAAGGAAAATCCTTCACACTGGACACGGAACGCTCCCTTACGGCACAGACCGGCGAGCGTCTGGGCATCCGCTACCGCATGGGACAGTGGCTGCCTCCCAAGGCTTTCAAGGACTGGAACGACTGCCTGATGAACAGGCCTTTACAACCAGTCCTTTCCCCCAACAAGGATGACCGGGAACGGAAGCTGGCCGAATATCGGAATACTGGACTTAAAATGTAAGGTATATGGAATCATTGAAAATGAAACTGAAAATAATCGCCGTCATTTGCGGTTGCATGACAGGAAATCTGCCGGTATTCGCCCAGCAGACCGACCCGGCACTGACCGGGGCGGTCATCGCGCAGACAGCCGAGCTGAAAAGCATCCACAAGAAGCGCAAGGAAAGGCAGGAGAAAATCATTGCGGCAGAGACCGCCGTAACAGTGGCTCTTGACCGGGTACATAACGTGGAGGACAAAATGCTGGAATACCTTTCCAATGCCCAGGGTGCGGTACAGAACCTGTACCAGATCAAACGTGCAGGGGAACTGGTGACGACGGAAATCCCCAGGAACTGCGACCTGCTCCTGAAATCGGTGGGCGGAAACCTCAAGGGCACGGCCATCGCCGCACTGGTGTCGGACGAGCTGGCGGATGCCGCCACGCAGATGGCTGCACTCTACCCGTTCATGAAACAGCTCGTGACATCGGGAAGCTATGACGTGGGCGGCACGGACGGCAAGAACGGGAAGCACAAGGTGAACCTGTTGAGTTCCTCCGAACGCTACTACATCGCCAACGAGGTGGTGACGAGGCTGGAGGCCGTCAACACAGACCTGTTCATACTGGCATGGCAGGTGCGAACGCTCTCGTGGAACGACCTCTGGTTCTCGCTCGACCCGGAAAGCTGGGCAAGCGTGATGTCCGGCAAGAACATCGTCGGCGGCATCGTGGCCGAATGGAACCGGGGTTTCTGAAAAGATAAAAAAATAACAAAGTAACATCAACAATCATGGAAACTGAAAAAAGAATCATCGGACGCTGCCCCCTGTGCGGCGGGAACGTGGTAAAGACCTGCAAGGGCTACCGCTGCGAGCATAACATCGGGGAACAGCCGTCCTGCGTGCTGAACATCAACGGCATCATCGGCAACCGCAAGATGAACGATGCGGAAATCACGGAACTGCTGGAGAAACGGCATGTCCTGTTGGACGGCTTCACCTCCAAGGAGGGCAAGGCGTTCCCGACCGTGCTGGAGCTGGCGGACGACGGCAGCGTGCCGATGCAGCCGGTCATCGGCAAATGCCCGCACTGCGGCGGAGAGATACGTGTCGGAAGCCGGGCGTTCAACTGCTCCAACTACAACAACGAATCCGCACCGTGTTCATTCTCCATCTGGAGGAACATCGGAGGGCACCAGCTTACACTCGACGAGGCGAAAGAGCTGTGCGAGAAACAGATTACGGCATCCGAACTGGAAATGTACCGGGAGGACGGCACCGTGTACCGTAAGCGGCTCGGAGTGTCTCCCGACAAACTTCAAATCATCAAGGTATGAGACAGGGTACGTTATTAATTGTGATACTGATTACCGGCATCCTCTTCTGGGGCGGCGTGTTCTATTTCATGTTCCGGCCAGACAACCCCGGCAAGAGAGCCGTGGAGGTGGCGGAGCTTGCGCTGAAAGCCTCGGTGGACAACCCCGAATCCGTCAGGGTCATCGGTATCAGCAAGGCGGATTCCGTCTTCGGCAGGGAGTACGTGAACATGGAGGAAAAGATGGCACTCTCCATGGCGATGATGAAAATCAACGAAAAAGTAATGAAAGAGACGAATGGGCTGGAGAATTTTAACCCGGACAACAGGGATATGGCCGGGCTGATGGAGCGGCAGATGGAAGCTATGGCCGTCCTGCGGTCGCTCACAATTCCCGGTGGTCAGAACGGCAAGACCCTAAAACCTTTCAACGGGTGGAAAGTCAAGATTGAGTTCGAGGCGAAAACGGCGGAAGGAAAACCCTACCGCTCCGAATACTGGTTCATTCTTGACAAGGAGGCCCGTTGCGTAATCAAGTCGTTTGAGATCCCATTGGTTTAAGCATACTTTAATTTTATGTACACTTTCAGAGTCCCGGCACGTCGGTGTCGGGATTTTTTTGTGCCGTCATTAACTGAATGAATACAAGTACATCCCTGTCTGCCTCAAGGCTTGGCGCATCCGTGGATTTTCCGATACAAAATAACGGAGGGCCGTGGCGACGGCAAACACCGCTATGCTTGGCCGCACGGAAAACGACCGGCAGCCTTCCGCAATTTGTGCCAAATTGGGTATTCCGTCCGCTTTCCGCTTGCCATGTCCGCCTTTTGCCACTTCAAGCCCTCCGTGTGGGTAAGTATCGTAAAAATCCCCCGGATGCGAGAAGCCGTAAGGCTTCAGACAAGAGGGAAAAGAATTAAGAATTACATAAATATATTAAAATTATGTTTAGCACTATTTTTCAACTCAGCAACAGACCAATAGAAAAAAGGGAGTATATCGGCATCGAACACGTGGGACAGGGCGACATGGTCTTTATGGACTACACCTGCGAGATTGACAACGAAGACCGCAAAAGGGAAATCAAGAACCTTGCGGGGCGCATTTTGCCCGAGGGCATGTTTACCCTCAATGCGGACGAGACGCTGGCCTATAACGGGGGCTTCACGGAGTGGCGAAAGACTTATCTTGACCTTATCCGCAAACGGACGGACGCACTCACCGAGAAGAACATCATGGAATGGGCAGGGACTGCCTACCACCTTCAGAAAGCCATACTCAATCCGCTCGCCACGGACTGCCTTTTCATCACGGAGTTTTGTGACGGACACGGAACGGCTGAACGGTCAAGGGAACTCATGCGGTTGGTTGAAACGCTTGCAGCAGGGGAAAAACTATATATCGGGGCGGTAATCGGCTATCGCTTCTAATACTTAAAACGGAAACATCATGAAAGGAACGGAACATTTCAAGGAAATCATCAGGAACTATCTTGACAAGAGGGCAAAAGAGGACGAACTCTTCCGTGCCAAATACGAGACCACGACACGCACCATTGACGATGTGGTTACGTTCATACTCAACGAAGTGCAGAAATCCGGCTGTTGTGGCTTTGCAGACGAGGAAATCTATTCCATGGCAGTCCATGCGATAGACGAGCCGACACTGGACATCGGCAAGCCAATAAACTGCTCGGTCGTTGTCAATCACCACATTGAACTGACCGAGGAGGAAAAGGCGGAACAGCGAGCCATTGCGCTCAAACGCTACCAGGACGAGGAAATGCGCAAGTTGCAGCAACGCAACTCCAAGCCCAAGGCTGCAAAGAAGCCCGAACCCAAACAACCCGAACTCTCACTTTTTGATTTTTGAGCCATGAAACCGAGAACGAAATTTGAAAAGACGGTGGCAGCCTCCAACGAGGGGCTGTCCGCCATCAGCCCGAAAGCCGTGGAGTGGGCTGTCAAAAACGTGGTATCGCATATTGCTTTCCGCACTTCCGGCCACAAATGCACGTGCAGCGATTGCGGAGGAAAGTTTGACTACAAGGGAAAAGGAAAGTCTGTACGCTGCCCCCATTGCGGACACCGCTTGCAGGTTACTGACACGATGAAACGGAAATGCAGGGAGACAAGCTATTTTTCCACTCTTGAAGCCATTGACGGGTTGCAGGTGCAGCGTGTGTTCCTGCTGAATGTCTGTTACAGGAAAGGCGAGCCAATGAGAACTACCTGTTGGGAGGTGTGCCGTCTGTGGCTTGGTGGGGACGGAAAGACTGCCGTCACTTCAAGGGCGAGGACGATAGGCTATTATCAGGACAGCTTCAACTGGATGACCGATATTGAGTTAAGGCAAATGTCCGATGTGCATTGGGTTATCTCAAACACGTATGTCTATCCCCGTTATTCAGTCACGGCAGGACTGAGACGCAACGGCATGAGAGGCAGGCTTCCCGACTGCCACCCCATGCGTCTTGCAAAGGCTCTTTTGTCAGACCACCGCATCGAAACCATGATGAAAACCAAAGACCGCAAGGCGGTTGCCTATTTCGTCAGCAATACATTCGAGCTGGACAGGTGCTGGCAGTCATACAAGGTTGCATCACGGCATCATTACCGGCCTGTTGATTACAGCATGTGGTGCGACACCGTCCGTCTGCTTGAACGGTGCGGAAAGGACACACGCAGCCCGAGGTATATCTGCCCGATAAACCTCAAAGCCGAGCATGACAGGTGGCTGGCCAAAGTAAACGGCATGGAGGAGAGGCGCAGGAACAGGGAGCGGATGCAGAGAGCCAAGGAGCATGAAGCCGAGTTTTACAGGGACAAGTCCTGTTTCTTCGGGATTGTCATCAGCGACAGCGACATTGAGATTTCCGTGCTTGACACCATTGAAGCCTACAAGGAGGAGGGCGAACACATGCACCATTGTGTGTTCCAGTGTGAATATTATGCAAAGACGGACAGCATTATCCTTTCGGCACACGACCGACAAGGCAACCGCATAGAGACCGTGGAGTTCTCATTGAAAGAGGGTAAGGTGATACAGAGCCGTGGAGTGTGCAACTCCAACACGGAATATCACGAACGAATTGTCAAATTGGTCAATGATAACGCACACCGCTTCCTGGAGGCAAGAAAAACAGCATGATTTCTGATATATGTTCCGAACCCCGTTCTACGCTGGGAAGCGTGGAACGGAGTGCCTTTACATCATAACCAGGAATGCCAATTATCGCAAGACTTCTTGATGTATCGTGCAGTAGTGGTATTACCATAACACTTTATAATTGTGCGAAGATTACCCAATATATATTCTGCTTCGGCTTTAGCTTCCTCAGACTGGAACATTTCCAAAGCCTTTTTAATTTCTGCCTGATAGATTTCTTCTGTTTTTTTATGCCCGACAGAATGCTTGTAATCGTATAGGATGTCATCATAACCTTTTATATAATCAATTGACCAATAATCCAATCGAGGCTCAAACAAGCCGATATATTCTCCACGCCAATATTGGGTTAAAGCCCAACACTCTTCAAAAGAATTACGACGGCCTATGGCATATTTGAACCGTGCCATACCTCGTATGTCGGCAGTCTTTCCGTATTTCATCTGGTCTTGCAATTCCAACATTCTTTTGGCAAACCTGTATTTAATTCTTTGGGAGTCTTGCAATGGTTTATTGACAGTTTGTGCCTCCCATTCCCATTCTCCGCTTTTAGACCATCTGTCCGGATAAGCATAGAAAGGATTCCGATTAAGATAGCCTCCCTTATATACATTCATGGCTTGCAAATATTCATCAGAAACACTGGTAAAATATCCGACAGCCCTTTGATAGTTTTCCTCACGGAGGGCAAGAGTCCCTATAAGTTCATTGAAATAGTCTGAATCGTGCCGGATATACTTTTTCAGATAAGTAAACAATTTATTTTCAGAAGCAATACCCCGCTTCACGTCTATAAGTTGACTGGACGAAAGAGACCCCATCAACTGAAAAGAAAGAGAACTGTAATCTTGCGTATTCCAAAATCGTTCACTTCTTCTCATTTCTTCAATTGTCTGTGTTTGGGTAGCTCCTCCCCAAAAAGCGCATGTATAATCTGTCTCTATTTCATCATGGCGTTGCTTGGTGGCAAGCAGATTGTCTGCATAACCGCATAGTAATATAGCTGTAGTATAGTCCTTATTATTCCACAAGTTCGGAATCAGGCTGGCATAAACTATGTTCTGCATCATTCTGTTCCATTCCACAGCATCTGGCAAAAATATGTCAATCTTTGATTCCATCCATTTCAAATCAGACAAAAGTGATGAATTATCATCGTTCTCTGCATCTATCTTCATGCGATAGGCACGGGCATGGTCGTGTAAATCGTCTGATGAAAACGTGTGCCGCAAAGCCTTACGGATATACTGCGAGGCTTTGCGACTGTCAGAGTAAAACTCTCCGTACATATATGCCAAAGCAAACTCCCAGTCACCACGATTGTTTACTTTCTTCTTGCTTAGCACATTTTCTGCAACAGATTTTATTGCACAAAACTCGGCAGAATCATTTGAGATAGTCTGGATGTATGATAATAATTCCGGGTTGTCTGGATTGCGTTCTGCCATGAACGCAACAGGATTGTCGGTTTTGATAGAATAAAAATCACCAGATTGGGCGAAATATTCATTTGCCATATCAACATTTCCCAGCCGGTACCAACATCCGGCTACATACCCCTGTGCCATACGCTTGAACAGGTTGTCATCAGAAATTTCCTGAAAAGCCTCATTGAAATATGCCACACATTTATCGTAACAACGTGAAGCAAAAAGTGCCCGTACCACTTGCAAGGCATAACGGTCCTTGATGCGGGTTCCGGTGTAACTCTTGCACTTGTCAATTATATCCTGGAAATCACCTGTTACATCACTTGAATCTCTGGATGATGGGTAGTACCACGGTGAATTGATTTCATTTCTGCGTTTTTCCAACTCTTTGGCTGTACTCAAAAAATCAGCTAATTCCGAATCGTGAGTATTTTTCAGATAGATATAGAATAAATTATCCGTGCTTACACTTTCGTCATAACTGAACATTATATCATTGACTGTATCACTGTTATCTTTATATACCGCCTGCTCAATGTCGTTTAATGGTATTCTTTCAGAAGTAAGTTTTTGCCACAACCGCAAGTTCTCCTGCTTGTAAAAGTCTTTAGTAAGCAAGCCGTCCCAATTGGATGTGAAGAACTTGGGTGTTGGTATTATCGGAGGATACGGACCGCAAGCATTGGCATGGAATGATACGGAAAATACTATTATTACTATGCTACTTAACTTCAGAAGTAGAGAGTATTTTTTTGATTTCATCGTCTGTATATTTTGAGAGATTGCGTAAATCGAAATGATATAAAATATTACTGTACGGATTATTGGATAGCTCTTGCTCTATCATGGACTTTACGCTTATTATGTCCTGATATTTGGAGGTTTCTACTCTAATCTCGTCTCCTTTCCGGATTATCATTTCTTTATAAGGAATATCTTCAAGACATTGGTAAGTATGATGATTCTTAGTGTTTTTGAACTTAGTGGAATCCTGTACGTTTATCCCATTCAACAGACCGACAAACTGGCGTTTATGAAACAACAACTGCCATGAATAGGTGGGATAGGTTACATCAAGGTGCAATGGATAATCGCTCAGATATTTCAGATATGGCTTTATATCTTTTGGGTCTAAGATGGAATTTGCCGCATCCGGGTCACTGAAATCTCCGGTATTATAAACCATCAGCACACCGTAATCAACCGGTGGAACCTTCTGTGCCAGTTGATGTAGTCTGATTGTCGAATTAAGATTCCAAGTCAGGTTCTGCTTGCGGATTTCATGTCGGACAGAATCACATAACGCAAAAAACGAACGTTCAGTAGAAGTTGTCCAATCACAATCCAACTGTAAGCCGGACACATTTGACAATCCGTTATATGAACACATATTCTTGACGCGCGTCACGATATTTTGGGCCAACTGTCCTTCATGTCCTTTTGCATCTTTCATTGCATCCAATGTAATATACACCACAGGAACAAATTCTATAAAGCCCAAAGAATCGTTTAATATATAATAAGTCTTTTCCGGAATCCTCATAGTGGCATTTGGCACAGTACGGTTTCCGTCAATCGTACCAACGTTATCAACCGACACATCAAACATACGCAAATAAATACGTCCAATATCGTGCTTGCGCATGAATGCGAAATCGGACGAATCCGGTGCAAATACTGTTTTCCAATAATACACACTATTTTTCTCTTCATGAGAAAAATCTGTTTTATTTACATGGCGACAGCCACTGAGTATTGCAAATAAAGCGAGAAATAAGAGAAGGTGTTTCATGTACTCAAATGATTGATTATTTTAATTGTACATTTGTCTTGCTGCCCATTGAAATACTTGTCTATAATTCGGGCAAAGACTTCATCAGGCGAAACGATGTCAAAGAGCGTCATGCAGGAACAGAGTTTACGGCTGTCAATGCCTCCGAATACTTCAACAGCATCATTGGTAGAAAGATGAAGTATTGTTTCTGAAACTTCTCTTAACCGTTGGGCGAGAACTGGATTTCCTAAATATGCAGTAGCTTCCTCTATTCCGGATATTCCATAAAACTTTGAGTTAAAAGAATACCCGAGCTGTTTGAGTTGCGGAAAGATATACCACATCCAATGCCCTCGTTTCCTGCCTTCCTGTAACTCTTTGAGAACTATTGGATATATCAAATCCTGTGCTTCTATAAAGCGTTGAAGATTATAGTTATCTTGCTCCATATCTTTGTTTTGCTTATGCAATACCCAATAGCTCTTTTCCATGAAGGAGGAGAATCAGGAATGCCTGTATTTGATTTTTACCATATTTAGATAAAATTAAAGGGTTGGAATAACCCCGGTATGATGTATGGAGCTATTCCAACCCGTAATATTTAGTTATCGCTTAGTTATCAGATGCCATCCTTCACGTACCCAAAGTACAAGGGAGGAACCAAGAATAATAATTATCCAATCTTGCAAACTCAATCCTTGAACATTGAAGAATTGTTGAATACCAGGTATTTCCACCATTGCCACTTGCCCTATCATGATAATAGCCACAATGATAAGTAATCCCTTACAACCTTTGAAATGTAAAGCACTACGACCAGTCTCGAATGCACGCGCATTGAAGAGATAGAAGAAATGGGTCATCACAAAAATAGTGAAGAGCAGAGTCAACTCATACGTAGATACATGGCCTTTTTCACCCAATTGAAGTGATAACAAATCTGTGAGTTGGTGAATGTCTGCGTGTTGGAATATATAAAGCAAACCGAGTAACATTGCAAAAAAGAATCCACCTACACCGATAATGTTAGCAATCATTGATTTATTAAGAATAAAAGCATTACGGTCGCGGGGTTTGTCCTGCATTACGCTCTCTGAAGGAGGAAGTGATGCCAATGCCATTGCTGCAAAAGTATCCATAATAAGGTTTATCCACAACATTTGAGTTACAGTCAATGGACTTTCTGTTCCCATAAATGCGCCGCAAAGAACTAAGAAACAAGCTGTTACATTTACAGTAAGTTGAAATAACAGGAAACGCTGAATGTTTTGATAGAGTGAACGTCCCCACATCACAGCCTTACCAATGCTTGAGAATGAGTTATCGATGATGGTAATGTCAGATGCTTCTTTGGCAACAGATGTACCATCGCCCATTGACAGTCCCACATGAGCAGTATGTAATGCAGGTGCATCATTTGTTCCATCACCAGTAACAGCTACTACCTGATTTTTCTTTTGCAAGGCTTCTACCAACCGTTTCTTGTCCATAGGACGTGCGCGGGCGATAATCTTTAGATCCTGTACACGGTCAAGCAATTGTTCCTCTGTAAGTGCAGCAAAATCGGGGCCAGTAATGATGTTGCGTTCTGTATCTGTAGAAGTCCAAAGACCTATTTGACGACCTATTTCCTTTGCCGTACCCGGAGTATCACCAGTTACAATCTTTATGTTTATACCTGCATCCAAACATTCTTTTACTGCATCAGGGACATCTACACGAACAGGATCTGCAATAGCAGCAATACCAATGAAATGAAATGAAGTGATGTAGCAACCAGTTTGCCATTTTCAATCACAGCATTATCGTTTTCCAACACTTGATAGGCAAAACCAAGTGTACGCATGGCTCGTTCCTGATAGGAAATTAACTGCTTATCAACAATAGTTTTATCTACATTGGTGACTTTGCATAAGTCAAAGATTATTTCCGGAGCACCCTTCACATAAAGTATTTTCTTGCCTGGTATGACAGCAGATTCAACAACAGTAGCCATATATTTACGCTCAGTAGAGAATGGAAGTTCTTGTACAACATTTACACTTTCACGCAGCATACGATAGTCCACCCCTTTGTTGTTTAACCAAAGTAGTAATGCCCCCTCTGTCGGATTACCCAGTACTTGAGGTTTCTTGACGTCTGAGAAATCAATAGATGCGGTGGAGTTTACTGCCATTCCTTCGTTGATAACACTATCGGAAATATTATCTGCATAAACTTTTATATCGTCCACTTTCATTTGATTTTGAGTCAGTGTACCTGTTTTATCTGTACAAATTACGGTAGTTGCTCCCATTGTTTCGCAAGCGTGCATTTTACGAACAAGATTATTTGTTCGAAGCATTCTTCTCATAGAATATGCCAATGAGAGTGTAACAGCCATAGGCAACCCTTCAGGTACCGCTACAACAACCAATGTAACGGCAATCATCAATGTTTGTAGAACATATGCTATAAAAGGAGCAATTTGTTCCATTGAGCCAAAACAATCTGTTCCGTTGCTGATTAAATAACCTGCAATACGTCCAATTATAATCAATGCAGCAAAACCATAGCTCAATTTGGTAATCCAAGCACTTAATCCGTCAAGTTGCTCGTTAAGCGGAGTTTTCACACTGTCATCAATCTGTGCTGCCTCAAACACTTTGCCTTGTTCGGTTGCATCACCAACTGCAAGTACACGGAATATACCATGCCCTTCCATTACCTTTGTACCTTTCATTACATGATTGGTTGGGTAAGTAGCATTCTTATCAAACTCTTCTTCATTGATACTCTTACCACATACAGGTTCTCCAGTTAAGGTGGATTCATCCAAATGTAATTGTACAGCTTCTATCAATTCGCCATCAGCAGCAACTTCCTCACCGGTATTAAGAATGACTATATCGCCTACAACAACATCTTTTCGAGGTATTTGTGTGGCATTCCCGTTACGGATTACCTCAACAGGTTCATCATCGTTTACTTGATTAAGAATTGTAAATTCTTTATCAGCTTGGAGCTCAAAATAAAATGCCAAACCAGTAGCAAGCAGAATAGCAACAAAAATTCCTGCCGGTTCAAAGAAGACTTCTCCACCTTCTCCCAATCCAAAATATTCATAAAATGAGATTCCAATAGAAAGCACACCTGCAATCATCAAAATTATGATAAGAGGGTCGCCAAACTTTTCAAGAAATTGTTTCCATAACGGGTCTTTCTCTGGAGGTGTCAAAATATTAGCGCCATGTTTTTTACGGCTTTCGAGCACCTCGGCATCGGTTAAGCCTGTGAAATGATGTTTTTGTTCCATATTATTCTTTATAAATTAATTATTCTTCGGTATCTGATTTATTCTTGCAGATTCAAGAATAGGTAAATTTGATTCTGTTGGTACATATATTACAGTCTTATCGCTCAAATCTGATTGTTGGCGAACCCAAAGATATTGGATGTAAGTAGGAGTAATACTACCGTTCTCTATTTTAATCGCTTCAGCAGCCCCTTTAGCTCTCTCTATTTCTGCTTGTGCATTCAATTTCTCTGCTTCAAGATTTGCTCGTGCTTCCTCTATCTTTATTTTACGATTCTGTTCGGCTTTGGCAAATTCTGCTTTACCTTCCATTTCCTGCGACCAAACATTATACCAAGGTTTGATAAAAGCCATACTTACCGTTAATAATATTACTGTTAAAATTCCCCATAATGCTTTTTTAATAAGACTGGGGGTGAAATCTAAATCCATATTCATACGATATCAATATTAATACTTATTCATTACTTTCAAATTCTTTAGCTGATATAGATGGCCCAAGACCACTGCCATATGTTGACATTTTGAAAACCATTTCTCCTTCCGTCCATTCGGTTTCAGTAGATGTTACAGAGAACTTTCCCCCATCGTGATATGAAGATTGTCCGTATGAGGATGTAGCTTTGATTTTCAGCTTAAATGTGCCACTTTTATTAAAGTTTACCGTTCTTGATGAATGTGCAGGTAAAGACACAGTCGTATATAGTCCTCCAAAAGAGTAGATAACCTTCAATGTCATTGTATAATCTGAACTGTTCCTAAATGTGATCGAAGCGTTTTTCTTTTGACTGTTATACTCATAATCATACACAGATTGAGCCATAGCTGTTGGTGCAACTAATAACATCATAGTAAACACAACATATAAAAATTTTACTTTCATATTTCCCTCGTTTATTATGCTTTATGAAATAAATTATCTTCTCTTAGGTACATATGTTTTGTTACCCTTACTATTTATATAATATTGTCCACCACGACTACCGGTATGAATAGTGCGACCTGATCCATAATTGTATGCATTGGAAGAGTAATCACGGGCATGGGTTCCAATAGTACCCGTAAAAGTGTTAAGATTTCCACTGGTTGAAAAATTATCATGATTAGTCGTATTAGTAGATGTCTTGTAATGCCCTTGTACATAAGTACCGTCCTTTCGGGTATATCCCTGTTGGTATCTTACAGAACTATTCGTTGTGCCGATACTCAATGAAGAGGTTGAATTACGTTTGGACGAAGTTCCGTAGATATTTTGAGCGTGAACTCCAAAAGTTGCGCAAATAGCAATTGCTGCTGTCAAAATAATATTTTTCATTTTCTTCAAATTTTATTTGTTATACATTTGATTTCCTTTTGATGCTGCAAAGTTAGTTTCAACTTTACGGAGTTTTTGGATTTCCAAAACATTACAACACCTTTACATTATTGCTATCGCTAAAGGGTTGCAAGGTTATAACATCGTCATGTTACGACTATATTTCAGAAATGTAATATTTTACATCTATGCCTCTATACATGTCTTAAATTCATTATTACATTATACACAAACCAACTATTTATTCCTTCCAAGAATATAGGTTTGCTGTTTGCCCCATCTTTTTGTAGACCAACTCCATTTGAATATGTATCAATGTTTATAATTTTATCAAATGACAATCTGAAACTCTTCTCTGGCGAAGAAAAGTAAATATGTTTATCTGTCAGACAAACACTACCTACTGAAATCCTCTGCATATAAGTAGTTTCTACCGGGTGTCCCCTAAAGCCTCCTGTCCTATAATAAATACCTTTCGCCACCCTTACACTAATACCACTACTTCTTCCGACATATTCTCTTTTTATTTTTTGCTCATAGAATATTATGTCTCGGAATAACCATATCATAGTTTCATTTCTTGAAAGCATAAATGGAAAGTTTCCGGCAATAGTTATTTTAGGTGATGGTTTGTTTCCATTCAGTATATCCTGAATAACATCTGCTTGCAACATTTTTTCTATGGAATGATGCTGGTTAAGTATCGCTTGTGGAATTTGAGAAAATTGTATAAAACGGGCTACACTTTGTTTTTCTGCATCATTTATAATATTGTCTTCAAGATATTTCTCTATTACATCGTCTAATACATCTACAAAAATTTTTTCTTTTGTTGCTTCATCAATGTATGAACTACTTATTATTTCATTTATTTCTTGTTCTCTACAATAAAAATCCTGAAGATTAGAGAAACAAGACATTAGTATATTGCGAAGTTTTAATTTCCCGTCGTTATATTTTTTCTCACATTCTGAATGCGAATGTTGAAACCATCCCGCATCTCTATGGCAATATTTACATTTTCCCATATTAATTTCGAAGTTTTGATTGATAATTTACGCTTTGTTTTAAGTAAGTCATAAGCATGATAACTCCTATAAAAGTAATAGGCAATGCTATTAACATTCCTAATGAGCTTCCACAGAATGTATCATATAAACCATGAATAATGGCTGGAATTGCAATTGCTAAGAAATACAAGGATATTCTATATTTGGGATATAAATTTGCAAAGGCTATAAAATAGCCTGCTATACCACACCAAATAGCATGAAGAAAAGGAAGACTTGTTAAACGAGCTATATTCATAAAAAATGCTCCGGTATAATCCAATTGAGTATTTACTTCCATTTGGTATTGTACTCCTTCAAAAACGCCAAAAGCAATACCTGACATTAAGCCATAATATACTAATGTCTGTGGCAATAACGGTTCTTTTGTTTTTCTATAAATAACAAACAGAGGAATTGCTTTAGCCAATTCTTCCATTAAACCGACTCCCAAGGTATATCCAAATAGATTCAAAGGGAAAGATAAATCTATCAATCTATAGAATGGATTTATACGTGGAATACCTAATACATCCCAGGCGACAAATACGAATAACTGAGTCAAGAAGAATATTGAAATAGTATTCTTTATAGATACTTGCGGTGTCTTGAAGAGGTAATAAAAGAAAAGTCCCCATATACATGAAAAGTACAAAGCAATCGCATAGAATACGCCAAAATTCCACATTGGTATAACCATTAACATACTAGGAGACAATCCAACTATAGCCAAGGTTAACAAGCGTTTCTCCGAAAGCCATTGCTTGTTGATAAAACTATTCTTTGGTATAATAAGTTCTGTTCCTATTTTGCGTAGCTGTGCTATTAAATCGCCACCATGAGATACTTTTGGCTTCAATCCAGCCCTATGCAAAAAATAATATACTGTATTTACTTCATTTGTAGATACACTTTTAGCTTTGTCATGAAGTAAAATTTGCCCATTGTTTACATATGACAAGAGAGTATTCTCATCGTATGGGCCATAATCTTGATTATTTCGTACAATATATACCATTAGAAACGGATGGATTTTAATAATGTATCAAGATAGTTGTAATCATCCCCAATTTGATAATATGATACTACGCAAACTTTTTCCGTTCGTTCATTAAATAATAGCACATAATGCCATTGAATAGGAGTTTCTGTTTCATATTGAATCGTTTTAATAAAATATGGATTGTCATTAACAAAACGCTTTTCATTTAGGATTTCCTTATAAGAATATTTTTCAAGTTCTGAGTCTTTCCAATTTTCCCAATAAGAATTGAAATTATCGGTTGTAATATCGGAATCATAATCGCTGCATATTCTTACCCAAGCACAATCACTAAGTTCCAAATCAAACAGAGTGATTTTGGGTTCATCTATTTCTTGTTTTTCACATATAAATCCATCAGGTTTTGTGAACACTATGCGTCCATCTGTGTATTCATTATATGCTAAATCTACCGATGAAATGAATTGAGCTTCTTTTTTATCGTATTGTGACTGTATATCTGCGATACCAATGCCAAGCATAAATAGGGGAACTATAACAAATGCTGCTGTAATATAATAGTCACGACTATATATTTTACGGTATGTTTTTGGAATGATATTATTGACCTGCTTAGAAGTTGTCAGATACAAGAACCAAACGATACTCCATATCAAAGAACGTATAAGACGAGGCATACTCCCCATACCAGATTCCTCAAATTCACCACTAAATAGAGTTATAACATTTGATATAAAGACAGCAGCTATATATACCTTGGCTAAATAAACTGCATTTGGCTTTCTTTGGAGGAAAGCATAGATAGTGTAAATGGCTAAGGCTAATAACATTATACCCAAAAACACATCTGCAAGTGCTAAAAAATGACTCCCATATTCTTCTATATTATAAGTAAGTATAGGATATAAAGCACTTACCAGACCACCAAGACCAATGGAAAAAAGTAGAAATCCTAACCATCCATGAATGTTATCATTGGGATTAGGATAATCTATTTGAGGGCACGATGCTTTTTCCTGTTGATTGAAATTTGCATTGTCATGTATGACTTGATTTGTTTTTTTCTCCAAATTTATACGCTTTATATAATGGTCACATGACTGCCCATTAAATTCTATATTTTCTATACAAGTACTATTATATTTCTTGCATTGTTCGCATTGATCCTTTATAGCCATAAATCTAATTATTAACAAGTTGAACAATGACTAATCTACCTCCTTGACTTTTGTCAAGGAGAATCTGCCGACCTTCTGTAAGTGGAACATATCCGCCGATTGGAATATCTTTTTGTTCAGTAATGTCACGCATATCAGGGAGACGCCTATTGATAAGTATCCATTGTCCATTATGGAAATGAAAGTCTCCGACTGGCTTCTTATCATTATCGCTTGTCTTTTCATTTGCTGATACCAAGTTGTTGGAGTGCCACCGATAAAGAGTCTGCTTATCATAAATCATTAAGCGATAGTTTTCCGAAATGAACTTTCCATGAGCAGGTGCATAATAAAAGTTAAGAATTGGTAGCTGTCCTTTATATTCTCTACCACAGAACGGACAGTGAGGCTTGGTAGTATTGTCGAAAACATACCAGTGAGCCTGACAATCTGGATTTTGGCATGGCTGTACCAAATCACATGTCTTGATAAGTGCATCTTCCCATTCAGCCGCACTGGGACGCATAGATGGATTGTGCAGCCCATCAATGAATGCTTTGTCGAACAATTTTTTCAAATACGGACCACAAATAGTATAGGGGAGCCGATTTGGATCGCCTTGTGGCAATTGGGACGGTGCCAGCTGGTTAGGTTTAACGCGATTGGTAGAATCAGTGGGATGTTCAATGAACAAGGCCTTTGCTCCATAACGCATATCATCGTCTTTTTGTGGATCGTCTATATTCCACACTTTTCCACCGTCCAAAGGATGGCGGTTGAGCAGAAAAGTATAGATGAGTACTGCAAGTGCGTAGCGGTCTGTAGTAATCTTAGGCAAATTTTTTTTTGGATCGTCTATTTTTAGTGTCTTTGTGGCGAGAACTTCGGGTGCTATAAAACCAGGAGTACCTACCACCTCTGGCGGGAACTTGCCGGGTACAACCAATCCATCATCATCAATAATGCAGGCCGAACCAGAAAGGGGGTCAACAAGTACATTATTGTAGGAAAGATCCGAATGAGCTAGTCCTGCGGCATGTATGCGGCGAATACCACGTGCTATCTTCAAACACATATGCAAACGCGACAGAAATGTACCTTTCTGATCGGCAGGAACGAACTTGTTGATGAGTTTTGCCGAAGAGAACCATTTGCCGTTCTTTTCCTGACCGTTCTTAATGAAAGGCCATTGGGCATCAATTCCTGTAAAGAAGAACTTTTTGTTATAGAAAGGAATAACAATACCCGTGAGTCCTTTCCATTCCACCATTTTAGTAGGCCATGCAAATATGTCATTCCAGTAATCTCCATCTGAGTTCTGAACGAAAATCTTTTCGCGATACACCCCAACAATGTTTTCCAATCGGGCTTTGTCGTTGGCATTTGTAGGATTACGGTAGAATGCCACAACATAAGTTTTATCGGTTGAGAAATATACATCCTTAACTCCGCCTTGAGCCTTAATCTCGTCATAGAACTCAACGGTAGAACCGTCGGATGCAGTCAGTTTAATTATATTAGCCATAACTTCTTCCTTTTAAGATTCTACATTGATTTTATCAGAAGAAATAGTTCCTGTTTCATTTGTATCGGAGATTTCTTTTGCCATTTGTTCTGTTACTTCTTCACATTTTGGATCAGTCTCTTCACCCTCATATAAAATGGCAATAGTGCGGTCATCGTGATTTCCTGGCGACCAAAAGTCAAGCCAATTCAATAATTGCTCTTTTGATGATTCGTTGTCGTCAGTAAGTTCCACTCCATTCTCTTTAAGGTCGTTCCACAAAGCATCCCATCTGTCAGGATTGTTCAGATTGACATCTGTTTCAAACTTCGGGTCACTTACACCATCTGTCATCATAAAAAGAGCGGTGAAGTCATCTACTATATTGAAACGAAGTCGCTGGTATAAACTTTTGGCATCCTTGAAAATGTCCGGCATGGTGAGAAATCGAGTCTGCCCTGCAAATTCTCCTTCGTCCGGTACACCAAGTATTTTAGCCGTATGTGTATGTTTGTCATAAAGACAAATTGCACCATCACCCACCCAAAATGAAGCTAGAAACCATCCAAAAGAAAATTTTTTACTAATGACAAGCAAAAGTGTTGTCGCATATTGTTTAGGTTGATTGTTGACGGTGGCCGCTTCAGCGTTAATCGCACGATGAGCCTTAAACGCTGCAGTTCCAACAATCTTATATATATGATCTCCAACTTGTTTGCGTGCATCGCTTTCGCCGTCACCCATCTGTTCGTTGTATTTCAATATTGCATTTTCAAAATCTTTATTGCCATTAAGTTGTACAATACAATAGTTCACTGATTCCTCACATGCAATACGAGAACCTTCACGTGAAAATTTAGCAGAACCGGCACCATCAGCTACGGCCATAACATACCATCCATTGTCCATATGAGCCATTTTGAAATGGTCATCGCGAGGTTTAGCTTCTTGTGCATGGCTACGTCCACGCTTACTGGCTGCCACAATATCTTTCTGAGGTGTTCCGTCAGCAAGGGCTTCTACTTTTATATACTCTACCTGAATATCATTATTTTGATACTTTGGTTCAGGCATATTTCCCCAATCCACAGGTAGGTCTTTCCACAATTTACGAGGATCTTGATTAATTACGAAAGGCACTTTCCGTTCCAAAATAGGATGTTCTTCTGGCATATCCACACCTACAAACTGATAGCGTATAATCAAATCAAATGTTGATTGAGCTGTTGCACCATTTTTACGGAAATATTCCAAAGACGGGCATCCTGAGATAGTAAAAGACTTCCCATCTGCAGCTGTTACAAGGCTCAACCCATGAATATTTTTATCGAGTCCAGATACGCTTACGAGAACAATCTCCATACCGTCTAATCCATCGGGATCTAAAACAGGCATATCTACAGTCACTTCATATTCCTGATTTTCCTTTGCATTAGGTATATTAAGATCCCACACAATTTTATTCTCTGCCATTTTTATTTTATCCATAAGATAGTCATTGTATAAATTCCACAATTTGTCTGACAAAAAACGGAGAAAATTTTCTACTTTCTTATCATCTTTACGTGAGTTCGGGATAAGAAAGTCTCTTTAAAAATTGGTAATCACTGGATTATT
>CAUWMZ010000058.1:0-35735 GCA_963560035.1 uncultured Parabacteroides sp.
CAGAATCAGTCACAAAATGAGTCATATAACAAATTAATCTATATAATGTCTAGTGAAGAAGGGCATTGTAAACTCTCCTCTTAAAGAGAGGCCTGTTCCTATTTGTTTTCGTAAAGGAGGACGATAAAATTGTGGTTCTGTATCGCCGTTATAGGTTGTTTCTTTAGTATAGATATTTGCTGATTCATCATATTGGCAATCGATAGAAAAGCCTATCTTAAAAAAACGGTTGAGTTTATACATTGGATTAATATTAATACCAAGTATGCCAAATTGCCCGGGGAAGATATAAGGATCTTTTCCTATATATACTCCTTTTGTTCGGGTGGCTCCATAGAGGATGATATCATAGCAGATTCGACTCCCAAAAGAGGCTGTTGCTAATTCTTTTATCTGTTTATGGTATTTTTGAGGCGACTTATCTGTTTGTGGGTTTAATGTATAAATCAGTCCGACACGCCCACCTATGGTATTTATTCCGGAATTAGGAAGATGGGTGTTCCCGTTTGAGAAATGAGAGAGGTCTATTCCGGCTAAGAAATTGCAATAGTTCGATAGTTTTGCGTTAAGGAAAAAACTTACATTGATGTAGGCATTAATTTTTGAGCCTACAATTTTATTCTTGCTATTTGATTCTTGCTGATAGGGGTGCCAGCCAAAAGAGGCTCCGAAATTCCATTCGTAATCAAAAGATAATTTGGAGGACAATGTAGCGATGCGTGAACTTTGAAAAGCATAAATAGCCCATGGATGCCCAATCTCATGTTGGGCATCGAATGCATTATAGGCAACTCCAATGCCTTGATAAGCGTAAGGGTAGAGTTGCGCTTGATCACTTTCAGGATTAGGTTGAAACCCATATTTAAGATGAAATGAGATGTCCTTATGTAAATTTAAATGATCTTCATCATCATGATTTCTCATAAATTTACTGGTTTGTCCGACATAAGCCGGACGGATATCTAATCCTATCTTATGAACGATATTTTTATTTTGGGCTAATATCTGATAGTTAGAACAGGCATAATATATAATGAGTAAATAGATGAATACATGTTTGTCCATAATTCTTCTTGATGGTGTTTTACCAACATTCCGCTTTATCTTTTAGTTCAGGTATGCTTTCTTTATTAAAAACAGGGCTCTTTATTCCTGCCTTTTTTTGAGTTACATAATCTTGTAATAACAAGAACGCTTGACGGCTCAATAGAGAGATGGCAATTAAGTTGCATACTGTCATAAGTCCCATAGTGATATCTGCTAAGCTCCAAGCTAAGTCTAAACTAGCCATCGCGCCAAACATCACCATGCCACAGACTAAAAGACGATAAGCAATAAGAATCTTTTTGTTTGGTGTGATAAAACGGATATTGGCTTCTCCATAATAATAGTTTCCGATAATACTACTAAAGGCGAATAAAAGGATGGCAATAGCTACGAAAACACTACCCAAAATCCCTACTTCGTTATTAAGAGCTTGTTGTGTAAGTTGTACGCCATTGATAGATCCATCTAGAGGAACATCGCTGAAAAGAATGATAAAGGCTGTACAGGTACAAATGATCAATGTGTCGGTAAATACACCTAAAGCCTGGATAAGTCCTTGCTTTACAGGGTGTGTGACATGAGCGGTCGCTGCTACATTAGGTGCGGATCCCATACCGGCCTCGTTGCTGAATAATCCTCTTTTAATACCTTGCATGAGTGCCGCTCCAACGCTTCCGCCGAGTGCTTGTTCCCAACCAAAAGCGTTTGCGATGATACTTTCAAGAACGTCAGGAAGTCGAGAGGCGTTAAATAAGACAATGCCTAAAGCTAATGTAATATAGCCTAAAGCCATGATCGGAACTACGATGCTGCTAACTTTCGCGATGCGCTGGATGCCTCCAAATATAACAACTAAGGTACATATTGTAAGGATGATACCTATTAATGTGTGATCAAAGCCAAAAGCTCCTTCCCATGCGGCGCATATCGTGTTGCTTTGCACAGAGTTGAATGCGAATCCAAAAGTGATGGATATTAATATGGCAAACAAAACGCCCATCCAGCGTAATCCTAATCCATGAAGCATATAATAGGCTGGACCACCAATAAAAGAATCTTTCCCTCGAGTTTTGTATAATTGAGCTAATGTGGATTCAACGAAAGCACTGGATGAGCCAAGTAAGGCTATAAGCCACATCCAAAAAACAGAACCAGGACCACCTATCGCTACCGCAGTTGCTACGCCTGCGAGATTTCCTGTACCTACACGACTGGCTAAAGAGATAGCAAATGCTTGAAAGGATGAGATATGTTTTTCTTCATTAATTTCTTTTGAAGCAGAGTCACCCAAAAGGCGTATCATCTCACCAATCATGCGAAATTGAACAAACTTTCCTTTAAGGGTAAACCAAATCGCGCATCCTAATAGCATGACGATTAAAACTCCTCCTAAGATGTTGTTGCATTCGTTAATGTAATAGTTCAGTTGTTCCATATTTGTAGATCTTGTTTATGGGCAAAGATACATTTTAAACTTATTTATCAAATTTCGCGAAACATATTTTGATGTGATTATCATTATATTTCAAAGGTATATTGTGATCTTATTAGAGTTTTGATGAAGAAATATGAAGTATTAAGAGGATGAATTCAATAGGCGTTGGAAATGTCTGTATCTTTGTAATATATATTTAAAAGAAGGAGGAGATAGAAATGAAAGAAATAAATCCTAATGATATTAAGGATAATGCGATAGAGTTGATTGGGAAAGAGTGGATGTTAGTAGGAGCGGGTGATCCTGCAAAATTTAATATAATGACGGCCAGTTGGGGTGGCATAGGTGTATTATGGGGGCGTCCAGTTGTGTTTGTCTTTATTCGTCCTGAGCGCTATACGCGGATATTTATGGATGCGAAGAATGAGTTTACGCTTTCTTTTTTAGGTGCGGATTATCGAGATGTTTATACTATTTGTGGATCTAAGTCCGGAAGATATGTAAATAAAGTAGAGGTGACAGGTTTGACCCCTTTATTCACAGATAAAGGTAATCCTTTGTTTGAGGAATCTCGCTTGAGTTTAGAGTGTAAGACGCTTTATCGTTCCACAATTGAGGAATCTAAATTTTTAGATCCAACAGTCTTCTCTCGCTGGTATAATGATAAAAACGGCAAGGAGCATATTGTTTATATAGCTGAGATTCTTAAGGCTTGGGAAAAATAATAACTATTAATTATTGAAAAGAGAGATAAGGAAGCAATCTCTCATGATCGTATTTGGAGAATTCATCCAATAAGGATAAATTCTCCCAGCCTTTTAAGTGCCCCTTTTTACGTTTTAATTGATACATGACTTGGGCTTGTTTGTAGCTGATATAAGGATGTTTGGCGAGCTCTTTTATCGTTAATTGATTGATATTTAATTTGGTTATATAGGATGTGTCAATCTTAAACCAAAGTTTAAGCGCTTCATATCGTTGTTCATCAATACCATAGACTTCACTTAGTTGTTCTATTGTATAAAAGCCGCCTAAAAGGTTTCTATATTTAACGATTCTTCGTGCGAATACGCTTCCGATGCCAGGAATTTTCTTTAGTGTTGTTGTATCTGCTGAGTTTAGTTCGATGATCGTTCCACGTGGAAATTTGTTCGTTTTAAGATAGGGCGTAAAAGAGGAGTGTTTGTCACGGTTTCTCTTATATTGCTTATGGATACCCATTTGAATTTGTTTATTTTTTTGAGGAGGAATGATGATAAGAGAAGAATCAGAGATAGTTCTGTTATCAGTTAGATTTTGAGCGACAAGAGGCTCTTCGTATGAGTGGGAAAAAAGAATAGCGATCCAAGCTAATAGAATAAGGGATAATAAAACAGAAAGCGCTATACGCTCTTCTTTAGAAAAGTAAAAAAAATCATGCCAATTCATAGTTATTAGGTTTTGAATAATGGAACTTCTATGGCAAAGGTAGAAGTTCCATTATTATTTGCAAAAGCAAAAGCTCTTTATTTGGGAAGTAACCATTTCAAAAGTCCTAATTCGTTGAGAAAGACAATCGAAATAGCTATAGGAGCAGCATATTTCATGAAGAATATATAGGCGCCAAAAAGTTTGAAAGAGATACTACCTTGATTTGTCAGTTCTGTTTTTAGGACTTTTTTATCAATACGTGTACCAACAAAAATGCAGGATAGCATACCTCCTAAGGGTAACATGATTTTAGCGGTTAGGTAATCTAGCGCATCAAAGAAAGTCAATCCTCCAATGGTGAAATTTTTCATAATGCCAAAAGAAAGAGAACTGAATATACCAAGGAAGAATACGCCTAAAGAAACGATCCATGCAGCTTTTTTGCGTGTTAAATGAAATTCTTCTAGAACATAAGCCGTTACCACTTCGTGTAAAGAGATTGTAGAAGTTAGTGCGGCCATTGCTAATAGAACATAAAAAACAAAAGACCATAAGCCACTTAATGGTAATTGCTCAAATACGTTTGGAAGAGTGATAAATACCAACTCTGCTCCAGCCGATGGTGCAATACCAAAGCTAAAAACGGCAGGGAAAATCATAATGCCTGCTAATATGGCGACAAAAGTATTGATAACTGTTACTTGCCATGCGGTAGCCTGCATATTGGTCTTTTTCCCAAAATAAGAAGCATAAGTGATAAGGCATCCCATGCCTAAGCTGAGAGAGAAGAAAGCTTGTCCTAATGCACTTAATATTGCGGCTGAGTCTAATTTATTAAAATCCGGTTTGAATAAGTATAACAGTCCTGCTTCAGCGCTAGGAAGGGTTACTGATCTTATGCACATAACGATTAGAATTAAAAATAGGAGAGGCATCATAATCTTCGATGCTCTCTCAATACCCTTCTCAACACCAGAGACGATTACAAAATGAGTTAATCCGATAAAGGCAGCCATCCAAAAGATCGGGCGAACAATATCCGACGAGAATGTTTTGAAATCAGAGGTATAATCCATGCCTGCATGATTGTATAAGGAGCCATTAAGCGTTTGCCATACATATTCAAGAGTCCAGCCAGAGACAACGGAATAATAACTTAAAATCAAGAAAGCGACTAAAATTCCATTATATCCAATCCAGCACCATTTTGTGTTAGGTGCTAATTTTTTGAATGATCGGACGGTATTACTGCGAGAATAGCGGCCGATAAAGAACTCGGTGATCATTACGGGCATACCCAAAAAGATCATAAAAAAAATGTATGCCAAAAGGAATGCCGCACCTCCATTTGTGCCAAGCATGTAAGGGAAACGCCATACGCTACCCAGTCCTACGGCGCACCCGACAGTAGCGAGAATCACTCCCAACTTACTGCCGAACGTAACTCTGTCATTTGCCATAAAAGTGATTGTCTATATTTGTTTCAGTATTTTCGTTATAGACCATGCCATCCTTGATATGGATAACTCGGTCGGTATTGGTTGCAAGTTGCTCATCATGTGTGACAATGACGAAGGTTTGATTCATTTGATCTCTTAAATCAAAGAACAAGGCGTGTAACTCTTCCTTGTTTTTGGTATCTAGACTACCCGATGGCTCGTCCGCTAAGATGACAGCCGGATGATTGATAAGCGCACGAGCGACAGCGACACGTTGTTTTTCTCCACCGGATAACTCAGCGGGTTTATGAGTCATTCGGTCAGATAGTTTAAGAAAATCTAGCATCTCTTTCGCTCGTTTTTCAGCTACAGCCGGTTTTTCCTTCGCTATTAAAGCTGGTATCATAACATTTTCTAATGCCGTAAATTCCGGCAATAGTTGATGAAATTGGAAGACGAATCCTATATTCTTATTTCGGAAAGCGGCTAATTCTTTATCCTTTAGACGGCCGGTCTCTGTTCCGTTGATAATCAGCCTTCCAGTGTCTGGTGTATCGAGAGTGCCTATAATCTGTAGCAAAGTCGTTTTGCCTGCTCCGCTTGGTCCGACAATAGCTACTACTTCGCCTTGATTGATTGTCAAGTCAATACCTTTCAATACTTGCAAGGAGCCAAAGCTTTTTGTTATTCCTTCAGTTTGTATCATTGTATATTATTTATCACGTATGAAGCGAGGAAACATCCGAATATGGCGGGCATATAAGACACGGTCCCTGTTGTTGTACGTTTGCATTGTTCGTTATCAATTTCAATAACGGCATTAGGATCTGCCATCTCTGTAGAGAATACAGCAGGAATACCCTTATTTACACCTAGAGTGCGTAGTCGTTTACGAACAGCTTTAGCTAAAGCGCAATTTGTCGTTTTTGATATATCGGCTATTTTTACTTGGGTAGGATCTATTTTGGCACCAGCACCCATGGAAGATATGATTGGAATTTTATGAGAGTAAGCGTGATACATAAGGAATACTTTAGGACTAAGTGAATCTATCGCATCAACAACAAAGTTGAAGGGGGCAGATAAAAGCACCTCTTCTGTTCGTTCATCTCTCAAAAACTCATTGAATGTAGTTAAGCGTAGTTGCGGATTAATATCTAGTAATCTATTGGCCACAACGTCCGCTTTTGGTTTACCGATGGTAGAATGTAAAGCAGGTAGTTGTCTGTTGATGTTACTCTCATTAACTGTATCCGCATCAACAATTGTCATTTGGCCAATTCCGGCTCGACAAATTTGTTCAGCGGCATATGCGCCAACTCCGCCTAATCCTACGACTAATACATGAGTATTCGCAAGTTGCTCCATTCGTTCTTTGCCGAATAAAAGTTTCGTACGTATATTCCAATTGTAACTCATTCCTATATTTTTGGCTACAAATTTAATAATTTACCTATAGGATTACTTAAAAAATGAATCTATTTATTATTTTTCCATGATATAGTATTTTTTTATATCGTAATAAAAAAGGGAAGGTGATATTGTTTGTTATATTCTTTGTTTTAATGGTTGCCATAGAACTTTGCGGATGCTCTTTACATCTTAATTACTATAGATTCTTTACCTTTGCGAAAATGAAAAAAGAGAAATGAAGGGATTAAAAGTGGGAATATCGCTACTGTTCGCATTGCTATTAATGGCGTGTGGAGATAAGCGAACGATAGAGCAAGTCGTTTCCGTGACGATTGAGCCACAGCGTTATTTCGCTGAGAAAATAGCGGGTGATAAATTTACAATTCATTGTGTCGTACCAGCAGGGCAAAGTCCGGAAACTTATGATCCAACACCTCAACAGATGGTTCAAGTTAGTCAAAGTAAGGGCTATTTAAAGGTTGGATCTTTAGGTTTTGAGTTGGCATGGATGGATAATATCCAAAAGAATAATTCAGCTTTACAGGTTTTTGATCTTTCAAAAGGAATAGATCCGATAGAGTCAGTGGAGGAGCATGAGCATCATGGTCATCATCATGGAGGCGTTGATCCACATACGTGGAGCTCTATTAGTGGAGCAAAAGTGATCGCAAAAAATACATTAGATGCATTTGTCTTGTTAGATCCTGCTCATGCGGACTATTATCGTTCGAATTATGATCAGTTGCTTGTTGAGATAGAGCAGACAAAAGATAGTGTTTCTGCGTTGTTAAAACCGTTGGCGGGAAAAGCTTTTATTATTTATCATCCGGCTTTGACCTATTTGGCAAAAGAATATGGCTTGACACAACTTTGTATAGAGATGGATGGAAAGGAACCTTCGCCTGCTCAATTGAAAGAGTTAGTGGAAATGGCTCGTGAACATGACGCTAAAGTGGTTTTTGTTCAAATGGAATTTGATCGGAAGAATGCGGAGTTGATAGCGAAGGAGACAGGTTGTCGTTTAGTGTCAATCAACCCTTTGGATTATCATTGGAGTGAAGAGATGATTTATATAGCAAAATCGTTGGCAGATGGACAAGCTGATAGAACTGAGTAATGTAACAGCAGGATATGGTAGCAAGATAGCGCTTCACGGTGTGACTCTTGATGTGTGGCAAGATGATTTTTTAGGAATCATTGGACCGAATGGAGGAGGAAAGACTACCTTGTTGAAGGTTATATTAGGATTACTTTCTCCGCTTTCGGGGACGATTCGTTTTTATAAAGGTAAAGAAGAGGTATCTTCTTTGAAGATTGGTTATCTGCCTCAAATGAGTCTTATTGATAAGAAGTTCCCTATTTCGGTACGAGAGGTTATTTCGTCGGGGCTATCGGCAGAAAAGCCTTTGTTTCGTTCATTTAGTAAGACGCAACAAGAAAGAGTAGATGAAGTGATAGCTCAAATGGGGTTGGAGGAGTTATCAAGGCGAGCTATAGGAGAATTGTCCGGTGGACAATTGCAGCGAGTATTGTTAGGTCGTTCTATCGTGTCACGCCCTCAAGTGTTGATTTTGGATGAGCCTAATTCTTATGTAGATAAGCGCTTTGAATCTCGTTTCTATCGGTTGTTAGAAGAGATAAACAAAGAGAGTGCGATTATTTTAGTGTCGCATGATATTGGTACTGTTTTGGCAATGGTGAAGAATATAGCATGTGTAAATGAGACACTTCATTATCATTCCGGAGCAAACGTATCGGAAGAGTGGTTAGGGGAAAAGTACGCTTGTCCGATTGAATTAGTAGGACATGGCGATTTGCCTCATCGAGTATTAAGGAAACATCAACATGAATAATATTTGTACAATATCTCAATATCTTTGTTGGATAAGTTTACCAGAGATAGGCTATATCGTAGGCGTTGCTGTAATATTATTTGGCTGTAAAGTGGTGTCACAGAATCCGTTTATTAGCAGGAAACAAAAAATTGTTTGGATGCTGACCATTATAGGGCTGAACTGGGTTGGCTTATTGTGGTATTATTATATATTTTACGTAAAAGAGAAATGAATGGAATGAAAATATTAATTACGGGTGCCGGTGGCTTTATTGGAGGCTTTTTGGTGGAAGAGGCATTGCGTCGTGGCTATGAGACATGGGCTGGCGTTCGTGCGAGTAGTAGTAAAGCTCATTTGAAAGATGAGCGGATTCATTTCATTGATTTGAAGTATGCGGATCAAGAGGCGCTTACGAGGCAGTTGGCGGAGTTCGTTCAAGAACATGGCGCATGGGATTATATTATTCATAATGCTGGGTTAACAAAAACAACAGATAAACGAGAGTTTTTTCGTGTGAATGCTGATAATACACATCGTTTTATAGAGGCATTGAATGCAGCGAACTGTAAGCCGCGAAAATTCTTGTTGATGAGTAGCTTGAGCAGTTATGGACAAGGAGATGAGAAAACATTCTCTCCGATACGATTGAGCGATGCGCAACATCCAAATACGGCTTATGGACAAAGTAAACTAAAAGCGGAGAATTATGTGCGTGAGCAAGATTATTTCCCATATATTATCTTAAGGCCTACCGGAGTGTATGGCCCGGGAGAAAAAGACTATTTTTTGGAGATACAGAGCGTGCAATCTGGATTTGATTTTGTGGCAGGGACAACTCCACAGCGTATTACATTTATATATGTAAAGGATTTGGCAACAGTCGCTTTTTTAGCTTTAGAAAAAGAGAACGTAAAAAATAGGCATTATTTTGTTGCGGATGGAGATGTCTATACGGATGAGGAGTTCGCTCGCATGATTCAAGATATTTTAGGAAAGAGACGAGTGCTTCACGCACGCATTCCTTTGGGATTGGTCCATTTGGCTTGTGTTTGTTGTGAATGGTTTGGAAAATTATTAAATAAGAGTGTGACATTGAATAGTGATAAATACATTATATTGAAACAACGTAATTGGATTTGTGAAGTTGATCCATTGCAAGAAGAGCTGGGTTTTGTGCCTGCATATCCATTATCTAGAGGTTTACGAGAAAGTATCGAGTGGTATAAAAAAGAGGGATGGCTTTAAAAGCCATCCCTCTTTTCTTATTTATTGTTAAGTAGCATATTTATTTAACTTCTTCGATTGTTCCTTTGCCGATGATGGATTGCTGTACGGCTGTCGGTCCTTTATAACGAATATTACCTTTACCGATAACTTTCGCTTTTAGATTTTCAGTGGGATGTATTTCAGCTAAGCCATTGCCTGCCATGTTGCAAGTTAACTCAGGAACGGCGAGACCAAATGCGTGTAGATCTCCACTGCTGATGATACTATAGTTGCCAACTTTAGCGGTACCCTGTTTAAGAGTGATAGAACCGGAACCGTCAAGATCACATTCAATATTGTCTGCTTCAATATGGTTGATAACCATATTGGCGCTACCGGATACTTTCAATGCAAGTTTACCTAATGTGGCTTTACCTTTTAATTGCACTAAACTATTTGCGTTAGCTTTGATGACGATCTCGTCGCCTTTTAGAGAAGAGTTAACCATAAAATTGGCGTTGCCGGATATTTTTGCCGCCGATAGCCATTTAGAGTTGGTCTTAACGATGAATTTTGTAAAATGGTCCACTTTAGCTCCTTTAAAGCTAATACTTAAGACACGATCTTTCACCTCGATATTTACATATTGGTGTAAGTTTTGATCAACTGTTACTTCTACTGTTGACGGATCATTAGACTGTTCATAGTTAAAATCAATAACACCATCTACTTTGATCTCATTATAATCAGCGACTGCGATTTTTTTTGTTGTTAATTTACCATCACCTTTGACATGATCCACTGCCCATCCAGTAGAGATCCATCCGATGAAAAACATCATTAATAAGATAGCTTTTGTCTTCATACTATACTGTTTTTATAATTTATATTCTTATGAAAAAGCGTAATGAGTCAGTCGCGAAAATAAAAAATAAAAAGCTATTGGAAGTGCAATCCAATAGCTTTTTAAGAAAGGTTTATCAACCATTGAATAACTAGTTTATTCGTGTGACAGACCCATTTCCGATAATGGATTTTTGGATTTCCGGATTGCCTGTATAATGGATACTTCCACTACCTACGATGTTGGCGTTAATTTTCTTTGTCGCGTATATTTTGATATCACCACTTCCGGCAATGTCACAATTTGCTTGATTAGCTTCACATTTTTGTAGGTCTATGTCACCACTTCCGGCAATGTTCGCTTTTGCGACATCGCATTTGCCTTGAATAGAGATATCACCACTTCCTGCCAAATTGCAAGATAAGATATTTGCTTCCAATTTTTGCAGGCAAATATCTCCACTGCCAGTAAGAGAAATGATCATATTTTTTGTGGAGACGAGATCTTTTGTCAAGAAACTTCCACTCCCTGTAAGACTAATTTTGTTTAAATTTTTGGAGTGGGGAACAATCTTGAGTTCCTTTGGTTCAATAGATATACCGTTTTTGCATTTAGGGGGGCATTTGATCTGGATTTGCAATTCAGAATTAACCACATGTATATCTATGTATTCGAAAAGATTCTCATCTGTGGTTAATTTTAGAGCGGATGGCTCTTGAGACTGCTTATATTCAATCGTAAAAGGTCCGGTGATAGAAATCTTGTCATAATCATTGATGGAAATATTACGTGTGATAACATTCCCATTTCCTCGAATTTTATTAGAGAAGGCATAACAGCAAATGTTTACTAGTGAGATAAAGCATGCAAAGAGTAAAAATTTTGTTTTCATGATTCTAATGAATTTAAGTTTATTGTATTTATATATACGTAGAGCATAGAAGGGAGGTTGCAAAAAGGATCGTTTATTTTCCGTATTTTATAAAAGTCAAATAATCTTGAAAAGAAAAGCGACCATTTGTCACATGACAATTATATAAATTAAAGACTATGCGATTCGTTTCATACGAAAAACAGCCGATTATAGATCACTTTTTTAATATTAGCTTATTAGCCATAAATTTTTCTACATTTGTGCTATCTATAAAGTGAAAGGGGAAAAAATGAAGACTTTAATACACTCGGAAAAAGAGCAAATAGAATCAGTCATTCGAAAGAGTGATGTTTGTTTTGTTGGTATGGCAGATACAGATGGAACGCCTTATGTCTTACCTATGAATTTTGGTTATGAGCATGGAACGATTTATTTACACTCAGCTCAAACGGGACGTAGTATATCTATATTAGAGCGTAATCCTAAAGTTTGCATTACATTTAGTGTAGATCATGAATTAGTCTTTCAACATCCCGAAGTGGCATGTAGCTATCGAATGCGTTCAAAAAGTGTGATGGCATGGGGTAAAGTAAGCTATGAAGAAGATCCGAAAAAGAAGGAGGAAGCGTTGAATATTATTATGAAACAATATGTAGACAAGACTTTCCATTATAGTGATCCAGCCATCCGGAATGTAAAGATATGGAAAGTGGAAATAGAGGAGATTACTTGTAAAGAATTTGGTGCACCTCATAAGAGGCAGCAGTAAGCAAGTTATATATCGTAAAAAATTCGAGAAGTTTTATCCATTTCAATAGACAAACTTTTGTGGATACTTTTAGGTGCGATCTCAAATAAAGTGCTATTTTTGCGCATCATAAAGAATACTCCGCAAATAATGGATACACAGAGGCATAGTAGCGTATTGGGCGATACGGTGGAAAAGCTATCGGATACGACTTCGTATAAGCTATTGTTTCATGCGCACGAAAGAATGAAGGCACTTTGTTTGTATGATGTGCTAAAAAGAACCATTTATCTATGTCTTACTATCTTATTTATTGGCTATTATGGTAAAGCTAAAATCAGTAAACAGACAATCCATTTTTATACAGACAAAGCCATAGAAATATTCTATGTGTTTTATAGTGATTTGTCGGGGAGAAAAAGAATCAAAGTAGAGATAACACAATAATCAAATAACATTTAAATCAATTTTTTACTAATAAGCAGTGATGGAGGATTGTATAAATAATGTAGGATATGCCATGAGAGGTTTATACTATTTATTAAGTATAGTTTGCTATCTACTGTCAACTTTCAACTAAAAATGAGCGAGACATTTGAAATGGTGGCCAAAACCCTATATGGGTTGGAAGAGATCTTGGCCGGAGAATTATTAGCTTTAGGCGCCAATGACCTACAAATAGGTCGTCGTATGGTTTCCTTTACCGGTGATAAGGAATTGCTGTATAAGGCAAATTTTCATTGTCGTACTGCCCTGCGCATTCTGAAACCGATTTATCATTTCAAGGCCAAAGATGCTGATACCGTCTATAAGGAGGTGAAGAAGGTTGAATGGGAAAAATATTTATCGTTAGATAAGACATTTGCCATCGATTCAGTGATTTATTCTGAAGACTTCAATCACTCTAAGTTCGTTGCTTATCGTACAAAAGACGCTATTGTTGATTATTTCATTGAGAAAATGAAAAAGCGTCCGTCTGTTCGTGTGAACAATCCTGATTTATATATAAATATTCATATTTCTCATAATGATTGTACGTTGTCTATCGATAGTTCGGGTGAGTCTTTACACAAACGAGGTTATCGTGTAGATCAAACAGAAGCTCCGTTGAATGAAGTTTTAGCGGCTGGTATGATTATGAAAACAGGATGGAAGGGCGAGTCTAATTTTGTTGATCCTATGTGTGGATCGGGAACATTATTAATTGAGGCCGCAATGATCGCGTTGAATATTGCTCCGGGAATTCATCGTAAGGAATTTGCTTTCCAAAAGTGGGTGGATTATGATGAGGAGTTGTTTAACCGTATCTATAATGATGAAAGTCAAGAACGAGAGTTTACGTATCATTGCTATGGATCAGATATTTCACAATCAGCCATTGATATTGCTTTAGAAAATATCAGAAGTGCAGGTTTAATGAAATATATAGATTTGAAAGTAAAACCATTCCAACAATATACGGAAGCTCCTCAACCGGGTATTTTGGTTATGAATCCTCCATATGGAGAGCGTATCTCTTCTCGTGATCTTTTAAGCCTTTATAATATGATCGGAGAACGATTGAAACATGTATTTATGGGTTATAAAGCATGGATTTTGAGCTATAAAGATGAATGTTTCGATAAGATCGGTTTGCGTCCAAGTGAGAAAATAAAATTAATGAACGGCTCTTTAGAGTGCGAATATCGTTGTTATGAGTTGTTTGAGGGTACGAACAAAGATTTCAAGAAAGCATTGAACGATAATCGCTCAGAAGGTACTCGTCCTGAGAATAAGAATGATCGTGAGCGTACGAACTATCGTCCTCGTTTGGAGCGTTCAGAGCGTCGTTTTATCGCTGCTCACGAAGATGAGGAGGATGAAAGCTTATCTTCGTTTTTAGGAAAGCGTATTAGTGGAGAAGATCGTCCAAGTCGTAAGAAATTTGGAGATGCCTCAGGTCGTCGATCAATTAAACCGAAGGGTGAACGTCCTGTCAAGATGCGTTATCGTGATGAAGATGATCATAAGAGAGGTTTTGGAGATTACAAACGTGAAGGAAAGCGCTCGTTTAATAAATCAACAAAACGTAGAGGGTATAATGACTATGAAGATTAAACAGTGTTGGCTTGCCGGCTTATGTTTGATATTTTTATCAATGTCAATTTCCGCTCAAGATAAGCAGTTGACTTTACAAGACTTGATCCCAGGTGGCAAGACATATAGTCGTTTCGTGCCACGAAACTTAAAGCAGTTGAAGTGGTGTGCGGATGAGTATCTGTATGTTAAGGGTGATAGTGTGTTGGGTGCTAAACCAGGGAAAAAGGAAATGCTCCTTTTTTCCTTGGTAACATTAAATGAGGCTTTAACAGCTGTTGAGTTGCCAACGGTTTCATCAATGCCGAGCTTTTCTGCTCCTTATGTGGATAAATCAGTTTTAGCTTTTGCGAATAAGCAGCATAGAGTCCATTATGATTATAAGAAGAATGAGGTTATTGCCGACTACGTATTAAAAACTGCTTGGACAAATTATGATTTTTGTCCTATATCCGGTGATTTGGCTTTTACGGAAGGGAATAATGTTCATATTCTTTCTTCAAATGGAAACCATGTAGTTGTGACGAATGAGACAGAAGAGGGTATTGTTTGTGGACTGGCTGTTCATCAACGCGAATTTGGTATAACGAAAGGAACATTCTGGTCTCCGAAAGGAACAGCTTTGGCATTCTATCGGATGGATGAGCGTATGGTGACTGCTTATCCATTGGTAAATATAGATACTCGTTGTGCGACTTTAGTGCCTCATAAGTATCCGATGGCAGGAATGAAAAGTCATGAGGTTACTGTTGGTGTATATCAAATGTCAACAGGTAAAACGATATGGTTGAAAACAGGTTTGCCAAAAGAAAAATATTTGACGAATATAGCCTGGAGTCCAGATGAGAAAAGCATTTATATCGCTGAAGTTAATCGAGAGCAAAATGAAATGCACTTAGTACGATATTCAGCGTTAACAGGAGAAAAAGAGGCGGATTTATTTACGGAAACAGATCATCGTTATGTAGAGCCTCAGCATCCCATGTTATTCTTGCCTAATGATCCCGATAAGTTTATTTGGCAAAGTGAGTCAGATGGATATAATCATTTGTATTTGTATGACACGACTGGTAGGCAGTTAAGGCAGCTTACGGTTGGTGAATGGGTAGTAACAGATGTGCTTGGTTTCAGTGGAGATGGCAATAAGGTTATCTTTGAAGGAACAGCGCCTCATCCTGTTTCTCCGAATATGGAGGGATCAGGTATGCATCGTTATATTTGGGAAGTTGATTTGAAGCAAGATGAAATAATGAGCTGTCTAAGTTGGAAGGTCGGTGTTCATCAGTGGGCGTTAAGTCCTTCCGGTGAATATGCGATAGATTATGTCAGTTCTCCATCAACGCCGAGAGATATTGATTTGATTAAAGTTAAAGGAGCGAAGGTGATAACCTCTTTACTTTCAGCTCCTGATCCATTCAAATCTTATCGGATGCCACAAATTAAGACCGGTTCGATCCTTGCAGCAGATGGTAAGACACGATTAAATTATCGTTTGATTTTACCGGCAGATTTAGATGAGACAAAGAAATACCCAACGATTGTTTATGTTTATGGTGGACCTCATGCTCAACTGGTGACAGGTGATTGGCAGAATGGAGCTCGTGGTTGGGATTTGTATATGGCTCAAAGGGGATATGTGATGTTTACTGTTGATAGTCGTGGCTCAGCGAATAGAGGTCATGCTTTTGAAAGTGTTATCCATCGTAATTTGGGCGTTAATGAAATGGCAGATCAAATTAAAGGCGTGGAGTTCTTAAAATCATTACCTTATGTGGATGCGAATCGTATAGGTGTACATGGTTGGAGTTACGGTGGCTTTATGACAACCAATCTAATGCTGACCTATCCGGACTTATTTAAAGTGGGAGTAGCAGGTGGACCGGTAATTGATTGGAGCAAGTATGAGATCATGTATGGAGAACGTTATATGGATCGTCCGCAAGATAATCCGGAAGGATATAAGAATGCGAATTTGAAGTTAAAAGCGGGAAATTTGAAAGGTCATTTGTTGATGATACATGGAGATATTGATCCCGTGGTTGTATGGCAGCATAGTCTTGGATTCTTAAAAGCTTGTGTAGAGGCTAATACCTATCCTGATTATTTCGTTTATCCTCGTCATGAGCACAATGTGATAGGGAAAGATCGTCCTCATCTGTATGAGAAAGTGACCCGCTATTTCGATAATTATCTATAAGATTAGGAAATTGCAAATAAAAGAAGTTATGAATATATTATTGTTAGGCTCAGGAGGCCGTGAGCATGCGATTGCTTGGAAGATCGCTCAAAGTCCGAAAGTGGATAAGTTATTTATCGCCCCTGGAAATGCCGGAACGGCATTAGTTGGTACTAATGTAAATATAAAAGCGGATGATTTTGCCGCTATCAAAGATTTTGTATTGGCAAATCAAGTCAATATGGTTGTTGTAGGTCCTGAAGATCCATTGGTCAAAGGAGTCTATGACTATTTTAAAAATGATGAAGCTCTTTGTTCTATCCCTGTGATAGGTCCGAGCAAGGCTGGTGCGCAATTGGAGGGAAGTAAAGATTTCGCGAAGGCATTCATGATGCGTCATCATATCCCAACTGCTCGTTATAAGAGTATCTCTGCTGATAATTTAGAGGAAGGTTATGCTTTCTTGGAATCGCTTTCTGCTCCTTATGTCTTGAAAGCAGATGGTCTAGCTGCAGGTAAAGGTGTTTTAATCATTGACAGCTTAGAGGAGGCTAAGAAAGAGTTGCGCGACATGTTAGGCGGTATGTTTGGTGATGCAAGTAAGACAGTCGTAATCGAGGAATTTTTAGATGGAATAGAATGTTCTGTGTTTGTTTTAACAGACGGAAAAGATTACAAAGTGCTTCCGGTCGCTAAAGATTATAAACGTATTGGCGAGGGCAATACCGGGTTAAATACTGGTGGTATGGGTGCTGTTTCTCCTGTTCCTTTTGCAGATGAGGCTTTCATGAAGCAAGTAGATGAGCGAATCATTCGTCCGACAGTCGAAGGATTAAAAGCGGAAAACATCGATTATAAAGGTTTTATTTTCCTTGGTTTGATCAATGTGAACAATGAGGCGAAAGTTATTGAATATAACTGTCGAATGGGTGATCCGGAGACAGAGGTAGTTATGCTTCGTATACAAAGTGATTTAGTTGATTTATTGGAGGGTGTCGCTGAAGGTAACTTGGCATGCCGTCAATTAACGCAAGATCCTCGTGCTGCGGTAACTGTAATGTTGGTTAGTGGTGGCTATCCAGAAGCTTATGAGAAGAATAAGGTGATTTCTGGTTTGGAGCAAGTAGCGGAAGATAGCATCATTTTTCATGCGGGAACAAAGAATGTCGATGGACAGATCCTAACGAATGGAGGTCGTGTGATTGCGATTAGTTCGTATGGTGCAAATAAAGAAGAGGCTTTAGCTCAATCTTTTGAGGGTGCTAAACTAATTGATTTTGACAAGAAATATTTCCGTCGTGATATAGGACTTGATTTATAATTGATATTTTGGGAACGAGAATAGTCTTTGCTGGGGCAGGATTATTCTCGTTTGTTTATAAAATAGATCTTTTTAGGTATGACATTTTCTTATTATGGACACAAATATACAATAACGACATCCGCTACCTATTTCTATTTAGTTTGTGCGTGTGTTTTTTGTTGGGGCATTAGCTATGTTAACTCAATAGGTTATCCTGTCTATGGAGAGGTCACGGCAGCTCCTTTGTGGAATACGCTTTGCTTGATGTTGCCAGGAAAATTCTTTACCTATTTGATCGGTTTTATCTTAATGGGAGGTGGGGCTTTTTTGGTGCATAGAGCTAATTATGCTTTGATGTTAATTCGAAAGAAGACCTATTTCCCCTTTTTATTTTATGCCTTATTGACCAGTACAAATCCGGATTTTTTCCCATTTAAATCTACTTCATTTGGCGTATTTTGCTTGATATTGGCTTTATACCAGTTGTTTACATCGTATCATTCTCCAGAAGCTACTAATAAGGCTTATAATGTTTCTCTAATTATTGCGGTTGGCAGTTTATTATGGGTGCATATCTTATGGTTTTTGCCATTGTTTTGGGTTGGTATGTATAATTTTAGAGCATTAAACATTAGGATGTTTGTTGCTTCCTTGTTTGGCGTATTGACTGTTTATTGGTTCGTTTTGGGATGGTGTGTATGGAGACAAGATTTTACAGCATTTACGGTTCCGTTTATCTCTTTGTTTAAGATTAGAGCTCTTACGGTGTTAGGTGCAGGATTGATAGACTGGTTACAAATATTGTTGGTCGCAGGCCTGACACTTCTAGCCTCTATAAACATTATCACGCATGAATATGAGGACAATTTGCGGACTCGTCAATTTCTGTTTTTTTTAATTATTATGGCTCTTTGGTCTTTTGGCCTGTTTTTCCTTTATGAGCAGTCTTCTGAAGAGTTCCTTGAGATGGCATGTGTTCCGGCGTCTATATTAATCGCTCATTTCTTCACGGTAAATCAAGGCAAGTATATATTTTGGCTTTTCCACTTTTCTATTCTGTTATTCATCGGATTGTTAATTATGCGTATATGGAATTTCTTATAGCTTATGGATATGTTGGGGTATTTATCGCCTCATTTTTAGCCGCTACGGTTTTGCCATTTAGCAGCGAAGTTGTGTTAACCGGTGTTTTGTTGGCGGGGTCTGCTTATTGGCCTTGTATGATTGCTGCGACATTAGGCAATTTCCTGGGTGGAATGAGTTGTTATTGGCTCGGGATGTTGGGCAAGGTTGAATGGATCGAAAAGTATTTAAAGTTGGATGCCGCTAAATTGCAGAGGGTACAAGATTGGATCAAGGGAAAAGGCTCGTGGATGGGATTCTTTGTGTTCCTTCCAGGCATAGGTGATTTTATCGCGGTTGCTTTAGGTTTCCTTCGTGCCAATATATGGATTGTGGCGATTTCTATGTTTATAGGAAAAGCGATTCGTTATTGGGTTTGGATGGAATTTGTGTATAAGGTGCAGTCTATGTTGTAGGTCTCTAATGGTGGATCACGATTATTCGAATCGTAATCCGTCCAATAGGCGAACATATAGGTCAATAGCTTCTCTTATCTCCATCTCTTCAATATATTCATCGGCGGTATGTGAGCGGGCCGAATTGCCGGGACCCATTTTTACGGAAGGAAATCGCATTAATGATTGATCGCTAAGTGTTGGAGATCCAAAAGGATCCTTTCCCATAAGTATGGCGCGCTGTACAAAAGGATGATCCAAGGAGGTCCGTGTGGAGCTAAGGCGAAAACTACGAGCTTTGATCTCGCAGCTTACATGCTCTTTGATTAACTCAAAAAGTTGTTCATTCGTGTAAAACTCATTACTGCGAATATCTACGGTGAATTCACATCTATCAGGTATGACATTATGTTGTGAACCAGCTTGTATGATAGTTACACTCATTTTGACAGGACCAATGAAATCGCTTTTTTTCGAAAATTGATAAGTACTAAACCATTCAATATCTTTCATCGCCAATAAGATTGCGTTTATTCCTTCTTCACGGGCTGCATGTCCTGCTTTACCATGAGCGATGCAATCTAATACCATAAGGCCTTTCTCCGCTACAGCAGGACGCATTCCTGTTGGTTCTCCTACAATAGCGAAAGAGATAGGTGGTAATTCGCTAAATACACTTTCTATTCCATTTTTTCCAGACACCTCTTCTTCGCATGATGCGAGGAATATTAAATTATAGGCTTGCTCTTTTTGAGACAAGATGCAGAAAGCCTCATAAAGAGAAACGACACTGGCTCCCGCGTCATTACTGCCCAAGCCATAAAGACGATCCTCTTCTGTCTCTTCAGGGGTAAATGGGTCTTTACTCCAATTAGTGGCAGGTTTTACGGTGTCTATATGAGAGTTAAGTAATAATGTAGGTTTGCTGAAGTCAAAATCAGGTGCTATAATCCAAAGGTTATTTCCTTTACGAAATACTTTGGAATGTTCTTTTTGCCATTCTTTTTGTAGGAAATCAGCGACAGCCGTTTCCTCTCTGCTAAAGGAGGGGCGTGAGATCATGCCTTTTAATAGATCTATCGCTTCATAAAATCGTTCCATAAACATTATGTTTGAGTGTTACTATTTTATTAATAGCTCATTTACCGTATTTCTGTCCTTCGTTAGTTGGGCTTTTAGCTCATTGAGCGAATTGAATTTAATATCTCCTCGTATATATCGCTCAAAAGAGACTGTGATAGGTTCATTGTATATATCTTCTGAGAAATCCAATATATTTACTTCTAACGATATATTAGTCCCATTGTTGAGTGTAGGTCTATTACCAATATAGAGCATTCCCTTATGGCGTTCGCCTTTCAGATATACCCATACGGCGTATACGCCAATACCCGGTATGATTTTAAGTGGGTCATTGACTCGTATGTTTGCGGTAGGAAATCCCAAAGTGTGTCCTACATGATAGCCATGTATAATCTCTCCTTTTAGTTGATAGGAGTAAGTGAGTAATTGGGCCGCTTGTTCAATATTTCCCGCATTGATAAGGCGTCTGATTTCAGATGAACTGACGAGGGTATGTCCTTTATCGTAGGCTGATGCTTTGATAATTTCCATTCCGCAATCTGCGCCATAAGTGACATATTGTTCAAAACCGTCTGTCCGGTCGTGTCCAAAACGGTGATCATATCCAATCAATAGAGTCTTTACGTGTAAATTTTTAGATAAGATAGAATGGATAAATTCGTTAGAGGAGAGTTTTGATAGTTCAAGTGTAAAATCCAGAACGATGCAAAAATCTACTCCTGTTTCTTCTAACCGAGATATTTTCTCTTGATATGAATTGATTAGTTTTGGTTGATAGTCTGCATGTAATACAGCGCGCGGATGGCGTTTGAAAGTTATTACAGCTGATGGTAAATTACGTGTTTTAGCTATTTCTTTGAGCTCATCGATTAAGAAGCGATGTCCCAGATGTACGCCATCGAAAAATCCGATAGTCGCCACCAACTCTTTCCCTTTCAGTATATCAAAATCTTTTACGACAATCATTTTGCCTATTTGTTCCTATTTAAATCAATAGACAAATGTACGGGATAATTTTTAATAAAATGATTCTTGGCGGAGATACTCAATGTTTTTTATGGCAAGGTGTAGGGGGTGGAGCATTGAGAATTCGCTGAATGTTTGGATAGAAATGGGATGATGTGCTCTGATAGGTATGTGTTCTGATGATAGATAAAAAAGTCCCCATCAATGGGGACTTTTTTGTTTATTTAGTTCTTAAAATTGGAATCCTAATGCTTGTAATAATATTCGCTCTTCATGGGTCGCATGTAAGACACGATATGCGTGAAATTCGCGCGGATGGTCATAGTTCGCTCTGAACCATTCAAATCGTTGAGGCGTTTTACGTAGACAGTGGTCTATATATGAAGGATCGAAGCTATGTAGAATCGCATTTTCAACACGGTGTTGTCCTAATAAATCTAAATCAATAACCGGCTCTTTAGGAGCAGGAGGAACAACCTCTTTCAGCTTCTCGATGGATAGGTTGAAAAATTGTTGGATATTCTTCAGGCAGGTTCTTGTTCCATTGGCCTTCCCATCTGCTGAAAAGCCGGCGATATGAGGTGTGGCGATAGAGGCTAACGCCAGTAGTTCCGGGTGGATATTCGGTTCATTTTCCCAGCAATCGATGATAAGTTCACCTACTTTTCCCTCTTTTTTTGCGTGGAGCAGAGCGTTTGTATCATGTACGGCTCCGCGGCAACTGTTGATGAACCATGGTTTTCGTTTTAGTTTATTGAAGAAATCCTCATTAGCCAAATGGTATGTTGGGAAACGACCTTCTTTAGTCAATGGAACATGCAGTGTGATGATATCCGCCTCTTGAGCTATTGTGTCTAAAGAGACAAATCTATCATTACCTTCTTGTTCAGCTCTTGGAGGATCGTTACGAAGGATGCGCATTCCCATTGTTTGACAGAGATTCTCCACGATGTGTCCGACATGTCCGACTCCTACGATGCCAATTGTTTTCCCTTTAAGAGATACTCCCAATCGCATCGCAGTATAAACTAAAGATGCCAATACATATTGTCCGACAGAGCCGGCGTTACATCCTGGTGCGTTTTTCCAGCAGATGCCGGCCTTTTCGCAATAATGTGTGTCGATATGGTCAAATCCGATCGTTGCGGTGGTGATGAGTCGGACATGGCTGCCTTCCAGTAGTTGTCGTGTGCATTTATCGATACTGCGCACGATTAAGGCATCTGCCTCTTTGACTTGAGCCGGCGTAAACTCTTCGGAACGAAGATAAGATACATTCGCTACAGGTTCTAATATACCCCTAAGGTAAGGGACCGTATTATCTGCTATTATTTTCATGAGCTGATCGTCTTAAATTTTAAGAGTAAATATATAATAGGGCATTATCTCAGTTTGTTGTGATTGAAATGTGGCCCTGCTTTTATCAAGAAAAATAGGGTAGAGCAAGCTGTTAAGCAAGCGCCCACGAGATAGGCATATTCAAATCCACCCATGCGTTGCGCGATGCTACCGCCAATCATTAAGCCAATACCGATGCCGACATCCCAGCTTGTCAAGTAGGTAGATGTCGCTGTACCTCGTTGATTGTTGGGCGCTAAGTTGACGAATAACGTGTTAAATGCGGGGAACATTGTTCCGAAAGCGATGCCTTGTAAAAGTGCGATTGCCAGATAGAGATAGGAGGTGAATGTGGCGTTCCAAGTCATGAGCGGTTTAAGTGCCGCCAAGAGGAAAAAAGTGGCGCAAGCCAAATACATTCCCAAGGAGATGACCAAGGTGATTCGCCCTTTGTCTACTTGCCGTCCGGAAAAGAGGCGTGAAATGGCTAAACCTATCGCCATGAGGGTGAAGTATAAACCGGAATGGATATGAATGTGGATCTCCTCACTGTACATAGCTACATAAGTGGTAGTCATCCCATAGGGGATAGAGAGTAGCAGCAGGGAGATACCGGCCCATATACCTTTGATAAGGAAGAAACGATCGAGAGATAGCGGCTCTCGTTTGACCGGTTTTTTGTTGGGGCTTCGCACCATATAGGCCATGACGAAGCCTAAACTGCCTGATAAGAATGAGCAGCAGAAAATGACTTCATAAGAGGTTATCTCGTGTAGAAAGAGACCGATCATAGGGCCGAAACTCATCGCTATGTTATTGGCTAAGCCGTAATAACCGATACCTTCCCCTCGTCGCGACGAGGGGAGGATATCTATTAAGATTGTGTTGCCGGCGACAGTAACCATGCCAAACGAGAGGCCGTGTATGATGCGGAGCGCGACGAATAGACTCAGTACTGTCGCGAGCATGTAACCGGCAAAGATGGCGGTGAAGATAAAGTAAGCCAAGAGATAAAGAGGTCTTCGCGAAAAGGTGTCCAGTAAATATCCGGAGAAAGGGCGGATGCATAATGCGGCTCCTACATAGCAAGAGAGTATAAAGCCGATTGTTGATTTTCCGATAAGAAAATTCTCCGTCAAGTAAAAAGGCAAGATTGGGAGAATCAGATAAAAAGCGAAGAAAAGGAGAAAGTTTGCCGTTAATATATAGCAAAAACTCGGCGTGATAATCTTTTCTTTATCCATGGCTTATCGTTTTATTTGCCTAAAAATTAGTTATGTTGAATTTTTCAGGAATCTCATCCATGATATGGAAGAGCTCTTCTACTGTCTCTGCCCGTAGCATAGCGACACGTGTCTGCTTGAAGTCGCTTATACCCTTGAAGAGGGGAGTGGCCGCTAAGTGACGGCGAATATGTAAAATGCCGCGTCGCTCATCTAAGCGTTCGACACTCTGTCTGACCTGCTCTTTCAATATGTTGAGATACCAGTCGAAAGACTCTTTAGGCAATTGTTCCCCTGTCGTGAGATAATGTTTTACTTCCCGGAAAATCCAAGGACGTCCGATGCTTCCCCTTCCGATCATTACGGCGTCAACGCCATAGTCATCGAAGCGTTGTTTACAAACTTCAGCGGAAGTTACGTCTCCATTCCCGATGATGGGTATATGCATACGAGGGTTGTTCTTGACAGCGCCAATCAAGGTCCAGTCCGCCTCTCCTGTATACATTTGCGCTCTTGTCCGTCCGTGGATCGAGAGAGCGGCAATGCCGCAGTCTTGTAGTTGTTCCGCCAGCTCTACGATGATGCGGTTATCGGCATCCCATCCTAAACGAGTCTTTACGGTGACAGGTATATTAACCGCCTTGACAACCTCTTTTGTAATCTCCAGCATCAAGGGTATATTGCGCAGCATACCGGCTCCGGCACCTTTACCCGCTACTTTTTTCACGGGGCATCCGAAGTTAATGTCCAGCAGGTCGGGTTTGGCCTCTTCGCAAATACGGGCGGCTTCGACCATTGAGGCTACGTCTTTTCCATAGATCTGGATTGCCACGGGTCGCTCTTCATCAGAGACATTGAGTTTTTGTTGTGTCTTATTCACATTACGTATCAGTGCGTCGCTCGATACAAATTCAGTATAAACCATATCTGCGCCAAAACGTTTACACATGAGGCGAAATGAGATATCCGTTACGTCTTCCATCGGCGCCAAGAATATCGGGCGCTCACTTAAATCAATAGAACCAATCTTCATACCTTCTGTTTTCTAATCAAATAGAGGAGACAAAGGTACCAAATATTATTTGTACCTTTGTCTCCATAATCTTTTAAAATATATAGCCTTGGAAGAAAAGGATTTTGAAATAATGGCGCCGGTTGGTTCTTACGAATCATTGATGGCAGCTATACAGGGAGGTGCCGACTCTATCTATTTTGGTATTGAGGGCTTGAATATGCGCTCTCGCTCTTCAAATAATTTCACAACGGACGATTTACGGAAAATCGTAGCGATTTGTGGTGAACATGGTATAAAAAGCTATCTGACCGTAAATACGGTAATTTATGGTGAGGATTTGCCTTTGATGCGTACAATTATTGATGCGGCGAAAGAGGCGGGTGTATCTGCGATTATCGCGGCGGATGTTGCCGCGATGAATTATGCGAACAGCATTGGTCAAGAGGTGCATTTGTCTACCCAGTTGAATATCTCTAATGCGGAAGCCTTGAAGTTTTACGCGCGTTTCGCTGATGTAGTCGTGTTGGCGCGTGAGCTAAATCTAAAGCAAGTGCATGAGATTTATGAGGAGATCGTGAAGCAACAGATCAAAGGACCAAAAGGTGAGTTGATCCGTATCGAGATGTTTGCTCATGGAGCTTTGTGTATGGCTGTCTCCGGTAAGTGTTATTTAAGTTTGCATGAGATGAACGCCTCCGCTAATAGGGGCGCTTGTATGCAGGTATGTCGTCGTGCGTATACCGTGCGTGACAAAGATAGCCAGATAGAGCTGGATGTGGATAATCAATATATCATGTCGCCGAAAGACTTGAAGACAATTCATTTCATCAACAAGATGATGGATGCGGGTGTACGTGTCTTTAAGATCGAGGGACGTGCTCGCGGGCCGGAGTATGTGCGCTTGGTGACAGAGTGTTATAAAGAGGCGGTGAAAGCCTATTGTGATGGTTCTTTCAGCGAGGAGAAAGTTGCCGCATGGGATGAGCGATTGAGCCGAGTGTTTAATCGTGGTTTTTGGAATGGTTATTATTTGGGACAACGTTTAGGAGAATGGAGTAGCAAGTATGGTTCGGGAGCGACTCGCAAGAAGGTGTACGTGGCTCGCGGCATTAAATATTTTAGTGAGATCGGCGTGGCTGAGTTTGAGATGGAGTCCGGCTCATTGAAAGTGGGTGACGAGATTTTGATTACCGGCCCGACTACGGGTGCTGTGATGCAGACAGTGGAAGAGATACGTGTGAACCTGAAGCCTGTTGAATCGACCGTGAAGGGTGAACGATTCTCGATAAAAGTGTCGGAGAAAATCCGCCCGTCCGATCGTCTATATAAGATGGAGAAGGTTCAATTAGAAAAAAAATTTGAGTGATGAAAGAATATATTTTTAAGGTAACGGACAAGGTGCGCGATTATGAGTGTGATTTGCAAGGTGTGGTGAATAACGCTAATTATCAGCATTATATGGAACATACGCGCCATGAGTTTTTGGAGTCTTTAGGTGAAAATTTTGGAGCTATGCATGAGAAAGGTATTGATGCCTTTGTCTCTCGTGTGGAGATTCAGTATAAAAACTCGTTGAAAAGTGGCGATCGTTATACTTCTTGTCTGAATATTTATAAAAAAGGTGTCAAACTGGTGTTTGAACAAGATATTTATCGCGATTCCGATGGTGCATTGGCAACGAGGGGCGTGGTTGAATCTGTGGTTGTGGAAAATGGGAAATTAACGCGTGGTGAATATTTTGATGAGATGCTAAAGCGTATAGAATCAAAAGAAGATAAATGATAGATAAACAGATTTACCAAATAGGCTTAACTATGATTAATGGGGTGGGCGATATCCTCGCCCGCCATTTGTTGGATGTGTTGGGAGATGAAGAGGCTGTATTTACCGAAAGGCCTCAGGCTTTGATAAAAGTGCCCGGTATCAGCAGCTCCATCGTGCACGAGATTCGTCGGGCAGAGGTGCTTCAAAGAGCTGAAAAAGAGTGGGACTTTATTCAAAGGTGCGGAATTTCCCTGTTCTTCATCAAGGAAAGCAACTATCCGGAGAGGTTGCGTGAGTGTCATGATGCTCCGGTGTTATTCTATTTCAAGGGTAATACGAACCTAAATGCTTCTCGTGTAATTAGTGTTGTGGGCACGCGTCGGGCTTCTGCTTATGGGCAAGAGCTGACAGCTGATTTATTGCGCGATCTCTCATCGCTTTTCCCCGATATACTGGTGGTAAGTGGATTGGCTTACGGTATAGATATTTGCGCGCATCGAAATGCTTTGCGATGTCAGATGCCGACAGTGGGTGTCTTGGCGCATGGATTAGACCGTATCTATCCTTCCGCACATCGCTCCACTGCTGTTGAGATGTTGGATCGTGGTGGATTGTTGACCGATTATCCGAGTGGTACAAATCCCGACCGGTCGAATTTTGTTCGCAGGAATCGATTGGTGGCGGGTTTGTCAGACGCAACTATCGTGGTGGAGTCAGCGGAGAAGGGCGGGTCGCTCATTACGGCGGATCTTGCCTTTTCGTATGCTCGTGATGTGTATGCTTTTCCCGGACGGACAATCGATAAGAATTCTTTAGGCTGTAATCAATTGATTCGACAGAATAAGGCGGGGCTGATTTTATCAGCTAATGATTTGGTAGAGGCGCTGGGGTGGAATGTGGACGAGAAGAAAAAGGAGCAGTCAACGCAAACTCAGATCATATTTCCGGAAAATGAGGAGGAACAGCGTATATTGTTGACGATGGGTCGTCAAGGTGAGATGCATGTCAATGAGCTGGCTGTCGCTTTGGATATGCCCGTGCAACAGTTGTTGTCTTTATTATTTGAATTGGAATTGGATGGTAAAATAAAGGCTCTTCCGGGGAATATTTATAAGAGAACATGACCCCTATAAACAATTAAAGGCTGTCTCCCGACAACCCCTAATCAAACTTTGTTAACCTTAAATCTAATACTATTATGAAAAAACCACGATGCAAAGATACCGTGGTCAAGCCCTTTTGTCAAGCTTTTTCGGTGTAATTTATGTTAAAAAACATAGCTTTTCGATATAAAAAATGTTTCAACAGTTTTATATATGCCATTTTAGTGTATTGTAATATGCTGTGTATTAATTGTTTAAGTTTATATTAAGTGAATAGTTATTCACTTCTTGTTGGAATAACTATTCACTTCTCCTTGGATTAATAGATCTAATGAAGAGTGAATAACTATTCACTTAACCCCCCCATTAGTTAGTCGAAAAATTGCTTTTAAGAAGGATTGAAAATTTCTTTTTTAAGGAGTGATACTATTTCGTCATTATGTCAGAGTGGGGAAGAGGGGTATAAAAGAAAAAACCTGTAAGATTTCTCTTACAGGTTTTTGTAGTGCGGCTGAAGGGACTCGAACCCCCACGCCGTGAAGCATCAGATCCTAAGTCTGACGTGGCTACCAATTACACCACAGCCGCATTTGAATTCGATTGCAAAGGTAGTGCTTTTTTGTAAACTTGCAAATTTTTCGCTTGTTTTTTTGTCATATATTTTTCTTTTGGGCTATCAGAAAGTAAAAAATTGAGAGCGGCCTCAATGATAGAATCTTTCCCTTTCTTTATATCTTCCTGACTCATAGAAACTTTTATGTCAGGGTCGATACCGAATTCCGTATGTTGCTTATTGGTGTCTAATAAGGGTGAAGCGGAGAAACGCACTCCCCATCCATTTGGAAGTTCTGAATTGAAAGGGAGACCGCTGCCTCCTCCTGTCCGGTCACCCATAATGGTAACATGAGGCATAACTCGTGTTTTTTGCACAAAATCGTTGGCTGCGCTGAAGCAGTGTCTGTTTGTCAAGACAACGACCGGTCGTAGCCAGCGGATATGTTCCGATGGGGATAGATAGAGGGGATGAGGCTCTGAGAAGTCTTCATGTCCTTTTCCTGTTTTGTGTTGTATATATCCTGTTAATATTTTCTCTTCCAGGAAACGCGCCGCGATGCGGTCCGCTAAGGTCAGTATGCCTCCGCCATTGTCACGAATATCAAAGATGATCCCCTTGCAATCTTTAAATTGATAAAAGATATGGTCCAATCCACTCTCTCCCGCTGCGCTCGAGAAGCTCTCATAATAGATATAACCAATTTCTCCATCATGCAGAGTGGTATATTTAAGTCCGCCAGCGATGGAATAGTCTCGTCCGAGATAGTTTTCCTGTATCTTTTTGTCAAAGTTATCAGGATAATCAAGATACCAATCCCAATAGCGTGACATGTTGAAAGAGGAGATCAGGTTGGTATGTCCGTCTTTTAATTCGTTAAGCATATTGCCCAAAGTATCAAAGAGGGCATATTGGCTCATCGTGTCGCAGATATGTGTCGCATAGCGTGCGTGTACCTCATCCCAATCCACCTCCTTATATTGGAAGAAGCAATAGTTCTCGTCTAATATTTTCCAGAGAGCCTCGAAGTTCTCTCGAGGAGATGTGACATATTGATCAGCTTTCTCGCATCCTGTCTGCATGAGAGCGAACAGGACCAATAGATAGATAAGATAAGTTTTCATAAGTAGCTATTGTTGATTTAATAGAATGCGCTTTTATATTGGTGGGGGTTTTTGAGTCGTTTCCCTTTGAAGGTGATAAATTCTTTCACGAAACCGATCATGAACGATCGGGAGATGATATGCGATTGAATGCCGTTGACATCTGTACGATAGGCGTTACCTAAGAAACCGGCTCGCATAGTGATGTTACGAATGGGAAAGTCTACCGTGATATAGTGCCTTAATGTGAACTTATTATGAAACGAATTGAATTGGACGACACCAGAGGCATTGCCTAGATTGAAAATCTCGTAATAAGACTGCCCATAATGGGGCGAGAAAAGGATTCCCGCAAATGGAAGCGATAACTGATAGCGCAGTGTGAGCGGATAATTTTTGATATGGAGCTGATAAATAGCCATGGCGGAGAGGTTGAGGTCTATATCTGCCTTGGCTGAGGCGGGATTATTGCCATTTCGGGTGTTATAGATGAATCCTGCCATGCCATGGACGAAACCGCCGACCAGCAGCTTGAGATCGGGAAGCTGCTGTGGTAGGTGATAATGGTAACCTAAGGCATAATTCGCGAACCCGGCAAAATCGGTCGCTGTGGCGGCAGCGTTCTCTGTTGCCGCTAATTCGACATTGACAATTTGCTGCCTGGAGACATGGTGCCGCGCCAGTCGTACCATTTTCATCCGTTCATTCATGATGTGTATACCCGGTCCTGTGTATTTCATATCCCCCATGCCGGGCGATAGATATGTATCTTTCAGATTGTATTTCCCGATGCCAATCAGTGTGCCACTGTTTATAGACCAGGGTATCTCCTCGTTATCCCCTTCTGGAACTTCTTCTGCATGAAGTGTGGAGAGAAAGAGGACCAAGAAGAGTCCCGCGAGAGAAAAGCATATTTTCTTCATATTATTTGTCAAACAATTTCATTTGTCCTGTGATCTCATCCATGATGTCTGAATCACTTTGGATATCCTCTTCATTGGAGCTTTCCAAACTCTCATTATCCGTTGTCTCTTCTTGCGCTTGCGCAGGTGCGAAGCGTGTAGGTTCCAGCTCGTTGATGGTCTCTACCTCATAAGTTGAGACCCGTTTCCCTTTGGCCTTAAATCCCTTGACAGAAATGAACTCTTCCGCGTCGATGATCAGTGGCTCGCGGAAAGAGTCGTGTCCTCCAAAGACGACCTCAATACGCGGGTAAGCCTCATCGGTAAGTAGCATTAATCGATTCTTCGGGTTTTCGCCCAAGAAATTTTGTTTGCGGCTGTTTATCTCCATCAGGAAGCGTTTGATATAATAATATTTTTGATCCGCATCATATAAGACCGCTGTCCATACCTTGTTGGGCTGATATTTTTCTATGGTCATGATGTTCGACTCATAGTGGTTGCTCAGCTCAAAAGAGGAGGCGTAGAAGTCACCATTGGGCAAGATGACCAATATCTGATCCTCGCTATGGAATTCGCCCAATTCCTCGCCGCGTCCGTCATAGTTGAGTCGGAGTACATCCCAGTCAAACCATACATCCAGACCGCCTAAGGTGGAAATACCTTTTTGTTTAAGTGTGATTTTATGAATTTCCGCTTTTGTCAATATATTGCCTTGCGAAGCACGTCCTTTTATCGCCATCTCGCTGAAGTTCTTCTCAAAGACAAACAGTTTTTGACGCGGCTTCGGTTTAAGTATCACCTTGACAGTCTCCGCTTCTCCGTTGGGATTGGCGCTGAAATAGAGCACTCGTGAACCTTCGGTCCCTTGTGTTAAGTCATATTCTTTATCACGAGTGGCACCAGTGACCGCGAAACGCTTGATAAAGTTGAATCCATGTTTACCATTTCGATAGATCACATTATAAATGGTGCGGTTATCATTGCGTTGGAAAACATTTACATATAATATATCCTTGCCGACGAAAATCTTGTCCGCTACTTTTACGATCTTATAGATGCCGTTTCGATAGAAAATGATAATGTCGTCAATGTCGGAGCAGTTGCATACAAATTCATCTTTTTTCAATCCCATACCGATGAATCCATCTTGACGGTTGATGTAGAGCTTTTCGTTAGCTTCCGCCACCTTGCTCGCCTCAATCGTATCGAAGCTGCGAATGACAGTATGTCGAGGATATTGTTTGCCATATTTCTCTTTCAACAGATTGAACCATTCGATCGTGTAATCCACGATATGCTCCAATTTATTGTTTGTTTGCTCTATTTGCTCTGTCGTCTGCGCGATGAACTCTTCACTTTTCTCTGAGTTGAATTTGAGGATACGTCCCATCTTGATCTCCATAAGTCTTAGGATATCCTCTTTTGTGATCTCTCGGATGAGTCTCGGCTTGAAAGGCTCAAGTCGTTTGGCGATATGCGTGACAGCCTCTTCCATATCATGCGCATTCTCGAACTCTGAATCTTTATAGATACGCTCCTCGATAAATATCTTTTCCAAAGAGGCAAAGAAAAGAGCCTCTTCTAGCTCTTGTTTCTGTATGCGCAATTCTTCTCTCAGCAGTTCAAGCGTGCGGTTGGTGGAGTGGCGCAAGACCTCGCTGACTGTCAAGAAGTGAGGCTTGTCATCTTTAATCACACAACAGTTTGGCGAGATACTGATCTCACAATCAGTAAAGGCGTACAGCGCGTCGATTGTCTTGTCGGAAGAGACACCGGGAGCCAAATGCACTAAGATCTCCACCTCTTTGGCTGTGTTATCATCGACCTTTTTTATCTTGATCTTTCCCTTATCATTAGCCTTTAAGATCGATTCGATTACACCGGATGTCGTTTTGCCATAAGGAATCTCAGAGATGACCAAAGTCTTGTTGTCTAATTTCCCTATTTTGGCGCGCACCTTTACCGATCCGCCTCGTTCTCCATCATTATATTTAGATACATCAATCGATCCGCCTGTTTGAAAATCGGGATAAAGCGCGAAAGGTTTCCCTTTCAAATAAGCGATAGAGGCATCCAATAATTCGTTGAAATTGTGCGGAAGGATTTTTGAAGATAATCCGACAGCGATACCTTCCACCCCTTGCGCAAGTAATAGCGGGAACTTCACCGGAAGAGTGACCGGCTCTTTGTTTCGTCCATCATAAGAGAGCTGCCAAAGCGTTGTCTTTGGATTGAAGACAGTCTCTAGGGCGAATTTGGAAAGTCTGGCCTCGATATAACGGGGAGCGGCAGCGCCATCACCGGTTAATATATTGCCCCAGTTACCTTGGCAGTCCACCAATAGATCTTTTTGTCCTAATTGAACAAGCGCGTCTCCAATAGAGGCATCGCCATGAGGATGGAATTGCATCGTATGTCCCACAATGTTTGCGACTTTGTTATATCGTCCGTCATCCAGTCGGCGCATGGAGTGCAAGATGCGTCGTTGTACCGGTTTCAATCCATCGTTGATATGCGGGACGGCCCTTTCGAGGATAACATAAGAGGCATAATCGAGAAACCAATGTTGATACATACCGGACAGATGATAAGTGATTCGGGTGTCCCCCTTTTCAGGCACTTTATATTCGGAATGATTTTTCGCTTCCGTTTCCTCGTCCGGAGTGTCATTGTTGTTTATATTTCCCTCTATATTGTCGTTCTTTTCTTCGATGGGATCGTCTTTCTTTTCTTTAGGTATCATACAGTGCTGTTATTTCTCGCGTTATGTTGTCGCGGCTTTTTGCTTTTTGGGGGTAAATATAGTAAATATTTGTCAGATGCCGGGAGTGGTTGCCCGTAATAATCTGTGGTATTCAATAAAGTGTTTGTGATGTTCGATAGTCAGTTGCAAAAAAGCGTTTAAATTTGGCATAAAAGAAAAAGGCGATACGTTTGAATAACGTATCGCCTTTATTTATATTGGAGAATTTCTTTATTTATTCAATTTCCATTCACTGCCCTCTTTACCATCTTTAATTTCGAATCCAAGAGCTGTCAGTTCATTGCGGATTTGATCGCTGGTGGCCCAATCTTTGTTCGCTTTCGCCTTAGCTCGTTGTTCTAACAGCATATCAACAACTTTTCCAAAAGCAGCCTCACGCTCTTTGTTTGAGCCGTTGTCGTTCTTTTTTAAACCAAGGATATCGAAGCAGAAGATACGGAAAGTCTCTTTCAACTCTTCTAGGTCGGCAGCGTTGATCGAATCATTACCCATTAAGATATTATTGATCATCTTGGCTCCATCGAAAAGATGTGCGATAACAATCGGAGAGTTCAAGTCATCGTTCATAGCCTCGTAACATTTGGTGCGAATAGCATGAACATCGACCGAAGAAGATGCGCTAGGAGTGATCTTCTCTAATCCATGAATCGCATCCATCAATCTTGCCAGACCTTTCTCTGCCGCTTTTAACGCCTCATTGCTAAAATCGACCGTGCTGCGATAGTGAGCCTGTAACGTAAAGAATCGGATTGTCATAGGGCTATAGGCTTGCTCTAATAGTGGATGAGTGCCGCTGAACAACTCCTCTAACGTGATAAAGTTGCCATAACTTTTACCCATTTTCTTTCCATCCACTGTAAGCATGTTGTTGTGCATCCAATAATGAACCATATCATCTCCTTGACTCGCTACCGCCTGCGCTATCTCGCATTCATGATGCGGGAAGATAAGATCCATGCCACCACCATGAATATCAAAGTGAGCGCCCAGATACTTGCGTCCCATGGCTGTACACTCGCAATGCCATCCGGGGAAACCGTCGCTCCATGGAGAGGGCCATCTCATGATATGCTCGGGTTGTGCTTTCTTCCATAATGCGAAATCTATCGGGTTTCGTTTTTCGTCCTGTCCGTCCAATTCACGAGAAGTGTTGAGCACATCCTCCAAATTACGTCCGGAAAGTTTACCATAATGATGGTCTTTGTTATATTTAGCCACATCAAAATAGACAGAACCTTGGCTAACATAAGCATAACCATTGTCTAAAATTTGTTGCACTAATTGCTCTTGTTCAATGATATGTCCGCTTGCGTGCGGCTCGATGCTTGGAGGAAGCACATTCAGTTCATCCATCGCATCGTGATATCTATTGGTATAATATTGAGCCACTTCCATAGGCTCAAGTTGTTCCAAGCGAGCTTTTTTTGCGATCTTGTCTTCCCCATCGTCCGCATCATGCTCAAGGTGTCCGACATCCGTGATGTTACGTACATAGCGTACCTTGTAGCCAAGATGTTTTAAATATCGGAACAATAGGTCAAATGTGATGGCGGGACGTGCGTGTCCCAAATGTGGATCCCCATAGACAGTAGGACCGCAAACGTACATGCCGACATGAGGAGCATGTAACGGCACGAAAAGCTCTTTTCTTCGAGTAAGCGTGTTGTAGATATTCAATGGATGTTCCATATTCGTTCTTATATATTAAGGAACGCGAACTTACATAAAATGATTTGTATTACCAAAGCTCCCCTAAGAGTAACGCTCACTTCGTTCGCTCATATTATAAATGCTTATCGCAAGGAGTGGATTAATTTGAAAATCATCGTTTTTCGATGAGGATATAGCTATACGCCCGATTACAGCGTTTGGAGTAAGTTTTCGATCACAAAAGGGTAGTGCTTATATTCCAAAGCGTGTACTTTTGCCGCGACCTCTTTAGGAGAATCAGAAGGAGAGAGCGGACAAGCCGCTTGAAAAATGATAGCTCCCTCGTCGTAGTGCTCATTGACGTAGTGAATCGTGATACCAGATTCCCGTTCACCCGCTTTGACAACCGCTTCATGCACATGATCCCCATACATGCCTTTACCCCCGAACTTAGGGAGCAGCGCAGGATGGATGTTGATGATTCGTTGAGGAAACGCTTGCAGGATCGTGTCGGATATTTTACTCATAAAGCCAGCCAAGGCAATAAGCTGGACATTAAAGTCGTTGAGTCTCTTAATAATAGGCGTTCCATCAGAAAAATCATCTTTAGAAAAGACAAAAGATGGAATTCCTAATTTCTGTGCACGCTCAAGAACTCCCGCATTTTTATTGTTGGATAATATAACAGCGACATTAACAATTTCACTGTTAGCAAAATATCGAGCTATATTTTCAGCGTTCGTTCCCGTTCCGGATGCAAAAATCGCTATGTTTTTCATATTTTTAGATGTTTAGGTGCACAAGAAAAGAAAAAATGTGCAATTTTCCGCATTTTTAGCTGATTAAATTTGTTTTGTAACATAAAAAATTCTTTTCTTTGCACTGCAAAATTAAAAAGTATATTCGTATTTATTAATCTAAATTGAAAAAGTTATGTCTGAAGTT
>CAUWMZ010000059.1:0-35582 GCA_963560035.1 uncultured Parabacteroides sp.
ATCTGACTGTTAATCAGAGGGTCCTTGGTTCAAGTCCAAGAAGAAGAGCTTAAGAGAGATACTTTTTAAGTGTCTCTCTTTTTTTCTTTTACTTTCTGTGAATATCACAATCCGACATACCGATCTCTTTTGTCGATTCCTTTTTAAGATTTCTCTAAATAAACACAGTTATCAACAACTATTCTACTTTTGAACATAGTTATCAACAAGCTTATCGCTACTTTTCAAACGACACAATAAGTTATAAACAATCCTTTTTTCTCTCTATCTCCTAAAGAGAGCTTTTTCAAACGAATAATGCAACTATTCCTCCTTTTCCATTTCTCGGAGAAAGGCTAAAGAAACTTCTTTTTATATTATCTTCGCGTTATGGGAAAGAATAAATTAGCAAAATTTGATGATATGGCGGGCTACCCGCACGTATTTCAATATCCTTTTGCGACCTTACAAGAAAAAGGATTTGACATGCAAGGACATTGGCATGAACGTTTTTTTAAGAATGACAATCCTATTGTCCTTGAATTGGGTTGCGGTAAAGGCGAATACACTGTTGGTTTAGGAAAATTATTTCCAAACAAAAACTTTATCGGTGTGGATATTAAAGGTGCACGCATGTGGACTGGTGCCAAAGAGTCATTTGAAGAGGGAATGAAAAACGTTGCGTTCTTAAGAACAAGCATCGAACTTATATCTCGCTTTTTTGCTCCTGGAGAAGTAGCTGAGATTTGGATTACATTTCCTGATCCACAAATGAAAAAGGTCAATAAACGACTCACCGGAACACGCTTCATGAAAATGTATCGAGAAATCTTATCGGGTGATGGCATTATCCACTTGAAGACCGATAGTAATTTCATGTACACCTACACTTGCGAAATGGTAAAGGCCAATCACTATCCTGTACTATTTAGCACAAATGATCTTTATCACTCTGACCTAACAGATAACATATTATCTATCAAAACTTTTTATGAGCAACAATGGCTTGATAGAGGATTAGATATCAAATATATCAAATTTATCTGCGAAGAACGGGAACAACTGATAGAACCAGACGTGGAAATCGAATTCGACCCTTACCGCAGTTTCAATAGAAGCAAGCGAAGCGCTTTAGCTTCTGGTAAATAACGACCTAAAAAATAAAAGATATGACAATCTATCCGAATTTAATTCTCGAAGCCCTGAAAAACGTACGCTACCCGGGCACGGGCAAAGACATTGTTTCTATGGGACTCGTCGAAGACAACATCCGCATTGACGGTATGAATGTAACTTTCTCTCTTCTTTTTGAGAAACCAAATGATCCTTTTATCCGCTCTGTGGTAAAAGCAGCAGAGACTGCGATCTTGACATATGTCAGCCCGGAGGTGAACATTAAGGGTAATATCACGGTCAAGGCTCGACAGCTGGCACGACCTGAACCGGATAAGTTACTCCCGGACGTAAAAAATATTATCGCTGTGTCATCTGGAAAAGGTGGCGTAGGAAAAAGTACCGTAGCAGCCAACCTAGCCGTCGCTTTAGCCCTGCAAGGTTATAAGGTAGGCCTGTTGGACGCAGATATCTTCGGCCCATCCCAACCGAAAATGTTCGATTTGGAAGAAGCTCGTCCTTACATGACGGAAGTGAATGGCAGAGAGCTTATTGAGCCTGCCGAAAATTATGGTGTCAAAATGCTTTCTATCGGCTTTTTTGTCAACAAGGAAGATGCTGTTTTATGGCGTGGGGCTATGGCTAGTAATGCGCTTAAACAATTGATTGGCGACGCGAATTGGGGCGAATTGGACTACTTCTTAATTGACCTTCCTCCCGGGACAAGTGATATTCATTTAACAATGGTTCAAACGTTAGCCATCACGGGAGCAGTTGTTGTCAGCACCCCTCAAGAAGTGGCTCTAGCGGACGCTCGCAAAGGTATCAGTATGTTTATGGGCGAGAAAGTGAATGTACCAGTATTAGGACTGGTTGAGAATATGGCTTGGTTTACCCCTGCTGAATTGCCGGAAAATAAATATTATCTCTTCGGCAAAGAGGGATGTAAACGCTTGGCAGAAGAGCTAAATATTCCCTTATTAGGACAGATACCTATCGTCCAAAGCATCTGTGAGGGTGGTGATCACGGTAAACCTGTCGCTTTAAATCCTGATTCTATCACGGGAAAGGCTTTCCAAGAATTAGCGACTCAAGTAGTTAAAAGCATAGAATATCGCAATGAGCATTTAGCCCCCACACATCGTGTTGTCGTAACAAAGAAATAAACAATCTTTATATACAAAAAAAGACGTCCGAGCATATATGCCTCGGGCGTCTTTTTGCAAAAAAACATAGGTGCTAAACCGCTTTTTCAAACACATTCTACCCCATCAACTCCACGAATTTAACACAATTTTGAGTTGATTTTTATTTTCCTGATTATCAGATTATTAAGTAAATAGTTATTCCAATGATAAGTGAATAACTAAGCACTAGTAGTAGTGAATAGTTATTCCAACGACAACTGATATATTATTCACTAGAGCAGCGCTCTTTTATTGAATTCGCCCTCTTTATTCACCCCTTACAAATGCCAATAAAAAAAGGATTGGCGCGCTGTTGCGTCAATCCCTTTTCTTATTTTCAATATACAGACTTACTCTTATTTTCCCTCATGCTCAGCCGCAGCTTTTTTATTAATTTTCTTCTTCTGCAACTCATAAGCGATAGGAGTAGCTACGAACAATGTTGAATAAGTACCAATAATGATACCTAACAAAATTGCGAACGTAAAACTTCGAATTGTACTACCTCCTAATATGAATATACACAACACAACAACCAATGTTGTCAATGATGTATTGAATGTACGACACAATGTTGAATTCAATGCATCGTTGATCACCTGATAACGATCACGCTTCGGATACAACTGGATTGTCTCTCTAATACGGTCGAATACAACCACTGTATCATTAATAGAATAACCAATAATCGTCAAAATAGCGGCGATGAATGTCTGATCTACCTCCATTGAGAAGGGAAGAATCTTCCATAACAAAGTATAGAATGAAATGATACACAATGTTGTCGTAGCGACAGAAGCAAAAGCTCCAACAGAGAAAGAGACATCACGGAAACGAAGCAAAATGTAAGCAGCCATACAGATCATGGCGAAGATAACCGCCAAAATAGCGCTGTTCTTAATATCATCTGCCATACTCGGTCCCACTTTCTGTGAACTCTGAATATAATCTGTCGTAAACTTATCCAATGTTGTTCCTTCTGGAAGTAACGGTTTTACGCCCTCAAACAGCTTCGTCTCAATCTCTTGATCAATCGAAGGATCATTCTCCTGAATCTTATAGTTAGTAGAAACACGAACCTGATCTGCTGTACCGATCTGAATTACGCTAACAGAACCATCTAATTGAGCATCCAACATCTTACGAACCTCATCAGTTTTCACCTCATGATCAAAACGAACCACATAGTTACGTCCACCGGTGAAGTCAATGCCATTATTCAAACCGATTGTCATAAATGAAACAATACCTAAAACGATAATTGCGGCCGGAATCAAATAACCAACCTTACGAGCGCCTAAGAAATTAATCTTCGGATTTGTCAACAAGTCTTTTGTCAAAGATGTCGTAAAGGTTACGTTCTTCAACTTATCCTTCGCCAATAATCCCTCATAAACGATACGAGTCAAGAATACGGCTGTCAAGAATGAAGCGAACAAACCAATAATCATTGTCGTAGCAAAACCGCGAATAGGTCCTGTTCCGAAATAGAACAATACGATACCTGTAATAATTGATGTTAAGTTAGAGTCGAAAATTGCGGAGAAAGCATTGCTGTAACCATCAGAAATTGCTTTGCCTAAAGATTTACCGGCACGCAACTCCTCTTTTGTACGCTCATAAATCAACACGTTGGCATCAACGGCCATACCTAAAGTCAACACCATACCAGCGATACCAGGCAATGTAAGAACTGCTTGGAAAGATGAAAGGATACCCATCGTAAAGAAGATGTTCAACACCAATGCGCCATCTGCGATCAATCCAGGGATAATACCATAGAAAGCGCACATATAAGCCATTAACAACACCAATGCCAAGATAAAAGATACAACACCTGCGTTAATGGCTTCTTGTCCCAAAGACGGACCAACAACATCTTCCTGCACAATATGTACAGAAGCGGCCATTTTACCAGACTTCAACACATTCGCCAAGTCTTTTGCCTCCTCAGGAGTAAAGTGACCTGTTATCTGAGAGCGTCCACCAGTAATCTCATCATTTACGTTAGGAGCTGAATAAACCATATCATCCAAAACGATGGCGATCTGACGACCGATATTATCTTTAGTCAAACGAGCCCATGCTTTAGAGCCTTCCGCGTTCATCACCATGTTAACCATCTGCTCAGAACGACCAGCTTGTTGCATAAAGTCCGCATTCGCATCTGTTACGACATCACCACCCAAGGCCGGGCTACCATCACGATTGGTTACTTTCAATGCATATAGCTCAAAGAACTGCTCTTTATCATCAATAGCCTTAACACCCCATTTCAAAGCCAAGTTACGAGGCAATACCTCTTTCACCTGCTTCATGTTCAAATACTCATTGATCTTCTCGATATCCTTCGCTTGAGCGATACCAACCGTTGATCCAGGTGCTAATTGACCATTATATTGACTGATTTGCAATAAAGCGAACAATGGGTGAGCCTTAGCGAACTCCTCCATGCTTTGATTTTCTTTTGCATCTTTCTTGTCCTTGCCGATCTGGTTCAACAAAGCGTCAGCCTCACTCTCGTTTCCTTTTTGCTCGTCAGCTACTTTAGCTGTATCTTGAGCCACAGAATCGGCTGTCGCATTTTGACTTAACACAGAAGCTAATACATTGTCAGCAGCCACTAACTGTTGATAAATCTCCGGCAATTGATAAGTTTCCCAAAACTCAAGGTTAGCGCTACCTTGTAACAATTTACGCACACGCTCCGGCTCTTTTACACCCGGCAACTCAACTAATATACGACCAGCCGTTTCCAAACGTTGAATGTTAGGAGAAACCACACCAAAGCGGTCGATACGAGTACGAAGTACGTTGAATGAGTTATCAATAGCACTCTGCAACTCTTTCTTCAACACAGAAACGACTTCTGCGTCAGAGCTCTGCGGAGTGATCTTATCCTTTAACTCGAATGTACTAAAAATAGCGGAAAGACGAGCGCCACTATCCAACTTCTTATACTCCTCTGCGAAAAGATCAATAAAGTCCTTCTGACTTGTAGCTTGATGCGCATAAGCCAAATCCAACGCCTTGTTAAAGTTCTCGTCTTGATTTTTGTTGGATAATGAGCGAATTACATCAGCGACATTCAACTCAAGAACGACGTTCATACCGCCCTTCAAGTCAAGGCCTAAACTAATTTCCATTTCACGGCACTGCTTAAGCGTATAGCCCAACCATACCTTCTGAGTAGATAGGGAGTCTAAATAAGCACTCTCTTTCGTAGGATCTCCACCCGCATACTCAGCCGCCTTGCTGTTATAATGTCGTGTCACAAATGAAAACGACAAATAAAACAAGCAAACAAGCGTAAGTAACACAGCAAAGACCTTTACAAATCCTTTGTTTTGCATCTGAATTTTAGGTTTATGTTATTACATTATTTTATATCCGTTTTTTCACAGGGTGCAAATATAGACTTTTTTTCTTTGAACAAGGGTAATTAGTATATTTATTTGTCACGCTAATAGCTAATATCAAATGCATTTTTATATCTTTGGGGGTAAAATAACACGAGAAATATACCATGAAACAATTATTATTAGCTCTGCTACTTATCCCCTCCTTGCTTTTTGCGCAAGAGGATAAACAGTATTTGGCAAACGCCGTTCATTTAGAAGATGGGAAAGTCGTTTTCTCAAGAGAAATCAATGCTCCTTCTTTTAATCAAGCTCAAATTTTTCAACAGATCTCGGCATGGGGAAAAGAACGATATAACACTGAAAAAAGCCGGATAGTTTACAAAAATGAAAACAAGGGTGAACTGGCCATCGTTGGCGAAGACTACCTGATCTTCTCCAGTACGGTATTATCTTTAGACAGAAGTTTAATGAAATACCGCATTATAATCATTTGCGAAGACCATAAATGCACGCTAAAACTGACCGGTATCCGATATGAATATGATGTCGCTTATCAAAAAGATCCTGAAAAATATGACGCGGAAGAATGGATCGTTGATGAGTATGCTTTAAATAAAAGCAAAACAAAGCTGAATCGAATCAGTGGAAAATTCCGTAAAGCGACTATCGATTTCGCAAAAGAGACATTCGATAGCGCCACTCAAGCTTTAGGCGTCACACCGCAACAAAAGACAGAATCCACAATATCTGCCAATGCAAATAACGAATCCGGAGTTAAACAACAAACAGAGCCTACCCCTATCGCTCAAACCGCACCTATGGAAGGGTTCGTCTCTTTTCAGGCTGATAAGGTTCCTAACACGATCTTGCAAATGTTACCAGACAACTCCCTCAAAATAGAGAACATGAATCTTTCTGAAACAGATGTTCATTGGAAAGGTATCGGTAATATGCTAGGCAAATCTATTAGCACCATCTCCATCTCTAAAAACAGCCCGGTTTATCAATCAATAAGTAACAATGGTTCTTATAAATTATCTTTCTCTAAACCTGAAGAATCAAAAGAGCAACCGTGGATTGTTTTCGAATGCATAAAACAAGGAGAGACAGCAGAAGGTGAACGTGTTTTATTAATTGGCGAGATTACAAATGTCTGGATTAAATAACAATCTATAATCACAACTTATGAAAAGAGTTTTTTTATTAATATGCATCATTTTATTCCCTGCACTATCCTTTGCGCAGGGACATAAAGGACAAGTGGATGAATGTGCTCCCATGCAAGATGGAAAAATCTGTTATACAGACGAGGAAGAAATAGATAACACAACAAAAGGAGAAATATTTAACGCCATCAACGCATGGGCAAAAAAAAACTATGGCAAAGATGTATTTTTATCTAATGTCAATTCCAACAAGAGTAAAGGGACCATATTCATAAGCTCTAAAGTTGAACTCCTTTTAAACGAAAAGGACAAAACTATCGTCAAATATAAGATGCGCATCAGCTGTTTCAACAACAAATACAGCGTGGAGGCTTTTGATATCGTATATCAATACGACCCGCTTAACGATAAAAAATACAAGACTTATAAAGCAGAAGAGATCATAGCGAACAATGGAAAAAGCAATACGGTCTCTTTAGTGAAGGATCCTAAGCTATTTTGTGACGCGACTTATTTCTTTATCGAAAATCTATTCGCCGATATTTATAGTGCCGCAGAAGAAATCGAAGCTGAATAACTTAATTATTTCAGCTTCAAATAGCACCATAAAGGATAATGATCTGAATAAGAGACTTTATCAACAGAACAATTAAATGAAACCATGTTTGGGGAATGAAGGATATTATCGATACGAAACCAAAAACAATTTTGATTATAGGTAATGCCCATTCCCCTTCCAGACTCCACAAAGGCATCTATTAATTTTCCTTGTATTGTCCGATGCGCATAAGAGATAGGCGTATCGTTAAAATCTCCACAAACCAAAATATAATCTCCATCTGCACGACTAATCTCTTGCGCCACAACTTCTGCTTGTTTAGCCCGTATTTTAAATGCAGGTCCCAACTTTTGTTCAAACGCACCTCTTAGATCATCCAATCCATCAGGAGTAAAACTTTTTATTAAAGAAGAATAACGCGTACGATCTTCCATCGTCAACTTAAATGATTCCAAATGATTATTTATCAAGGTCAATTTTTTACCTCTCACCTTCAATTCATGAATAGAAGATCCATTATAATCTGAATCATATTTCACTCTTCTTGATTTTGATATCGGATATTTGGAAAAAACAGCGATTCCAAATCGTTGATATTTGGTGGAATTTTGAAAAAACACCGAATGATATGGATACATTTTCAACGCCTTATATATTTTAGCAGAAGTAAGTCTATCACTAGATTTGCCAACCGCATATTCTTGTAAACAAACAATATCCGCACCCGAATCGGCTATATACTGAAGAATCTGATTAGGAGCACTTTTCGTATGATCCTTATATCCAAAAGCCATCACATTGTATGTTAAAACCTTCAAGATATTTTCCTTAGGAAGCTCCTTGCGGGAATGAAATGGAAAATAGCGACATACAGGCCTCCAACATAATAGAATAGAACATAATCCGATCAAGATATACCTCCATTCCCATAAAAACAACCAATAAATAATAAAACAAAGATTAACCGCACATATAATGGGAAACACCAATCCCAAATAAGAAAAGATTAAACAGGTATGAGGTGACACTCTATCTGAATAAGCTGAAATTATTAATAATAACACAGCCGCCACATTCGCTATAACGAATAAGAGCTGAAGAAAAATCCTCAAAATCTTCATACATCCTTTTTGCTATTATCCTTACTTATTGAAAAAAGGCGCTTCTTCTCTTCAGCAGATAAGCTCTCATACCCCGATCGTTTTAACTTATCTAAGATAGCATCCAATTCTGCCATTTCCTGATTCTTACGTGCGTTATACTCATAATCGGTCTCATTCCGCTTATAAGTCACACGCATTTTAGGCTTCCTTTTCCCTAAATTCACAAGTCCATCAATCAAACGATTGATAGGCCTTGTCAAATCTTTACCTTGACGCATACGAGTAGCGAACCATATACCAAACAGAGCTCCACCTATATGCGCAATATGTCCTCCCGCATTTTCAGAAGTCATTGATATCAAATCCAAGAACAATGTAAACAGAGCCAAATAGATCAGTTTTACACGCCCAATCAATAATAAATCTATCTCTAAGTCTTTTCGATAAAACGAAATAGCAAATACAATTGCCATCACAGAAGCGGAAGCGCCCATCAAATAGCTAGAAGGCACTTTATCATTAAAATAGGGGAAAATATTATATGAAAATATAAACAGCAATGCCCCGGCAACTCCTCCTAATAAGTACAATCCACCTAACTGACGCTCATTAAAGAAATTCAAGAACAATCTTCCAAACCAATATAACCAGAGCATATTGAATAGGATATGCATGAAATCAAAATGAGTGAACATATAAGTCAACAATGTCCACGGACGATACAATAATAAGTTTAATGATGATGGCAACTGCAAATAAAGCAAGCAGGGCATGTCATACAAGTCAAACAACATCAAAAACACGCCCAACAAACGAAGCAATAAAAAAAGAGCAACATTAATATATATCAGCTTTTGCAATATAGTAGCAGAAGCATACGAGCGCTTCAAATTAGTAAAAATACCGTCCATTGCTAGCATCTTTCTTCTTCCAATAAACAATCAAAAAATAGCCAAACAACATACCTCCTAAATGAGCGAAATGCGCTACTGTATCACCTCCAAAACTTGAGACACCCATAAACAATTCCGCCAATCCATAAAAGATCACAAAATATTTCGCTTTAATAGGTATCGGTATAAACATCAAATATAACGGCACATTCGGAAATAACATAGCAAAAGCCAGCAAGATTCCGAAGACGGAGCCCGACGCCCCTATCGTTACGAACAAATTAAAGAAAGCATCTTTGCTCAAAACTTGAGTACCATTTAAATTTATCAAATCTTGAGAAGCAAAAAGGACATCTCTCAAGTCAAAAAACCAAACTAACTCTTGAACTAAACCGGCACCTAAGCCTGTCACAAAATAGAAAATCAAGAAACGCTTACCTCCCCATACATTTTCTAACACACGACCAAACATATAGACCGCAAACATATTGAAAAAGACATGAGCAAAAGAATGCGTATCATGCATAAACATATAAGAGACTATTTGGTATGCCTTAAAATCTGTAGCCCCAGGAAAATGAAGGCCTAACAAATCGACCAAGTCTATACCTATCTTGGGTAATGCAAGACTAGCCACCCAAAACAAAAAGTTTATAATGATAAGATTTTTCGTTACTGGCGGAATACTTTCTAAGAATCCTGAATTTGTTTGATTCATCATATATTACGTTAATTAAGTGACAAAGGTATATATATTTTATCCGTTTTTGTCCATAATAATACTAAAACATAACTAAATCGACAAAAAAGCATATTTTTCTTTTGTGGTATTTCAAAATAAAAGTACTTTTGAAGCGATTAGCGGTTGTAAAATTTATTTAATATATTAATAATCAAACCATCATGAACAAATCTGATTTTATTAATGCGGTCTCAGAAAAGGCTGGTCTTAGCAAAGCGGACGCAAAACTAGCGGTTGATGCTTTTATTGACACTATTTCTAGCGAGCTAAAAGCTGGAGGTAAAGTCTCTCTTCTTGGATTCGGATCATTCTCTGTCGCAGAAAAAGCGGCTCGTCTAGGTATTAATCCTAAGACTAAAGAGACTATTGAAATTGCAGCTAAAAAGGCTGTTAAATTCAAAGCTGGAGCTGAATTAAACGAACAAATCCAATAAGAACTTATTATTACTTGATAGAAAAGGACGCAATTTAAAATTGTGTCCTTTTTTTATTTACCTTTGCAAATAAGTAAAATCCGAATTATTTTTAACGAATATGGTTATCGAACAACAGATTACCGAGGCTATCATAGCCGGCATTAAAGAGCTGTATGGTACGGATATCACCGCAAACCAAGTACAGCTACAAAAAACGAAAAAAGAATTCAAGGGGCATCTTACCCTCGTAGTTTTCCCATTTCTTCGCATGTCTAAAAAAGCTCCAGAGCAAACAGCTCAAGAAATAGGAGAGTATCTATTGAAAAACGAACCGGCAATAGCTGAATTTAATGTAATCAAAGGATTTCTTAACCTGACAATCGCTTGCTCTTGCTGGATCGACCTATTGAACACGATCAACGAACAGCCTTCTTACGGTATTATCCCCGAGACAGAGCAATCACCGTTAATCATGATCGAATATTCATCTCCCAACACCAATAAGCCTCTTCACTTGGGACATGTTCGTAACAATTTATTAGGATATAGCCTGTCCAAAATCATGAAAGCAAATGGCAATAAGGTGGTTAAAACAAATATTGTCAATGACCGCGGTATCCATATTTGCAAATCAATGTTGGCTTGGCAAAAATGGGGCAATGGAGCAACTCCTGAATCAACAGGTAAAAAAGGCGATCATCTAATTGGTGATTTTTATGTGCTATTCAGCAATAAGCTCAAGGAAGAGACAAAAGAGCTAGAAGCTAAAGGTCTTAGCAAAGAAGAAGCGGAAGCTCAATCCACTTTGATGGCGGAAGCTCGTGAAATGTTGCGCAAATGGGAAGCTGGCGATACAGAGGTTCGTGCTCTTTGGAAAATGATGAATGACTGGGTATATGCTGGCTTCGATGAGACTTACAAAATGATGGGCGTAGACTTTGACAAGATCTACTACGAGTCACAAACCTATCTGGAAGGTAAAAAGAAGGTGATGGAGGGATTGGAAAAAGGCATCTTCTATCGCCGTGAGGATGGCTCTGTATGGGCAGACCTAACCAAAGAGGGATTGGATGAAAAATTATTGCTTCGTGCGGATGGTACTTCTGTCTATATGACACAAGATATTGGTACTGCTAAATTACGATTTGATGACTTCCCTATCAATAAAATGATTTATGTTGTCGGTAACGAGCAAAATTACCACTTCCAAGTTTTATCTATCCTTTTGGACAAATTAGGTTTTGAATTTGGAAAGGGATTGGTTCACTTCTCTTATGGCATGGTTGAACTTCCTGAGGGAAAAATGAAAAGCCGAGAAGGTACTGTTGTTGACGCAGATGATTTGATGGCTGAAATGATCAATACCGCACGCGAGATTTCTCAAGAGCTAGGTAAGGTCGATGAAATGACTCCAGAGGAGATCAATGAGATCGCCCGTATCGTTGGATTGGGATCTCTGAAGTATTTCATCCTGAAGGTAGATCCCCGCAAGAATATGACATTCAACCCCAAAGAATCCATTGACTTCAATGGCAACACAGGGCCTTTCATTCAGTATACTTATGCACGTATACGTTCTGTCTTACGCAAGGCGGCGGAACAAGGCATCTCTCTACCTGAACATTTACCGTTAAATTTTGCGATCTCAGAGAAAGAGGAGAATTTAATCCAAATGATTGCTGATTACGCCGGAGTGGTAAAAGAAGCAGGAAAATTATACAGTCCGGCTTGCATCGCTAATTATGTATATGACTTAGTAAAAGAATATAACCAATTCTATCACGATTACTCTATCCTTCGCGAAGAAAACGCTGAATTGAAAAACTTCCGTTTAATCTTGTCTGCAAATGTCGCAAAAATAGTGAAGTCTGGTATGGATTTACTAGGTATTGAAGTTCCAGAACGAATGTAATATATAATTATAGACACATCTTTAAGTGGGGCGTGATATTGATATGAACCCCGAAAGTTAGACAAAAAACTTTCGGGGTTTTATTATGTCAACAGAAAAAAGAAAACAAAAATCATTAGATGACTTGCTGTCTTATATGCAGATGTTGGAAGATGGCATATCCTTTAGTCATATCCATAAGAACTATGGAATAAATGAAGCACGACTGAAGGTTTTATGGTCACGCTATCAGAAAGAAGGTATATCAGGATTGCAAAAACGTCCTCATATCAAGGCCGACTATGCATTAAAACGCGATATTGTTCTTGATATTGAAGAAAATCATCTTACTTTGCACGAGGCCTCGCTAAAGTATGGTGCAAGTCCTCAAAGAATAGGTGTATGGTTAAAAGTCATGCGAACTGAGGGCGTTGATGCACTAAGTAAAAGTAAAAAGCGTGGCAGACCGCCACATATGGGAAGACCGAAAAAAAATATCAAGCCACAGAGTGAACCGGAAAGACTCAGAAAAGAAAACGAGGAACCGCGACTGGAGGTAGCATTGCTAAAAAAAGTGAGAGCCTTAGTAAAGGAAAGGAATGCCCGACTACAAGGGATTGGGCACAGGCCATCGAAGAACTAAGGCAGGAAGGATTTGCTCTTGAGAGTATTCTCAAAATGGTAAATATGGCTCGCTCTGTATTCTATTACCATCTGTCACGTTTGAAGAACAATGATGGATATGATGATACAAGAATACGAATTAAAGCAATATATGACGACAACAAAGGTCGTTATGGATATAGAAGGATTTGTTTGTCTTTACGCAACGAAGGCTACAATATCAATCATAAGACTGTGCAGAAATTGATGTCTCAGATGGGATTGAAAGCTAAACAGAAAAAACGTCACTATCACTCCCATAAAGGTCAGACAGGAAAGGTTGCACCTAATACCATTAACAGGAACTTCTCAGCAGAAAGGCCAAACCGGAAATGGGCTACGGATGTATCACAGATATGCATAAATGATGAGAAACTGTATATATCTCCAATACTAGACATGTACAATGGGGAGATAATAGCATATACACTCTCACGAAGTCCTAACCTGGGAATGGTTACTGATATGCTTAAAAAGGCATTTAAAAAGTATAAGAACCTTGATGGGCTGTTGCTGCACTCAGATCAGGGTTGGCATTATCAGCATACACAATATCAAAAGATGTTGAAGAATAATGGGGTTATACAAAGCATGTCTCGTAAAGGCAACTGTCTGGACAACGCTATGATGGAGAATTTCTTCGGACTGATGAAGAATGAATTATTGTATGTAAACCACTTTGAAAGCCTTGACAGATTTGAGGCTGAACTAAAGAAATATATTGTTTGGTATAACACAAAAAGGATAAAGCTTAGATTAAAAGGAATGAGCCCGGCACAATACCGAGCCCACTACTATAGAGAGTTGAAGAATCATTAATTTAACGTCCAACTTTTAGGGGGCACTTCAATATAGTGACGCCCCACTTTTTTATTTTCTTTTCTAAGGAATGATAATAAGAAGCCCAATCAACTTAATAACATTGATTGGGCTTCTTCTATTTATTTACATTGACAATCTTAATTCATCAAGCCTTCTTTCGAGTCGTACGCTTTCGCGCTGTAGCCGGCTTTTCCGCTGCTTCAGCGATAATCTTACGGCAATCCTCTAAACTCAACTCTTCCGGCTTCTCTATTGTCTTCGGAATTCTATAATTCTTCTTCTGGAATGTTATATAAGGGCCAAAACGACCATTTAAAATTTCCAAATCAGGTTCTTCATCAAACTTCTTTATAAAGCGTTGCTCATCTTTCAATTTCTTAGCCTCTATCAAATTGATGGCTTCTTCCGCAGTAATTGTCAACGGATTCAAATCTTTAGGAATAGAGACGAACTTTCCGTCATGACGAATAAACGGTCCAAAGCGACCAACAGCAGCAACCATCTCCTTACCCTCATATTCTCCAATCTTACGAGGTAAATCAAACAATTTCAGGGCCTCTTCCAAAGTGATTGTCTCAATAGACTGTCCCTTCATCAAAGTAGCGAACTGTGGCTTAGGGGCATTCTTATCATCAGGATGCGCTTGACCTATTTGAACAACAGGGCCATAACGTCCAATCTTCACGAAAACAGGGTTACCACTCTTTGGATCAATACCTAATTCTCGCTCACCCACCTTATGTTCTGTTCGAACAGCCGCCGTCTCTTCTACGATGGGATGAAATAACTTATAAAACTTATCGATAGCATCAGTCCAAACCATCTCTCCTTCCGCTACCGCATCAAACTCTTTCTCTACGCTTGCCGTAAAATTATAATCCAATACTCCTGGGAAATATTCCATCAAGAAATCATTCACGACTGTTCCAATATCGGTAGGCATCAATTTATTACGATCCGCACCAACTATTTCTGTCTTTTGCGTTGTCTGGATCTTGCCATCCTCTAATGTAATGATCTCATAATTTCTCTCCATCCCTTCTTTATCCCCTTTCACCACATAGCCTCGATTTTGAATCGTCTGAATTGTGGGGGCATATGTAGACGGGCGTCCAATTCCCAACTCCTCCAATCTACGAACCAAGCTAGCTTCCGTATAACGAGGAGGACGTTGCGTAAAACGTTCTGTCGCCACAATATTTCTCATGCTTAAGCAGTCGTGCAAAGCGACAGGAGGTAACAAGCCATTTCCGCTATCTTGCTCTTTCTCCCCCTCATCATCGTAGCTCTCGCGATATACCTGAAGGAATCCGTCAAAGGTAATAACTTCACCTGTAGCGACAAATTTCTCCTTCATTCCTCCAATACCTACAGCTATTGTTGTACGCTCTAACTCCGCATCTGCCATTTGACAAGCAATCGTACGCTTACGAATCAACTCATACAACTTTTTCTCTTGAGCACTACCACTTATCTCCGCATTCGCTATATATGTTGGACGAATTGCCTCATGAGCCTCTTGTGCGCCTTTACTTTTCGTATGATATTGACGGAACTTATAATAACGCTCTCCATAGACATCCAATATTGTCTCTTTAGCGGTACCTAAAGCCAAATCACTTAAGTTTACGGAGTCGGTACGCATATATGTGATTAATCCGGACTCATACAATCGTTGTGCGATCATCATAGTCTGAGACACTGAATAGCCTAATTTACGTGCGGCCTCCTGCTGCAACGTAGATGTAGTAAATGGAGGAGCCGGTGTCTTATGTACAGGTTTCTTTGTGATATCATCAATCTGAAATGAAGCGCTTGCACAAGCTCGCAAGAATTTTTCAACTTCCTCCTTATCCTTTAGACGACGATTCAATTCCGCTTTTAATGCGGTTGTCCCATCAGGCAACAAGAAATTCGCAATTACTCGATACGCTGGTTCAGAAACGAAATCATGAATCTCACGTTCACGCTCCACGATTAAACGAACAGCGACAGATTGCACACGTCCTGCTGATAAAGCGGGCTTCACTTTTCTCCACAATATCGGAGAGAGCTCAAAACCTACAATACGATCCAATACACGGCGTGCTTGTTGAGCATTTACTAAATTAATATTGATATCTCGTGGTGTCTCAATAGCATGTAATATAGCGCTCTTGGTAATCTCATGAAAAACTATACGTTTAGTATTTTCAGGCTTCAAGCCCAACACTTCATACAAATGCCAAGAAATAGCCTCTCCTTCACGGTCCTCATCGGATGCGAGCCATACTTGCTCCGCCTCTTTCGCCTCACTCTTCAGCTCAGCTACTAATTTCTTTTTATCTGCTGGAATAACGTATTCCGGTGTGTAATTGTGTTCTAGGTCTATACTAAATTCTTTCGTCTTCAAATCGCGGATATGACCATAGCTAGACATAACCTTATAATCTTTTCCGAGAAATTTCTCGATGGTTTTAGCCTTGGCTGGTGACTCCACTATTACCAGGTTCTTTTGCATATCTAATGTTTGCTTGTTAGAAATCGAGTGCAAACATACACAAATAATTAACGTAACCACATATAGTCCGAAAAAAAACCGTTTTTTTAAATCTTACTGCTATTGGTATAAAATATTTCCGTTATACTTTTACAACCTCATTAAAATAACAAAACAACAATATGGAAAAGATCAAACAGTTAATATCAAACGACAATCCTTTAGCCGCAATCCGGCTACTTGAAGAATATATAGAAAAAAATGAATCTGATGATAAGGCTTGGTTCTTACTTGGTAAAGCTCATCACAAACTTGGCAATATCAGAATTGCTATCAATTGTTATTTAAAAGCTATCGAGATCAACCCAAACAGTCCTGCGCAAGAAGCTTATAACATGACTATCCGAATTTTAGACTTTTACAATAAAGATATGTATAATCAATAAATTGATCAAGATACCCGCTCCAAGCATATGATTCTATTTTTCCCTCGATTTTTCAATATGCCAACTCAAAAAAAAATCCTACTTGAAATAGAATCTTTTATTTCAAGTAGGATTAATATTTAAATCTAACCTTATTTAGAAATTTATATTGACACCCGCCATCGCTCCAAAGCGCTGCAATGGATATCCATAATAGACCTCATACTTTTGACAGAGAATATTATTTAGCTTAACATAGAAGCCAAAAGTTTTATTTAGCGCATACGTTCCTGTCAAATTCAACTCATTAATATTATTCATTTTATATGAAGCACCTTGAAGTTCCGTATAACGTCCTGTCGCTAAATAATAATCTAAAGCGAAAGACAAATTCTTAATCGGGTGAACAGCCAATCCTGCGGTAATCTCCATCTCCGGCTTACCCCAAGCATGCTCAAGATCCTTATTCTTCAAATCCTCGTTAGCTTCTCCGTATTTCGCTTTCCAGTTGTTATACACTCCTTTCAATGAAATATCGAAATATTGCAAATAACTATATTTCAAGTTAGCGCCCACAAAAAACTGCTTCGTATCAACACCTCTCACCGGCATCGAGAAATTTCCGAAATGATCACGATCATAAGTTGAAGATGGAACAAACAGCACATCATCACTCGTTATCTTATAACCGGCAAACACGTCAAACCAAAGACCTGGAGCTATGCCGCTCTTTACGCCCAAAATAGCATCCAACCAATTACGTGATGGAGCTAACTCTTCTGTCGGATATACATAACGGTTAACACGAGATGTCTCATACATGCTATTTGAATATAGCTTTCCTCCCGCGTTCAGATAAAGCGATGTCTTATCAGCCACCTCAACATCAGCCGCTATATTCGGAGATGCCATATACTTCTTTTCATCGCCTGTTACCATCATCACATTCGCGCCAAGTTTTAAGTTCCAACTATCGCCTTCCACCATATAATAAGGAGATAATGCTATCTCTGCATGATTCTTGAACTCATAGCTATAGAGACTCTCTTTTGGCAAGCTATAATTGAAATACTCAACCAAGCCCCCCAAACCGATCTTCATATTTCCATTAAAAGCGGCATTAAAATCAACTTTAGCCTCAAATGTATTCTCTGTTGGGCCATCAGCAGGTTTACCTATTCCATATTTATGAGAGAAGTTTACATAACCCAAATCTATTAAGTAGCCTAACTCTGCTCCCTCCTTTGATTCAATACCAACATTAGCGGCAATCGTTTGATTCACTTGATTTGTCTTACGATCCGCACGATCTAAGTTAGCGGCATTCACTCTCGCATCTACGGGTAATCCGTAATAGTTAAAAGCGGAATATCCGTATTTTACACCCATAGCCAACTCAACCTTATCAAAAGCGTGTTTAAAATCAACACCTCCCAGGTTATCATTAATCTTAGCTTTTACCTTTTCATCCTCTAACTGAATATACTTTACTTTACCATTTGAAGAGCGATGAGAATACCATACACTCAACTTATTCTCCTCTGTACTTAATATATGATATCCCAAGTCTCCATTTATATTCAAATATGTGCCCGCTCCAAAATTCAAATATCCACGACGCTTATCATAATTCATTTGGGTCATGATATTACCAGAAGGTAATAAACTTATCTCTTTTTGAGGATCGGCCGCAATCGTATAATTTGAATAATCAATAGGAATTTTTCGCACCTCCGGCTCTTTTACGACAGGCAATGTATTTACCTTGTTCGCATCTTGCACCGAAGGATCATACTCTCTCTCTAAAGTCATCTCCCTATTCAGATTCTTATCTTTCGTCTTATCCTCTTGAGCGGAAACAACTAATGTCGACCCCAAAAAGGCACACACACACAATGTCTTAACATTATTATGTATAATCTTCATCACTTTCTTTTATTTCTTTAGTTTACCCAATCTATCTTCTATCATCGAAGCTATCTCGTCATCACCCTTATAATTATTCTGCAAACTAGTCAAATATTGACGAGCTTGAAAATCATCTCCTTGCCTGATATAAATATCGGCCAACAAAATAAATCCATGCGCTAACCAATATTGATGCGGTGTTCCATTCTCAATAAAGTTCATCAAAACAGCTTCCGCATTCTTGTCATCTTTGCTATCATAATACAACTGAGCCAATAAGTATTTAGCCTCAGCACCATGCGCCGTTCTTGTATCTTTACTAACCACCTTCAAGTCTGCCAACGCTTTTTTCTCTTGCTTCAACTTGATATATGCTTTCGCACGTACATAATGAGCCTCTGACATAATCTCCGGAGACAACTTTGGTTCCTTCAATAAATCCGTCGCGGCATTCAATGCCTCTTCTGGTTGTCCCGTCAATTCCGCACAACGCATTATACCTAATTTAGCAGCCTCTTTGTTTTCTGGAGATTCAGCTACGGATCTCAACTGCTTAAAGCTTTCCTTCGCAGATTTATAATCCTTATCTAAATATTCAATCTCAGCCTTACGAGCCCAAGACTCCTCCTTGAACTTTGTATCTCCACTCTCCAATACTAGATTAAACAGATGTTTCGCCTCTTCATATTCTTTCTTTGCGAAAGCGATGCTTGCCAAATAAAAATTAGCGTTTGAACTAAACGCTCCTTGCGGATAATTTCTTAAATAACTGGTTAAACTACGACGAGCGCCTTCATTATCTCCCTTCATAAACAACTTTTCCGCCGCCAAATAGGTCAATGAATCTTGCTCACTTATATCTATACGGACATTTCCTCCTAAAGAATTCGCATATGTAGCGAATGAGTTGATATCATTCAACTCTATATAAACAGACTTCAAATCTTGCAAAGCGACCTTAGCCTCTTCACTACCGGGATAATTACTGATAACCTTCTTATAGGTTTCAGCGGCTTTTTCCGGTTTATTATCATTAAAATAGATCAAACCCAGCTGTACACCGGCTTTACGAGCTAAACTACTTTGAGGATACTCTCGCATCAATCGCTCAAAACTTGAAGCGGCTGCCTGATTATCATCCAACAAAACGAAAGAACGACCTTTTTCAAATAAAGCGTCATCCACATATTGAGATTCTGGAAATTCACGAATCAAACGATCCATCACGCTTATTTTCCCTCTATAATCTTTCTGTAAACCTAAAAGGAATCCTTTTTGATATACCGAATAATCGCCGGCAGAAGGTTGCAACTGTGCGGCACGAGTATAATTCTCTTCCGCCATAGCAAACTGACGATTATGGAACAAACAGTCTCCGATACGATTATATGCATCAGCATAAGCTTGAGCCTGGTGATTGTTCTCTATCTCCACATATGAGCGAAAACGATTCAACGCCATCGAATAATCTTTCAATTTGAAATAAGCGTATCCTAAATTATAGTATGCCAAAGGATACATATCCGTATCTCGCTTACGTGTATTATTTAAATATGTACGATAATCTGAAATTGCCTTCTCATATTCATTCTGACGGTAATAAGATTCTCCACGCCAGAAATAAGCATCATTGCGAGATTCTATATTATATGCGCCTAAAGAGATTGCTCTGCTGAAAAGGTCAACCGCTTGATCCATTTTCATATTAGCGAAAGCTTGTGTTCCTAGCTGGAATAAAATATCCTGCTTCGCTTCTAATATCTTCGTGCTTGGATGATTTATTTTTTCTATTGACTTTAAAGCTGCTTGATAGTTTTTTGTTGTCAAATAAACCTCAACCAAATAATCGTTGACTTTATCCGCATATTGAGAATTCGGGAAATCATTCAAGAAATCCTCAAAAATAGTAACAGACTCACCAAATCCTGTAAAGGCTGTTTCATGTATCAATAAGGCATAATTATACATAGCCGCCTCTTTCACCTGCGAATCAAAAGATGATGTCGCGGCGGATTCAAAGGCCATTCGGGCATTATTCTTATCGTTCAGCTTAAGATAACTTTGTCCTAAATATAAATAAGCGTTTTGCGTAAGCGCATCATTTTCACTAACAGTTCCGCCCAACGCCTTGACTGCCGCACTGTAATTTCCCTGATTATACTCACAAACGCCCAAGATATATAGGTCTCCTCGCAATGGAGCATCTGTCGCAGCGCTATATTTACGCAGCATTTTTATCGCCTGAGCTTCATTCCCTTGATGATAATAAGAATTACCCATAATACGATAAACCTCTGCGTTATTCTTGCTATCAGGATAAGCGGCCAATAATTCTTTTCCTTCAGAAATCACTCGCTCATACTTGTTATGAATAAAATAGATTTGAGCAATATAATATAAAGACTGCTCCTTATATGTCGGATGATCTTTCAAACGAGTAAATTCAGCTAACGCATTATTGTATCGTCCTGTCGCATAATCTATATAAGCGACATAATAAGTAGAGGCCTCTTTATATTTATCCCCTATCTGCTCTATACGTGAAAAATATCCACGCGCCTTTTCTTTGTCTCCAGTCTGCAACAAAGAATAAGCTAAACGGAAACAATAAGCCTCTTGCTGTTCAGCGCTCAGCATATCTATATCAGACTCATTCAACCAAAAAATCGCTTTTTGGTATTCTCCTTTGCCAAAATGAGCAGAGCCAATTAAAAAATTCACCTCATCCGAATGACGGGAATCCGGATATACCTCCAAATAATTTTTCAATAACTCAATAGCATTAGGCCGACCTTGCTCATAAGCGGAACAAACCAACATAAAATCAGCCTCTTGGATTAAATCCGCATCCTTTGAATGCTGCTTATATGCTTCCAGCTTATCAATGCATCCTGAATAATTCTTTAAAACAAACAACTCCTTACCTTCTACAAACAAACGATCTGAAGCGTCAAATTGATAAGCTCTTTGCCCGTTTGCCATGTGGCTACCTAACACCAAACACAGCGGAATAAGTATTTTTCTCATCACTCATTTGCTTTTTTATATAGACACCTACATCAATGCCTATTCATTTATAAATCGCAAAGATAGGCAATAAGTGCCAAACACTATGTAAGTGTGCGATTATTATTTTCTCAGATAGCTTGATACAGCTTTCCGTATTGAGTTCAACCCAAAATCTGCCGCATTGATCTCCTCCGGACGAAGAATGACTATCTCTGCCGCATCATCCTCCGCTTGTACATGATTAAACTCTTTCACTTGACACTCATAAAAAAGATCTAAAGTATGCACCTCAAATCCCGAATACATATATATATTAGGTAAAGAGAACAGATAGCGACAATCCTTAATCTCCAATGTCGTCTCCTCTTTAACCTCTCGAATCGCAGCCTCCTCTCCTGTCTCAAACATATCTACAAAACCTCCGGGCAAATCCAATGTCCCTTTAGCGGGATCGTTCTTTCGACGAACCAACAGCAATTCTCCTTTTGTGTTCTTTATAAAACAAGCGACAGCTGCTGAAGGATTAAAGTAATATACAAAACCACAATTCGCGCATTTTTTTGACTTTTCATTATGTTCCACGAAAGCCCTCGCTCCACATTTCGGGCAATACTCAAATTGATACAATGGATGTTTCATATCTCTCTATTTTTTGATAGACTATAAAAAAACATGCCGCACCTAACAACTAGGTACGGCATGTTATATTTAATCTTCATCATCTTATCGCATCATATGCGACAAAATTTATAATTCCGCATTTTGGTCTTTTACTTCCCAACCCAAAGCACTCGCGCCAAGTACTGCAGCATCGCTTTCTTTCAATTGAGAGAATAACAACTTAGTCTTACCTGCGAAGATCTTCAACATATTCTTATCCATCGCACGCTTGATCGGATTCATGATTAAATCTCCAGCTTTTGTAAGACCACCAAACAATATAATAGCCTCAGGACTAGAGAAAGCCACAAAGTCAGCGAAAGCTTCACCTAACATTGTACCTGTAGCCTCAAAAATCTCAAGAGCGATCTTATCGTTCTTCATCGCTGCATCATAAACGTCTTTTGAAGTAATTTCATCTGGATCCAAGTCGCGAAGAACGCTATCATCCTTACGAATTGCCAAATATTCACGAGCTGTACGAGCTACACCTGTTGCAGAAGCATAAGCCTCTAGACATCCTTGACGACCGCAACCACATTGACGACCGTTGTTACGACGTACGATCACGTGACCTAATTCACCGGCAAAACCGTCATGGCCATATACCAAGTTACCACCGATTACGATACCGCTACCTACACCTGTACCCAAAGTGATCACGATAAAATCTTTCATGCCGCGAGCAGCGCCATAGGTCATCTCACCAATAGCGGCAGCATTTGCGTCATTTGTTAAAGCGACAGGTATGCCACATATCTTTTCACTGATCAATTGAGCCAAAGGAATTTTACCCTTCCATGGCAAGTTCGGAGCGAACTCGATACATCCATTAAAGAAGTTTCCATTGGGAGCTCCTACACCCACACCCTTGATCTTGTCTGGACCACCAGCCTGCTCTATTACAGACATTAAACCTTGACCTAATGCAGTTACATAATCATTAATATCTGCATATTTACCTGTCTTAATTGATCCACTATACAAGATTGTACCTCTTGCATCTACTACACCAAATACGGTATTGGTACCACCTATATCGATACCTACAACATAAGGCTTCTCCATGATTCTATATTTAGGATTAATAATGATTTGCTATTTTGTGTAGCAAATATACGGGGTTTAACAGAAGCGACAATAAGATTTAAAGAAAATTTCACGAATTAATATCATTTTACTTCCTTTTGAAACAACTCATGCCACTCATTATCTTCGCTTTCCCTTACTTAAATTGCATGGGCAATATCTCTATCCAATAATCATCCGGATCATTTATAAAATAGAGTCCCATTTCTTGATTCTCAAAGCAGACTACTCCCATCTCTTTGTGATACGCACGTATTTCTTCGTAATCTCCGGCTACCCTAAAACAAAGATGACTCTCGTTATCCCCTAACTCATAAGGTTCTTTTCGATCACGCAACCAAGTTAGTTCCATTAAAAAACCTGTTTGTTCATCCGTCAAATAGACCAAAATAAATGAGCCATCTGCGGCCACCTTGCGGTGATGTTCCTTCAATCCTAACGCTTTATTATAAAAAGCGATACTCTTCTCCAAATCCAACACATTAATATTGAAATGATCAAATCTGCCTTTAACTTTCATTCCTATTTTCTTTTATATTTTTCAAACGTTATCTTTCTATTAAAACCCACTTTCTCCTATTGGGCTAGTTCTATCTCTTCGCCCGGCACAGACAAAAGAACACAGCGTGTCTGATGAGATTCCGCATATGCGACAAACGGCTTGACCTTTTCAGGCTCTTCCCAAAAATGCATTGGGACAAAAAGTCCGGTCTTCACCCGTCCTATAAACTGTTGAGCTCCTCGCATAAAATCAGTTCCCAAACGGGGGTCGACAGGAAACATCGCAACATCTACGAACGGAACCTCTTTCGCTATCTGCTCCAACTCTTTTAAATAACGTCCTTCTGCGTCTGCCACCTCTTGAGGCGTAGAACCATCTATCCAATGCCAGTTATTTAAATCTCCCGCATGAAAAAAGCGCTTTCCCTCAGCCTCTATCAAGAATGAAACGCCCACATCTGTCGATCCAAAAGCTTTTATACGCAGATGTTCATCTTCGTATATTTCGCCCTTACGAAGAAATATGGCATCTTCCGCTTTCGCTCTCCGGTGCTTCAATATATCCCGAGAAAATATATAAGTAATATTTTCCTTTGCTTCTCTCCATGTCAAGACTTCCGAAGAAAAATGATCCGCATGAAAGTGAGAAGCTAACACGTACATATCCGCCGGATTTTTCAACAACGTCTCTCGCACATATCCATGCGTTGGCGCTGTATCCTTATAAAAATCCATTGTTACGGAAAAACCATCAAGCTCCAAAACGAAGCCACTATGGTAAATATATCTTAGTCTCATATTGTTCCGACTTTATTGATTAGACCCATTCTATCTTATCTTAGAAACTCTCTTCTGCATGAAGCCAACAGTTGTTCGCACAAACAATCCCCCTAAACAATTCAACGAAAGAAAAACGATCACGTTCTTACGCATTTTCCTCTCGAAAAAACATCACGCAAATATACGAAAACCCATTAAATTTTTAACAGCACTATCACGGATTCAAGTGAACATTTCAAGCAAACATACTTTTAATAAAAAAGTAATAAAAAAGGTTGCATTTGTCAAAAAAAAGAAAGACATTTGACAACGATAAAAGTAAGAAACAAATAACGAGTCGGCTCTTTAGACCAATATGCTTCATATTAGCGTATGTCGACTATGAATAAACCACGATACTAAAAATGTATCACAGGCCCTTTTTAATCGGGGCTCTTTTTAATTGTGTTGAAACAGTGTTGGAGATCAAGTGTAATTATTCACTAGCGGTGAACTTTTTTATTGTATTATACCTTAAAATCTACTTGTATGAGTAATGTTGTATCATGGAAGCCACTACTTTTAGGCGCTTCCTTTTTCCTTTGGGGGATTCATTCCGCTTTTGCCACAAATTCAACGGATATCGTAATCCCAACTCCCGATACAGGAATAATGAGCACGCAACAAAATGGACGACAAATCAATTGCTTAATTGTTGATAAAACAGGTCCGATTGTTGGAGCGAATATCGTTATTAAAGGCACTACCATCGGAAATATCTCCGATATGGATGGACGTGCGGTGATCGAAGATGTTCCCAACAACGCAGTATTGGTTATTTCCTATATCGGTTACGTAACGCAGGAAGTCATGGTAAAGGATAGCCAAAAAAACATTAAAATCACTTTAGTTGAAGATTCTCAAGCATTGGATGAGGTGGTTGTTACCGGTTATAGCACTCAAGCGAAAAAAGATATTACCGGATCCGTAGCGGTAGTTGCCACAGACGAGCTGAAAGAAACTCCTGTCAGCAACTTCGCTGAAGCGCTTCAAGGAAAAGCCGCAGGTGTTTTTGTCCAAGCGGGTGGTGGCCCGTTGGGTGAGACAACAATTCGTATTCGCGGCGTAGGATCCGTAAATGGCTCTGACCCCTTGGTCATTGTCGATGGTGTATCGGATGTAGATATAGATGCTGTCAATCCGAATGACATTGAAAGCATGCAAATCTTGAAAGATGCCGCGGCTTCTGCTATCTACGGAGCCAAAGGTGCTAATGGTGTTATCATTATCACGACAAAACAGGGTAAGAAAAATGACCGGGTACAGGTTTCTTATAATGGCTATTTTGGTGTCGCGAAAATGGCTAACGACGGATATGGGCTGCTAAATGGATGGGAAGCCATGGAGTTTCAAGAGGAAGGCCAACGAAACCTATTTAATTATCGCGGCGGACAAACCGTAACCCATGCGCAATTCGGATCTATCGGACCAGACGGCAAAGGCCATTTAACAATGCCTTACGCAATTAAGCCTTCCGGATTGAGCAAACAACAAATCATCGATCGCTTCGGAAGCATCGACGCTTGGAAATCTTCTTATAAAGATGATGGAACAAACTCATGGTGTATGTCCGCTTATTACCAAATGCTTGAAGATGGTTACTCAGAGGAAGAGGCCAGAAAAGGCACCAATTGGTACGATGAAGTCGTACAAACTGGAAAAGTGCAAGATCATCAGATATCTATCACCGGTGGTGGCCAAAAAGCGACCTATTCTGTTGGACTTGGCTATATGAATCGTGAAGGCACAATCAAAGAGTCTTGGTTTAGACGCTATTCTTTACGAGCAAACACTAACTTTTTCGTAAATAAATGGTTTAACATTGGTCAGAACACAAACATCGCTGTTATCGAAAACTCCGGCGAACGAGGCAGACAAGGTGACGACAACACGTTCGGTAAAACTTACTCTATACAACCTTGGGTACCTATCTATACGATAGGAGGTGATTTCGCCGGCTCTCAGAATGCGGAAGGCGGACGTGCGGAAAGCGCTGTCATGGCTGTCAATCACAATAAAGATAATCGTCGACGCTTCTTACGTGCCCAATCTGCCATTTACGCTGAGGTTATGCCACTATCCGGCTTAGGTGAAGATTTAAAAATCCGTACACAATTCAGCGCCCGCATCAATGGAGCTTGGGATTTTTGGATGAACAAACGTACAATCATGACCAACAAGGAGGGACGTAACAACAACGAGTTTTACGAGCAATCCAGCTATTGGCTAGGCTACCAATGGACCAATACGGCAACATACAACAAGACAATCAACGACGATCATAAAATTGGCGCAGTGATAGGAACAGAAGCTATTCGGGAAGGATTGGGCCGATGGATTCAAGCCGGACGTATCAACTACCCGTTTGAAGACGACCCGAATTCATGGGTAATCAACAACGGAGCCAGCTCCGACCTTCGCAACAGCGGTAATCAAAACAACGTTACCACTATGTTTGGTATCTTCGCTAGAGCGGACTACGCATATCAAGGGAAATACTTAGCTACATTTACGGTGCGAAGAGATGCCTCTTCTCGATTCTCTGAGAAGAATAGATGGGGTACATTCCCTTCCGTATCTTTAGGTTGGCGTATGTCTGACGAAGCATTTATGACTAAGACACGCTCTTGGCTGGACGATTTAAAGATTCGCGCCGGATATGGTACTACCGGTAACTCTAATATCGACCCATATAACTGGGCTTTCCAATATGGCACAGGTAACCGCTATCTATATAGCATCAATGGATCAGATACAGAGGTAGCTCAAGGCTTTGGCGTAACAGACCTAGGTGATATAGAGGCGAAATGGGAGACATCCAAAATGTTTAACGCAGGATTTGATGTTACAGCCTTGAACCAACGCCTATCTGTAAACTTTGACTATTATATCAAAAACACTTCCGATATGTTGATTGACGCTAACTGGTCCGCATTGGCTGGATCTGCCAACAAACCTAAAATCAACATCGGAGACATGACCAATAAGGGCGTCGATTTAAATATCAACTGGAATGATAAGATTGGTGCTGTCGATTATTCTATTGGTGTAAATCTATCGCACTACAAGAATAAATTAACGGATATCGGAACGGAAGCCGGAATCTTTACAGGTACACGTATCTCTAACATGAATGTATTGATGAAAGGACACGCCATCGGTGAGTTCCATGGTTATCAGCTCGATGGTATTTATAAGAGCGAGGAGGAGGTGTTAAATTACAAAAACGATAGGGGAACCGCTGTTTTACCGTATGGTACATCTGACGCCTCAACACTGAATGCAGCTAATTACGTGGGACAATTCAAAGTGAAGGATGTTAATAATGACGGCAAGATTGATGCCAACGACCGTACTTTCATCGGTAATCCACACCCAGACTTGACCGGCGGCGTCAACTTAAGCATTGGATGGAAAGGTTTCGACTTAAGCACCTATCTATACTTCTCTGTCGGCAACGATCTATTCGCCATGTATAAATATTATACACACTACGGCTCGCTACAATCGGCATATTCTAAAGACCGCAGAGACAACTCATGGCATCCTGTAACAAACCCAGACGGTATTTATCCGATGTGGGCAACAAGTACAGGGGAGAGTACTATTGCGGCTAATGAGTCCAACTCCGGCTATATTGAAGACGGATCATATCTACGTATGCAGACATTGACACTCGGATACTCACTTCCAAGACATATCTTGGACAAGATTAAATTCGAGAAAATACGCATTTATGGTCAAATATCGAATGTATTCACGTTGACAGGCTATTCCGGATTAGACCCACAAGTACGAACAGACTCCGATGGACGATCTAACGACCGAACAATGGGTACTGACTTTGGATCTTATGGTATGCCACGTCAATTTATCTTAGGTGTTAATGTGACTTTCTAATCAAAAAATCTGATAACATTTATATTAAGTAAAGTATGAAAAAACTATTTATATATACAGCGATGGCCATCGCCATGGCAGGAGGTTACTCTTCTTGCTCAGACTTTCTGGACGTAAGACCGGTAACAAATAAGCAAGAACCTGATTTCATATCCAAAGAGGGAGTAACACAATTACTTACGGGAATGTACGCTCGACTCAACTCCACGGATGCGAATGATGGCTACTTCCGCTCCACTTTAACAAACTATGTATATGGTGATGTCATGGGCGGAGATGCGAACAAGGGCTCTACGTATCAAGACCAACCGGACTTTACGAGCTTGGAAACTTATACTTTCTCAACAGACAACAGCTATCTGAACACAAAGTGGGCCCATAGCTATAACGGTGTATTCTTCGCCAACAACGTGATTAAAGTGGCAGATCAATGCAAAGATGAGCTTTCCGCAAGCCAAGGACAAGAAAAAGATTTCTATACAGAAGCTATCGCACAAGCTCGATTCATGCGTGGTTTTTGGCATTTTGAGATTGCAAAACTATTTGGCGCCGCTGTTCCGTATGTAGATGACGCAGCCATGAAAGAGAATGTCAATCCTCAAGTGTCTAACGTAGACGAAAATGGTAATTACATTTATATCTGGGATAAGATTATCGATGACTTACAATTCGCTTATGATAATTTGCCGGATGTATGGCCGGTAGAAAAGGGACGTATCAATAAATGGGCAGCTGCCGCTTTACTCGCAAAGGTGAAGATGTATCAATCTTCGCCTTACAATGGTAAAAATGGAAATAGCAATCATTGGAAAGAGGTAAAATCTATCCTGGAAGAGGTGATGGCAAACGGAAAAGACAATAATGGCACGAAATTCCGCTTGGCCGACACATACGAAGAGCTTTATACCGCCGGCAAGAGTGATTGGACGGGCGAGTCTGTCTTCGATATACAAGCGGCCGTATCCGGCACCGTAGAACAAACAAGCAACATTAATGGCGCTTGGCACATCGGTTTCAATGGCGCACTTGGTACTGGGGGATGGGGATTCTATCAACCATCGTATGATATGGTTAATGCACATATCGTAAATGAGGAGGGACTTCCTATGATGGACAACAGCTATCGAGATATACCAGCGTTATCTTCATTAGATCAAAACAATTTACCTCATACCGATTTAACGATCTACACCGATCCTCGACTCGATGTATCGACCGGACGTTTCGACACCCCCTTCTTGGACTGGACCGTTCCTAACAAATTAGATGGCTGGGTACGCGATGTCTCTAATGGTGGACTATACTTAAATAAAAAGAACATTCCCCGAAAAGCAGATAAAGGCAGCCTGTCAAATACAACCCAAACGAACTCTACAGCAAAGAATTTCCATCTGATCCGATATGCGGATGTCTTATTATGGTACGCCGAGGCGTTGATTGAATTGGGCGACCCTCAAAAAGCCGGTGAATATATTAATCTAGTCAGACAACGTGCCGCAAATGGCTATATAAAAGCCGTAGATCCGGGAACTATGACGGAAAGTTCTTCTGCTTATGTCTTAGATGATAAAGTAAATAATAAAAAAGATCTTAATGCGGCAGCTAACTACCGCATCGGACTTTATCCGGCTTCTCAATTTAGTTCTAAAGAAAAAGCGCTAGAGGCTCTACGCTGGGAACGCCGTATCGAATTGGCAATGGAAGGACATCGCTGGTACGACTTAGCTCGTTGGGGTATAGCCGCAGATGTCTTGAACAGTTATACACGATACGAATCTAAATATTTAGGAAAATATTCAAACAGCGTCTACAATTCAAAATGGGCAACCTTGCCTATTCCTCATAACGAAATCCTAAAAATGAATGGCGTATTAGTTCAAAATGAAAACTGGAAATAAGCTTTTTGAGTAATCATTGATTATACGTGCTAATTAAGGAGCGGCGGCCTCTTGACACAAGAGGCTACCGCTCTCTTTTTATGCTTAAGTCAATGTTTTTTGCTCACTTTTTAAAGAGAAAAATAGAGATAATAGAAGCCTCTTAAAGTGAATAACTATTCACTCCTCAAGTGATTAACTATTCACTACCCCTACTCGCTAGTTATTCACTCAACCAGTGATTAACTATTCACTTAACATACAATATATCAACTAATTATAGCAGCTTATATTTTGCCATGGATAATAGAGTAAAAAACACACGAGTCCATAACTTAAAAAGGAAGGATAAATCGTTTCTTTCCGTTTTAAATCGTATCTTTGTCTATACTTAAATCAAAAAATCACAAAGAAATCATTTAGCATGAAATATAAACAAGTCCGCATAGGTCTTATACTATTTTTCTTGTTCGGTTTGTTTCTGCAACTCACCAGCAAGTTCCATTTTTTCTATATAGAACAGCTGCAACTCTTTCAATTTTCAAAAAACTATTTAACAGAACGACTCAATGATCCGGGTGGACTATCACTTATCATAAGTGAGTTTTTAACACAGTTCTTCATCACCCCATATATGGGCGCTCTCATCGTGTCCGCCATATTAACAATTATAGCCCTTGTGACACGCTCTCTTGTCAGACAAGTCAATCCGGCTCACGAACTACCGGCACTTTATCTATTACCCTCGCTTACACTCCTCCTGATTCAATATGATTTTAACTATCGCATACAAGGTACGATCGCTTTTATATTCTGTCTCCTGACATTGCGAGCTTGGTGTCTTATCAAAGACACACGTGGCAGAATTATTGGAGCGTTAGCCGCCAATATATTGCTTTTCTGGATAGGAGGCCCTATCGCCTGCCTATTCACCGTAATCGTTATCCTGGAAAGCTTACTCCAACGTCCCAAAGAAAGCCTATTTCTCACCATTATTTTATTGGAATATATCCTTATCGCGATGGGTAGTGTATGGAGCACACTCGTAACGGACTATCGTTTTGCCTTTCTTCCTGATGCGTTCTATCACCCTATGCTCAAGGCTCCTAACGTCATCTATTTTTCATGGATAAGCCTAATAGCTTGTTTAATTGGTTCTTATCTGTCACCTCACAAAGCGATCCTCTCAAAAAGGCAAAACATATTAGAGATAAGTATCCAAATCATAACGCTCTTGCTCCTATGCCGGCTTGTCATACCACACTATAATGATGCCAAATCTTATCCCTTAAAAAAATTAGACTATTACGTTCGCACACAACAATGGGAACAAATCATAAACAACAGTCATGGTCCAATTAACAACTATCTTCACCTCAATTACCTTAATATGGCCTTGATGGAAAAAGGATTACTCGCTGATCAACTATTCTCGTTCGACCAACACGGTCCACAAGGATTACTCGTATCTTGGAACAAGACATTCAGCGTCTCTACGCTTTTAAGCGATGTCTACTTCAGTATGGGGGAAATAGCGCTCTCTCAAGAGATGGCGTTTGAGGCATATATCACCGCCATCGGCTCCGGCAATCCTCGAAACCTACAACGACTGATCCAAACCAACCTGATCTTTGGCGCTTATCCTATCGCGGAAAAATATATCACGCTGCTGGAAAAGACCCATGGCTATCGCAAATGGGCACAGCAACACAGACGCTTTCTCTACTGTGACAAGCTAGTGGAAGCAGACTCTCTTTTAGGCGCTAAACGCAATGGATTGCCCAAGGACAGCCATTTATGTGGCATCAACGGATTTGAAAAAGACCTGCTTACACGAGCGGACCAAAATCCGGGCAACAGTTTACCTCTCCATGTCGTAGGCTGCTATTTCTTACTAAGAAAAGATTTAAAGGCTTTTAAAGAGTTACTTATTCATTATTACGACAAAGAAAACGCCTCCCCTTTGCCTATAAGCTTCCAAGAAGCTGTCATTTTAATCTTTGAAAAAGAACCGGATTATTGGAAACGATTACACGTAACAACAAACGTAATCCAAAAATTTTCCGCATACCGAGATTTAGTTTTAAGAAACAGGAATAATCCCCAGCTTCCCCAATTAATCAAACAGAGTTTTGGAGATACTTATTGGTCTTATTTCACTCTAAAATAAATGACAATCATGAAAAAGAATCTACAATATCTCATCATCCTCGTGATTATCTCATTTTTACAGTCATGTGCCAACGCGCCACAAACAAGTCGCGCCATCACAGAAAAGCCTCAAATGTTTCCTGATTATAGTGATGTCACGATCCCTTATAACATCGCACCCCTCAACTTTATCCTTGTTGATCCTCATACAAAAGCTTATGCCATACTCCAATCCAATGATCAGCAAATGAAAGTAAAAGCGAGGAATGGCTCTTTTCAATTCAATCCTTCCCAATGGCGCAAATTGCTATGCGCATCCAAAGGAAAGGCCATTCAGGTCAAGCTATACGCAAAAGGTAAAGAGTGGATCAGCTATCCCCCATTCTCCATTACAGTCGCTCCAGAACCAATCGACCCCTATTTGGCTTACCGCCTAATCGAACCAGGGTATGAGCTATGGAATCAAATGGGTATCTATCAACGCAATCTAGAGAATTTTGAGCAAACACCTATCATGGAAAACCAATATAGTGAGCACAATTGCATGAATTGTCACTCTTTCTGCGAGCGAAATCCGGAGAAAATGCTATTCCATATGCGTGGGAAATATGCAGGTACTTATCTTTTTAATGGAACAAAAGCGGAAAAACTCAACACTAAAACCCAAGAGACCATCTCCCCTTTAGTTTATCCGTCATGGCATCCATCAGGTAAATATGTGGCTTTCTCGGTAAATGAAATCAGTCAAAGTTTTCATGCCAATAACCAAAATCGTGTAGAAGTATTCGATAGTCAATCAGATGTTGTAGTCTATGACATAAATAAACATGAGATATGCAGCTCGCCGTTTCTAAAAAGCGAACGATCATTTGAGACCTTCCCAACCTTCTCGCCTGATGGTCAAAAACTCTATTTCTGCACAGCCGATACACAGATCATGCCCCAAGAATATACAAAAGTTAAATATAGCTTATGCGCTATTAACTTCAACCCGGAGACACGTTCTTTTGGCTCAAAAGTTGACACACTATACAACGCGAATACTACAAACAAAAGCGTCTCTTTCCCAAGGATCTCACCCAATGGCAAATTCCTACTGTTCACACTATCAGACTATGGGAACTTCTCCATTTGGCATAAAGACGCAGACCTATATCTCCTCAATATGAAAGATAACAGTTATCGCCCTCTTGACGAGATCAATAGCGATGATACGGAGAGCTATCACTCCTGGAGCAGCAACAGCCACTGGATCGCCTTTAGCAGCCGACGCCTTAGCGGACTCTACACCCGACTATATTTTGCCTATATAGATAAGGACGGTAAAACTTATAAACCTTTCCTACTCCCGCAGAAAGAGGGTGATTTTTATCAACAGCTTATGAAATCATATAACATACCGGAATTCATCACCGGCAAAGTAACCTCTAAGATTCGTACAATTAATAAACTGACGAAAAAAAACAAAGGAATAGACTTACGCTTTGATCCATAATAGAAAAAGTCGGTATAAAGAAGTATTATAATCCCTGCTTTACACCGACTTTCTCCTTTATAAGGATGAAAAAGCGACTATAGCTTTATCTCCAACTCATCCATCATTCTTTTTGTCTTCTCACGAGCCTCTGTCACATCCAAGCCTCGAGCCAACAACACCGCCATTCGACGATGACCATTAACCTGAGGTTTGCCAAAGAAACGAAGCTGCGTATCCGGTTGCGCCAACACTTTATCCAAATTTCCTAATGCCATGTGATCACTCTCACCATCCACTACGACAGCACGAGAGGCACCTGCCCCATGAAACGCGATATTCGGGATCGGAAGACCTAATACAGCACGAGCATGCAACGCGAATTGAGATAAATCTTGTGTGATCATTGTCACCATTCCCGTATCATGCGGACGCGGTGACACCTCACTAAATATCACCTCATCACCCTTTACGAACAATTCCACACCAAACAAACCACGTCCACCTAACGCTTCCGTTATCTTACCCGCAATCTCTTGAGCTTTAGCTTTAGCCTCCATGCTCATTGCCTGCGGTTGCCATGATTCACGATAATCTCCATCCACTTGAACATGTCCTACCGGCTCCAAGAAAGAGGTACCACCAATATGACGGACCGTCAATTGCGTTATCTCATAATCAAAATCAACAAAACCCTCAACGATCACTTTTCCGGCACCGGCACGCCCACCTTCTTGAGCATAATGCCAAGCAGAATCAATATCTTCTTCTTTACGAATCACGCTTTGACCATGTCCGCTGGAACTCATAATAGGCTTTACTACGCAAGGCATCCCAATAGCCTTTACCGCCTCATGAAACTCCTCTTCAGTAGCGGCAAAACGATACGGAGACGTGGGTAAACCCAACTCTTCAGCCGCTAAACGGCGAATCCCTTCACGGTTCATTGTCAACCATGTAGCACGAGCTGTTGGAATCACATGGAAACCTTCTTGCTCTAATTCCATCAAGGTCTGAGTAGCAATAGCTTCCACCTCCGGAACAATATAATCCGGCTTTTCTTTTTCGATAATCTCACGCAAAGCCTTACCGTCTAACATTGAGACCACATAAGAACGATGCGCCACCTGCATAGCCGGAGCATCGGGATATTTATCCAAAGCAACTACTTCCACACCGTAGCGCTGTAATTCAATTACAAACTCTTTACCTAATTCTCCCGAACCACAAAGTACGACTTTCGTCGCTGTAGATGATTTGGGCGTACCAATTGTTACCATAAACCTTTACTGTTTGAATTTGACACAAAGGTAAGTGTTTATAAAAAAAGAGCTATAACTTTACTAAAGTTTCCCACCCCTTCATATCAGCTATTTGAGTAATAGTTCCCTTCG
>CAUWMZ010000060.1:0-34891 GCA_963560035.1 uncultured Parabacteroides sp.
AAGAAAAAGATTATATTTATAAAATACATTTCTACCTTTTTATAGGATTTTATAATTATAAGCTAACAGTTGTTAGCCCGTTTGATACCAAACGGGAATCTCATATCTTTACAAGACTTATATTATTCGCGGATTCTACCTACGTAAGAACCATCTTGTGTATTGACTTCGATAATCTCACCTTCGTTGATAAATAACGGAACGCGAACTTCTGCGCCAGTTTCAACAGTGGCTGGTTTCAAGGTGTTAGTTGCTGTATCACCTTTGATTCCCGGCTCAGTGTAAGTAATCTTTAATTGAACCTTAGCGGGCATATCAGCGAAAAGGACTGTTTCAGTAGAAGCGTCAGAAACGACATCCACAACTTCTCCTTCTTTCATGAAGTCAACACCATTGATAAGATTCTTGTCAATGATAATATCATCAAAAGTTTCTTGATTCATGAAGTGATAGTGCTCTCCTTCTTTATATGTAAATTGATAAGGACGACGCTCCACGCGAACATCTTCCAATTTCTCACCAATGTTGAAACGACGTTCAATTTGACCACCTTTTACTACATCTTTTAGAGTCGTACGCATGATCGTATTACCTTTACCTGGTTTTACGTGAAGGAAATCGACGCAGAAATAGAGTTTACCGTCTAGACGGATACAAGTACCTTTCTTAATGTCTTGTGAATTGATCATATTATATGCTTTATTTATAATGTTATAGATTAATCCTCAAAGAGGATACGGTTGCAAAAGTAGTATATTCCCTTAAAGTAGCAAAAGGTTTTGTATATTTATATGGAAAAATAGTTGCAAATCAGTCGAATAACAGGAACAAGAATAGCGGTCATAATACCCATGAGTCCGATCGCTAATCCACTTAGTGCTCCTTCTATCGCGCCAATTTGGATAGCGGCCGCTGTACCTACACCATGAGAAGAAGCTCCTAACGCTAATCCTTTTGCGATGTGACTGTCTATTCCAAGGACTTTCATGACGATAGGTCCTACGATACTACCGAAGATTCCAACCGCGACAACTATAACGGCGGTAAGAGATGGTATTCCTCCTGCTTTTTCCGCAATACCCATAGCTATAGGTGTCGTGACAGATTTAGGTTGTAAGGTTGCGATGAGTGTTTGATCCGCGCCCATCAATTTACCAATGATAATAACACTGACAATTCCAACAATAGCTCCGACAAATACAGATGTCAAAATAGAGATAACATTACCTTTTAAGTATTGTATCTGCTCGTATAATACATATCCCAGCGCAACGACAGAAGGGCCAAGCAAGAAGTGTATCAAGTGACTACCTTGTTGAAATGACTCATAAGAAATACCCAATATTTCTAATGTCGCTATAATGACGAATATAGTTGTAAGCAGAGGGTGAAGAAGCTTTATATGGGTTTTTTTATAAAAAGCCGTAGCTAACAAATAGGTGCTTATAACTAATGTTAGGGCGAAGATCTCCGAGTTTGCCAGATTGTTCATTGTTATCAAGTAATTGCTGTTTGTTTACTTATTTTCTAATTTTTGTTGTACAATGGCAACACTTGCGATAACCAAGATGGTGCTTACTACAGACGTGATTAATAGCACAGCCCAATATTCAGAGATGATGCCAAAGGAATTCATGAGTCCAACGCCAGCGGGAACAAAGAACAATCCCATGTTTTGAGTAAGAATCGTAGATATGCGCTTTACTTTCTCAGGCTTTACCTTCTTAAATGTAAGAGCTAAGAATAATAGCATCATGCCGATAACACTTCCAGGAATGAAGCCATCAATGAAGTTGCTGATAAACTCTCCGGAAAAATAGAAAAATAGAATGTAGAAAACTTCTGTTAACATAATCTTTTTGCCTTTTTAGATAACCGACGCGAATATACTAGCTATTCTGCAAATATGTTCTATAACATATTTGTTTTAACATTAGGCAAGAGTAGAAGATATGAACATATAGATCATCATTCCGATAATATCGTTGGTAATGGTAATAAATGGACCGGTTGCCAATGCGGGGTCTATTTTTAGTTTATCGAGAGTCATGGGGACAAGTGTGCCGAATATACTGGCAAACATTACGACCGCGAACAGGCTTAAAGAGACAGAGGCCGTGATGCCTTTGTCGCCCAGCATGAAGAAATTATAAATAAAGACCACAAGGCTAATGATGCTTGCGTTAATTAAAGAGACAACAGCTTCTTTTAAAATTTGAGGAATAATATTTCCCTCTTTTAGCGTATTATTCGCTAATCCTTGAACGACGATAGCGGAAGATTGAATGCCTACATTTCCGCCAGTTCCTCCAATTAGTGGAATAAATAGAGCCATTTTAGGGTTTGTCGCAAAACTGCTCTCAAAGCCTCCCAAGATGATGGAATTGCCTAGTCCTCCAATCATTCCTATCAGTAGCCAAGGTAGGCGTGCCGCTGTTTGTGTAAACACGTTATCGGAAGTTTCCACATCTTGCGAGATACCAGACGCTAATTGATAGTCTCTTTCGTGTTGTTCACGCACTTCATCCATGACATCGTCAATGGTGATTCGTCCAACTAATCGTCCGATGCTATCAATAACAGGAAGAGCGACTAAGTCGTATTTTTCGATAGTTTCGGTGACCTCTTCAATACTGTCACTATCTCTTACGGCTATAGGGTCTTTCTTCATGACATGTTTGATTTTTGAGACCGAAGGATTAGTGATTAATTTTTTTAGAGGTAATACACCTCGCAAGCGCTCATCGTCATCAATCACGTATACATAATATATCTCATTTGTCTCTTCCGCTTGCTTTCTCATTTCATCGATACATTTGGGCATGCTCCAATTTTCGTTTACCACGATCATTTCTGTGCCCATCAAACCGCCGGCGGTATCTTCGTCATATTTTAATAGATCTACGATATCGCCAGCCTGTTCTACGTCTTCGATATGCGAAAGAATCTCCTCTTGGGTGTTTTCGTCCAATTCACGCATCAAGTCAACGGCATCATCCGTTTCCATGTTGTCGACGAATCGTTTGGCGATAAGTTCATTAGGTAATTCTTTTAAGAGCTTATGCCTATCCTCCTCATCCAGCTCCATCAAAACATCTGCCGCTTTATCTCCATCCATCAGCAAGTATAGATAGATGGCCTCTTGTAGATTCAGCTCTTGATAAAGTTCCGCAATATCGGCAGGATATAATTCGTTTAGAAGCTCCTGTGCTTTTACGTCATCTTTTGCTTCGATGATGCTTTTTAAGTTTTCGATATATTCTTTCGTCAGTTCGATCATTGGACATTGAATATTATGAATTGCTATCGACGGTTTGTTTACCTAAGAAATGTTGGCTTAGTAAAGTCAGTTCTACGAATTGCTCTACGGATAATTGTTCCGGTCGTTTGTCGAAAATAGGCAAATCATAATGAGGAAAATCTTTACCCAAGAGTGCTTTCATAGAGTTACGAAGAGTTTTCCTACGCTGATTGAAAGATGTTTTTACTACAGTTTTAAATAGTTTCTCATCGCATCCCAATTCTTTTCGGTTGTTCCGAGTCATTTTCAATACAGCGCTCTTTACTTTTGGAGGCGGATCGAAAACTTTTTCACTGACGGTAAATAGATATTCTATGTCATACCATGCTTGAAGGAGTACGCTCAAGATACCATAAGTCTTGCTTCCAGGAGCGGCGGCTAAACGTTCTGCCACCTCTTTTTGGAGCATACCAGAGCAACAAGGAATATGATCTTTATAATCTAGCACTTTAAAAAATATCTGGCTGGAAATATTATAGGGATAATTGCCGATCACGCAAAAGTCTCCATTAAAGACTTTGGACAAGTCTAATTTTAAGAAATCTTCAGCGAGAATGCGTCCTTTTAGGTCAGGAAAGTTCTGATTCAAAAAATCCACAGATTCCATGTCTAATTCGACAACGGTTAAATTATGTCCGGCTTCAAGCAAAAATTGGGTAAGAACGCCCATGCCTGGCCCAATTTCTAAGACCGGCAAGGATTTAAAATCTTTAAGTGTATCTGCAATGCGCTGTGCTATTTGCAGATCCTTTAGGAAATGTTGCCCTAATGCTTTTTTTGGCTTAACTAATCTCATCCACTTTTAGGTGTAATGTGTTTGTTTTTAAATATAATGCTTATCTTTGCGGATGCACAAAAGTACAATAAATAATTTAAAGTTCCTTATTCATAATGGATTTTAAGAGCATTCTACGCACGTTTCTAAAGGTAGTCCTACCTTTAGCCTTTGGTTGTTTACTTCTCTGGTTTTTGTATAGAAAGATGGATGTCGCCGAGATATGGCGAGTGGTGAAAGAGGGAGTACGTTATGACATCCTATTATTTTCGTTGTTATTTGGCCTGTTTGCCAATATCATGCGAGGTTTGCGGTGGGGTTTGTTGATCAGCTCTTTAGGTGAGCGTTTTAAGATGAGTAATGTGATTTACGCGGTATTGGGTAATTATGCGGTCAATTTGGTCTTGCCTCGTGTAGGAGAAGTTTGGCGTTGTGGTGTGATTACGAAATATGACAAAATCTCTTTTACGAAACTTTTAGGGACCTTGTTGATTGATCGGGTAAGTGATACGATCATGGTAGGTATGATTACGTTGTTGATTTTTATATTCAATATAAATTTCTTCACCAGCTTTTTCGCGAAGAATCCCGCATTATTGGATGGTTTTCGTTCCATGTTTAATTCTATATGGATTTATGTATCCATAATAATTTTTATTGCTGTAATTTGGTTCATATTCACATATATGAGTAACTTTACGCTGGTTCAGAAAGCTAAGGGGCTACTTAACAACGTGTGGACGGGAATGAAGAGCATTTGGCTAATGGAGCATAAAATGCGTTTCGTCTTAGAGACATTTTTAATTTGGGGTGGTTATTTCTGTTACTTTTATATGACGTTTTATGCCTTTGATTTTACGAAAGATCTAGGCATAGCGATAGGCTTGATTACCTTTACGATGAGTAGTATTGGTGTAGCGGTGCCAGTACAAGGCGGTATAGGTCCATGGCACTTTATGGTAATAGCTACCTTAGTTTGTTTTGGCGTAAATGAAAATGATGCGGCTGCGTTTGCCTTGATAGTTCATACAATTCAAACGGTATGGACAGGATTATGTGGACTATTTGGCGTGGTAGCCTTACCTATAATCAACAGGGAAAGAGTGGAAGCTGTCGCTTGTTGATTATAAGTAAATAAGAAGAATATCTTTTATTAATATACTTGACATGCCGCAAAGAATGATGTTTCAGCGTATGTTTGTCTCATCTATTTATTGTTTGTATGCCAATAAAAAATGAAGTTATATGTCAGCAGAAATTAAAGATCTATCACCGAAGCATGTATGGGGTTATTTTTATGACCTTACGCAGATTCCTCGTCCTACAGGACATATGGAAGCAGTAACTCGTTTTATGGTATCCTTTGGTAAAGGATTAGGGCTGGAAACATTGCAAGATGAAGTTGGAAACGTATTGATTCGTAAGCCGGCTACATCAGGCATGGAAAATCGTAAGACTGTTACTTTGCAGGCTCATTTGGATATGGTTCCACAAAAGAATTCTTCAGTGCAACATGATTTCGTGAAAGATCCAATTGATGCTTATGTAGATGGTGATTGGGTAACCGCCAGAGAAACTACGTTGGGTGCCGACGATGGTATGGGTGTTGCGGTTGCTATGGCTGTCTTGGCCGATAAGACTCTAAAGCATGGTCCTATTGAAGCTTTGTTTACGATAGATGAAGAAGAGGCAATGGATGGTGCGTTTGGATTAAAGCCAAACTTCTTGAAGGGAGATATTCTTTTGAATTGTGATTCAGAAAAAGAGGGAGAGCTGTTTGTTGGATGCGCTGGTGGCGCTGATATGAATATTTCTTTACAATTTAAAGAGGATACATATATTCCGGAAGGGGATGTCGCTGTTAAGGTTAGCTTAACAGGATTGAAAGGTGGACATTCAGGTGTGGATATTCATTTAGGCCGTGCGAATGCCAACAAGTTAATGTTTCGTTTTTTAAAAGAAGCAGTTTGTGATTATGGCGCTCGTTTATCTTGTGTGGAAGGTGGAAATTTGCGTAATGCGATACCGCGTGAAGCCGTTGCTGTTGTTACGATTCCAGGCGATAACGTAGAGGCTTTTTGGGAATTGGTCGCGGATTATCAAGATATGTTCCGTGAAGAGTATGCGGGCATAGAGGATAAAATAAATTTTGTCGCAGAAATGGTAGATTTACCATCAACATTAATTCCAGAGGAGATTCAGGATGATTTGATTAATGCGATAGAAGGTTGTCAAAACGGTGTAATTAGCATGTTGCATGATTTCCCCGGAACAGTGGAATCTTCTTCTAATTTATCAATAGTGAAGACATCTGATGAGTTAATTGAGATCAAAATATTGGTACGTAGCTCTTCTGAATCTCGTAAGGATGCCATTTGTTCAAGCTTAGAGAGCATATTCTCTATGGCTGGAGCGAAAGTGGAGGAATCAGGTGCGTATAATGGATGGCAACCGAACATTAATTCTCCGATATTAAATGTGATGAAGTCAACTTATAAGGAGCTGTTTGGTAAAGATCCTGAGGTGAAAGTAATGCATGCGGGGTTGGAATGTGGAATCATACAAGGTGCTTATCCGAACATGGATATGGTGTCTGTTGGTCCAGATTTGGAACATCCGCACTCTCCAGATGAGCGTGTCAATATTCATTCTGTACAAAAGATTTGGGAATTTGTCACTGCCGCATTAGAGAGAATCTAAAAGAAAGATTTTATAAGCTATATAAGTAAAAGCCACTCGATTCATATTTTTATAGTATGAATTGAGTGGCTTTTTTTGTATAAGATGGCAGCTCGCATAAAATCCTTTATAAGGTTAGATCTACTGATTTATAATATTCATTTAAAGTATTTTTGTACTTTTGCGTACTTGCTGAATGTTATAATATGGAATAGGAGAATAAAAGAATGGCTAGCGATGATATAAAACAAGTCTGTAAGATACCGGAGCCTACCTTGCGAAGGTTGCCGTGGTATCTTGCGTTCGTGAAGTTGATGAAAGGTAAAGGAGAAATGTTTATCTCTTCTACTCAAATCGCTAAGGAGATAAATGTGGATTCTAGTCAAGTAGCGAAAGACCTTTCTTTTGTGAATATATCAGGAAAAACAAGAGTTGGGTATGATGTGAATGATTTGGTGGATGTATTAGAAGATTTCCTTGGCTTTACATCGCGTCATAAGGCCTTCTTGTTTGGAGTAGGTAGTTTGGGCGCTTCGTTATTGCATGATACAGGACTTAGTCAATATGGCTTGGAGATAGTAGCTGGTTTTGATGTAAGGAAAGAGCTGAATGGGCACAAGATCAATGGCATTCCGGTTTTCCATATGGATGACTTCTTGGAAAAGCAAAAAGAGTATGGTGCTACGATAGGGGTAATAACCGTACCTGTTGAAAAAGCGCAAGAGGTGACCGATATGATTATAGAGGGTGGCATAAAAGCTTTATGGAATTTTACGCCATTTAGAATTCGTGTGCCGGAACATATAGTAGTACAGAATACTTCCATATATGCGCATTTAGCGGTAATGTTTAATCGATTGAATTCAATGAATCTTTAAGATATGAAAATTATAGCCGTAGGAATGAATTATGCGTCTCACAACAAGGAGATGTGTCATTCGGTGGAATTGTCCGAGCCAACCATCTTTATGAAGTCAGACTCAGCGTTATTGAAAGATGGTAAGCCTTTTTTTATTCCAGACTTTTCGTCTGAAATTCATTATGAGACAGAGGTCGTTGTTCGAATAGATCGTTTAGGAAAGAATATTGCGGAGCGTTTTGCTCATCGTTATTATAGCGAGGTGACTGTAGGTATAGATTTTACGGCAAGAGACTTACAGAGAAAATTGCGAGCTCAAGGTTTACCTTGGGAAATTAGTAAATCGTTCGATAACTCTGCGGTGATAGGAACGTTTATGCCATTGGAGCAATTGGGGGATGTTAATCGTTTGCCTTTTCGTTTAGATTTGAATGGGGCGAAGGTTCAAGAGGGAAATACAATGGATATGCTCTTCTCTGTCGATCAAATTGTCGCTTATGTAAGTCGTTTCTTCACATTGAAAATAGGAGATTTGATCTATACAGGTACTCCTGTGGGTGTTGGTCCTGTAAAAATAGACGATCATTTAGAGGGATATATAGGAGAGCATAAATTATTGGATTTTTATGTTAGATAAGGATAGTAAACGAGGATAAAAAGAGAAAAAGAGCGGCGATATATCGTCGCTCTTTTTTATGTGATTTATTTATTCTTAAATAAAGGTCGAAAAGATAAAGGAAATAGGCTAAAAATGGTGAGATATCACTCATTTCCGGTATATTTGAATTGTTCGCTAGATATTCTGGCAAATGAGATAATTTAATAGAAAAGAAAATGAAGATACGAGTAGGTTTTGGGTATGATGTGCATGCTTTGGTTCCAGATAGAGAATTATGGTTGGGAGGTATAAAAATAGAACATACATTAGGGCTGCTAGGGCATAGCGATGCGGATGTATTGATTCATGCTGTTTGCGATGCGTTATTAGGTGCTGCCAATATGCGTGATATCGGTTATCATTTTCCAGATACGTCAAATGAGTATAAAAATATAGACAGTAAGATCTTACTTCGTGACACCATGAAGTTGTTGCGAGATGCAGGTTATGAGTTGGGTAATATTGACGTGACTGTTTGTGCGGAGCGTCCTAAATTGAATCCGCATATTCCTGCTATGAAAAAGGTGTTAGCGGAAGTGATGGCTGTCGATGAGGAAGATATTTCGATTAAAGCGACAACGACAGAAAAACTTGGTTTTACGGGAAGACAAGAGGGTATATCTGCTTACGCTACGGTTTTGATACAACGTTTGTCATGATATATGGATAAGATCGATGAATAGACACTATAGAAAAGGGAAGAGATAAAAGGATGTTTGTTTATCTTGGGATAAATCAGTAGTTTTGACATACAACAAAGAAAAGAATCGATGAAGAATAATGATTGGAAAGATCGGTTGGGGGTCATGTACTCCACGAATCCGGATTTTAAATATGATACAGGTGAGGAAGTAGAGGAAGAGACATTGCCTAAAGAGAAGCAGATGCTGAGGATATCATTAGATAAGCGTAATAGAGGAGGAAAAATGGTGACTTTGATTTCGGGTTTTCGTGGAACTTTAGAAGACAGAACCTCTTTAGGAAAACTATTAAAAGTGAAGTGCGGTGTAGGTGGCTCTGTGAAAGATCAAGAGATCCTTATTCAAGGAGATTTTCGAACAAAAGTGCTTGAGATATTGCAAAAAGAGGGCTATGTGAAAAGTCGTGTAATTTAATCATTCTATATGCTAACTATTTATAGAGCTTCCGCGGGAGCGGGAAAGACACATAAATTGACGGGTGAATATTTGATGTTATTATTTTCCCAGCCAGGAGCTTTTCGCCGAATCTTGGCCGTTACGTTTACAAATAAAGCGACGGATGAGATGAAGACACGTATTGTGCAAGAGCTGTATCATTTGGCCGGTGGTCATAAATCTGACTATTTATTACAATTATCATCGTTTTATTCTCTGACGGAAAAACAGGTTCGTGAATTGGCAAAAAAGATACTGATAGCGGTCTTGCATGATTATTCAGCTTTTAATATCAGCACGATCGATCATTTCTTCCAACAAACGATGAGGGCTTTTACTTGTGAGATAGGTTTGCAGGGAGGATATGGTATTGAGATGGATAAAAACGCGGTCTTGTCAGAAGCGGTGGATAATATGTTGGCAAACTTAGGAGAGAAAGAAAACAAGGAGTTATTAAGTTGGTTGTTACGTTTTGCGGAAGAGAAGATAGAAGAGGGTAAAAATTGGAATTTGCGGCAAGATATTTTGGATCTTGGAGAAGAGTTATTCAAAGAAAGCTATAAAGCGTATAGTAAAGAATTGAGTGAACAGATTAAAGATAAATCAGTCTTGACCACCTATAAGTCGAAGTTATATGAGGTTATTAAATCAACAGAGGCGACAGTGAAGCGTTTAGGCGAGAATGGTTTGGCGATAATCAAGCGTAATGGCTTAAAGCCGACAGATTTTAAAAACACCAGTCGTTCTCCTATTTTATTGTTTGAGCATTTGGCGCAAGGTGTGATGAAAGAGCCAAGTGCCTCTTTTGTGAATTTAGCGGACAATAGAGAGGATTATGTCTCTAAAACAGCGACTTCGGAAATTCGTCAGTCTATTTATGATGCATACGAAGATGGTTTGAACAACTGCGTAAAGGATGTGATCGCTTTATTTAATAATTTGGCGGATTATTATACGGCAAAGGCTATTGTACGCTATTATTACACATTGGGAATCTTGACAGATATATCTCAGTATATAGCTCTATATCGTGAAGAGAAGAATGTGTTGCTAATTGCGGACACGACAGAATTGCTGAATAAAGTGATAGATGGGAGTGACATTCCGTTTATTTACGAAAAAACAGGGACTCATGTCGATCATTATATGATTGATGAGTTTCAAGATACAAGTCGCATGCAGTGGGAGAATTTTCGTCCTTTGTTGGAAGAGAGTTTAGCCCAAGGGGAGAGTAATTTGGTAGTAGGTGATGTCAAGCAAAGCATTTATCGTTTTCGTAATTCAGATTGGAAATTGTTAGATGAGCAAGTACGAAAAGATTTTGCGTATGAGTCGCTTAGGGAAGAGACTTTAAAAGAGAATTGGCGTAGTTGTCGTCATGTCGTAGATTTTAATAATGCGTTGTTCGCGATAGCTCCTGCGTTGCTTCAAGATATATATAATAATGCGTTGGACACCTCTTCTCTTAAAGAGAAAGAACGCGATGCGTTGAACACAAAGATAAAGGCTGCTTATGATAAAAGTTATCAACATGTTCCGGCGCCATTACAACATAAAGAGGGGCATGTGCAAGTGGAGTTCCTTTCGGATGAGGAAGATGCGACATGGAAGGATAAAGCTCTCGAGCTTTTGCCAATAACGCTTGAGCGCTTACAAGATAAGGGATATGAGTTAAAAGATATAGCGATACTTGTACGAAAAAATAAAGAGGGGGCTAAAATAGCGGAGGCTTTATTGAGGTATAAGGAAGAGCATCCGTCCGATCGTTATAGCTATGATATTATATCTGATGAGGCTTTATTTATCCGAAATTCTCCCGCAGTTCGTTTCTTGATAATGATAATGCGTTATTTGAAAAATCCAAAAGATCGCACAAATCGAGAGCTTGTTGTTTATTCCTATAAGGTGTTGATCGGAGAATTTGGAATTTATGCCTCTGAAGATGAGATGATAAAAAAGATATTATCAATACCGAGACAGTCTTTATATGAATTGGTGGAGGGGTTGTTCAGACATTTTGAAAGCTGTTTCCATCAGACGGATCAAGTATTTATTCAAGCTTTCCTTGATATTGTGTCAGAATTCGCTCAGCGAGAGAGCCCGGATCTAAATCATTTCTTGAAATGGTGGGATGATAATTCTGGTAAGCATACGATATCGACACCAGATGGACAAAATGCGATTCGAATCATGACTGTTCATAAATCAAAAGGTTTGGGCTTTAAGGTGGTAATCATTCCTTTCTGCGATTGGTCTATTGATAATAGCGAAAATCCTATTATATGGTGTCGGCCGAACAAATCTCCATTTAATCAGGTTGGTTTAGTTCCCGTTCTTTATGCCAAAGAATTGGCGAAAACGAACTTTGCGGAAGACTACTTTAAAGAGCGCCTATATGCGTTTATTGACAGTTTGAATACGCTCTATGTCGCTTTTACTCGTGCCAAGGAAGAATTGATCGTATTTACCGCCGCACAAAAAGAGGAGAAAAAAGATAGCAAATCTAAGTCGAAAGGGCAAATTTCAAATATATCTGCGTTGTTATGGAAAACATTTGGTACAGATATGGGCCAAACAAGCGGAGAGAAACCATTAGTATCTTTATCCTCTTATTTTAATGCGGAGGAGCGACGGTTTGAAATGGGTGATCAATGGGTGCCTGAAAGGAAAAAAGTTGGCGGCCCTGCGTTAGGAGAATTGCCAATGAATCAGTTATATTCCATATCGCCGGATAATCGTTTGCAACTTCGTTTATATGGAAAAAACTTTTTTATTGACAATAAGAACAGGAAGCGTGGTACATTAATGCATGATATATTAAGTCAGATTACCATATCCGCAGATATAGATAAGGTCGTTGAAGATTATTATTTATCAGGTGTCATTAATAAAGAAGAGTCAAAGGAGCTATCAGAGCATTTGGAATTCTTATTGCAAAAAGAAGAGGTGAAAGAGTGGTATAATGGATCATTTCGTATCTTAAACGAGGTGGATATATTGTTTGGAAAAGGATTTTCAAAGCGCCCAGATCGTGTAATGCTGAATGGAGAAGAGGTAATCGTGGTGGATTATAAGTTTGGAGAGCGACAATTGAAGCGTTATAAAGATCAAGTGTTGACATACATTCAATTGATCAAGGAGATGGGCTATATACAGGTGAAAGGATATCTTTGGTATGTGTCGTTAGATAAAATAGAAGAAGTGAAAAAGTGATATATTTTTGATATTCGGTAAAAATGAATATTTTTGCAAATTCAATAATGTAATAGATACACTCAAAAAAGGATGAAAGTACATAGAGAAGGAACCGGCTTACTACTTACGTTGTTTACAATAGTATTTGTTGTGAATATGACCCTATACTATACGGTTGGCAAGGGTATGCTGTTTTATTCCGTAGCTTTTGTTACTATCGCATTATTTCTTTTGGTATTAAATTTTTTTCGTAGTCCTTTTCGCCGTTTCCCATACGACTCAGAAGGCTTGGTGATCGCTCCTGCTGATGGGACGATTGTTGCTATTGAGGAGGTAATGGAGAACGAGATCTTACATAAGGAGTGTTTGCAGATATCCATTTTTATGTCTATATTCAATGTCCATGCCAATTGGTTCCCGGTAAATGGGACCGTAAAACATGTGTCTCATCAAGATGGGCGTTTTATGGCGGCATATTTACCGAAGAGCAGCACGGAGAATGAACGTTCAGCCGTAGTGATCACAACACGTAACGGAGTAGATATATTAGCTCGTCAAATAGCTGGAGCTATGGCTCGTCGTATTGTTACTTATGCGAAACCTGGAGATAAGTGCCATGTGGATGAACAGATGGGATTTATAAAGTTCGGCTCTCGTGTGGATGTTTATTTACCGATAGGATCAGAGGTCTTAATAGAAATGGATCAAAAAGTAACAGGCAATCAAACGCCTATAGCACGTTTAGCAAAATGAGTATAAAAAAGCATATTCCAAATTCGATAACCTGTCTAAGCCTTATTTCAGGTTGTATAGCGAGTGTGATGGCAATACATGGTTATCTTCTTTTTGCGTTGATTTGGATAATTATAGCTGCTGTATTTGATTTTTGTGATGGTTTTGCAGCACGTTTACTAAAGGCCTATTCTCCGATGGGAAAGGAATTGGATTCTCTTTCGGATATGGTAAGTTTCGGTTTTGCTCCGGGTATGGTTGTTTTTTGGCTCTTACGAGAAGCCGTTATTGGATTACCCCAGTGTGCTTTAAATGCGTACATCCCATATTTGGCTTTTGTGATACCGGTCTTTTCAGCGTTGCGTTTGGCGAAATTTAATATAGATGAGCGGCAAACGACCTCTTTTATTGGTTTGCCTGTTCCCGCTCATGCGCTATTGTGGTCTTCGGTTGGTTATTCAGTGTTACCGATTATACACGCAAATGAAGTCTTATTTGTATTGTTGACGATTCTATTCTCATTCATAACCTCATTTCTGTTGGTTTCTGAGATTCCTATGTTTTCGATGAAAGTGAAAAGTGTGGCATGGGAAGGAAATGAATTGCGCTATATTTTGGTTATATGCGCTATTTTATTTGTTGCGCTATTTGGTTTCTTAGGTGTTTCAGCGACAATTTTGTTGTATATACTCTTGTCAATTTTTAACAACAGGCGATAAACAACAGAGGTGTCAATTGTGTTTTTTTTGAAGTAAAATACCAAATAAATATCAGACTATGCTTAAATTTTTGATCGTAATATTTTTATTCTTTGTATTGTTGGTGTTTTTAATGGGTTTCTCGATTATCCGTACCGTAAAGAATATTCTTTTCGGAGGAGGAAATGAGGCTCGTTGTGGAGAGAGACGTCAGTCAGAACGAGCTACATCGGATAATTATCGCTCGACGAACAACACGGTGGAAGATGAAGATCGTAAATATGTTCATCGGAAGAAAATTTTTGGAAAAGATGAAGGTGAGTATGTGGATTATGAGGAAGTGAAGTGAATCATTATATTGAGAGAGGGGATCATTTGATTCCCTCTTTTTGTTTTATACTTGTCTGTTTTATTAATCAAAATAGCTATTTGAAGTGAATAACTAACGGGACATAGAGTAAATAACTAACCACTACCCCTAGTGTTTAGTTATTCTAATGAGAAGTGCTTAGTTATTCACTTGGACTCGGATTAACTAGAATTTTATATTTGATGTAAGTTGCTGTTTTACAATTATATATTGTGCGTGGTAAATTTATGGTTGGAAAAAGAATATTTATCGCCGTTAGCATGATGTATCGAATGGAATTTACCGGCGTTTTTTAAAAAATTGTTGCATTTCAGCGGCGCAGTCTTCTTCCAAAATACCACTTTTTATAATAGCTTTTGGATGCAATGCTTGTGGCGCATATTTAGAGAACCCTCTTTTCTCATCAGAAGCCCCATATATAACGGAATGTAGTTGAGCCCACCCAATAGCTCCAGCGCACATGACGCAAGGTTCGACTGTGACATATAGACTACAATTAGTAAGATATTTAGCTCCTAATACATTTGTCGCGGCTGTAATAGCCAACATCTCAGCGTGGGCAGTAACGTCGTTGAGCCGTTCTGTTTGGTTGTGGGCCTTTGCGATGATGCGATCATTACATACGATAATAGCGCCGACCGGAACTTCTCCTTCTTCCGCCGCCATACGAGCCTCTATTAGGGCTTGTCTCATGAAATACTCGTCATTAAAAGGATTCATCTTCTCATTTCATTTTCGGTAAAGAGTGTTGGATAATCTTCTTCTAATGTTTTTAAAATATGAGAAATAATAGTTTCTCTATACCAGCGGGATTTATTAGAAATTTTATAACGAGAAAGATAACGATTCACCACTTTATGCTCTTCGTCGTTTAGCATAAAGGTGACTTTGTGCACTCTAGGATGATTGGGAAGTGCAGATGAATATTTACGTTCTTCTTTCATACAGTCTGCAAATGTACGAGTGAACGGTCGAATAAAAAAGAAAATGGTTATATTTGTGCAAATTCGAATAATGGCAAGACAAAATGACATGGGGTGGAAAGGCGAGTCTGCGGCTCGTGCTTTTTTAGAGAAGAAAGGCTATAAGGTGTTGCATACCAATTGGCATTGGCATCATTATGAGCTGGATATCATCGCTGTTAAAGAAGACGAGTTGGTTGTTGTGGAGGTGAAGACTCGTTCTGAGAATTACTTGCTTTCGCCAGAAGAGGCGGTTGACGCTAAAAAAATTCAACGAATTGTGGCTGCGGCAGATGCATATGTACGTTATTTTAATATTGATATGCCTGTGCGTTTTGACATCATGGCTCTGGTAAAAGAGGGAACCGGGTTTCATATAAGCCATATTGAGGATGCTTTTTATGCGCCTTGTAATTAAAAGTAAAAGTTATGAACATAGAAGAAGTACGTAAATATTGCTTATCATTGAAAAACGTAGTGGAGTGTTTCCCTTTTGACAAGGTGTCACTTGTGTTTAAAGTTGAAGATAAGATGTTTCTTTTATTACCATTAGATGCCGAGGAGCCTTGTGTATCTTTGAAATGTAGTACGGATTATGTTGATGAATTGCGCACTTGTTATGAGGCGGTTGAGCCGGCGTTTCATCTGAATAAGAAATATTGGAATACGATTTACTTAAATAGGGATATGGATGCGGATGAGATCATGCGTTGGATATTTCATTCATACCGTGAAGTGATCGCTAAGTTACCAAAGAAGGTTAGAGAAATTTACAATTATGTGTGTTGAGCAAGAGACTCCTCGTATTGTACGTGTAGAGGAAACGGCCTCTACGAATAGTTTAATACGGGAGCTTATAAAAGATGAATCATTACCTGAGGGTAGTGCTGTTGTCGCTAATTTTCAAACGGCGGGTAGAGGGCAAGTCGGTAATGTATGGGAATCGGAGGCCGGAAAGAATTTGCTTTTGAGTGTGGTGCTATATCCTTCATGTGTGCCGGCGAATCGTCAATTTTTGATTTCTCAGATAGCTGCTTTAAGTGTTAAAGAGACATTAGATGCTTACATAGAGCATGTTTCGGTGAAATGGCCGAACGATATCTATTGGGAAGACAAAAAGATTTGTGGTATGCTGATAGAGAATGATATCTCGGGACATCATCTTTATTGTTCGATAATAGGAATAGGCATTAATATAAATCAACCTTCTTTTAGGGGTAATGCGCCCAATCCGATTTCATTGTATCAGATATTAGGTAAAGAGATCGATAGAGAAGAAGTGTTGAGTCGTTTCTTCTCTGTTTTCTATCGTGAATATATTAATCTGTTGAAGGAAGCGTATGAGGATGTTCGTGTGCGCTATCGTGCCGCTCTTTATAGAGGGGATGGCTTTCATGTATATGAAGATGCGGACGGTAAGTTTGAGGCTTGTGTATATGATATAGAACCAACAGGTCATCTACTTTTGAAACTAAATGATGGAAGCGTTCGTCGTTATGCTTTTAAGGAGGTCTCATTTGTTCATTAGGATAGAAGATGTGATGGGATAAAAAACTGACGGCAACGCTCTTTCCGCCGAAAGATAGTGTTGCCGTCTAAAGTTAGGAATAAGGTTTGGTTTTTTTTTCTTTGTAATATTCGAAAGTTAATATATAATGAGAGTATTTGCGTTTTTCGTTTACGCGAAGATAGAATCGGAATGTTACGATTCGATTACGGCAAGATTACATTTTGTGTAAAGCTCTCCCCGAAATGATTAACTACTTTTATTTGAACATTTTTCGCTTGAGCAGATGGTTCACAACGGAATAGGTGTTTAGTATGATAGCCTGAAGCATTGCCTTTCATGCTGATGTAATCTTGGTCCTCGTCATCAAACTGTTGAAGTTTACCTTTATCTATCCCATTTTCACTCCATGTGATTTTGAAAGTAGGATCCCAGTCCCATACATTTACAACTAAATATTTAGCTTGAGATTTAAACTCTCCTGGTTTGTAGACTCTGAATTGATAGTTTAGCTCTTTGCTGGTGGCTTTATAGTGCCAAGAGACATTTTTATCTTTTACTTCAACGATCAAATATCCGTTAGGAGCGCCACATCGATTGACATGTCCTGCCCACCAAGCTCCGCAAGCTGCACCTATATTATGGTCATACAGAGTAGGCGTGACCTGATTATTTTCATAGAAATGAGTGTGTCCGGAGAATATATGCACATTATATGCACTGACAATTTTCTTGAAGGTCTCCGCGTCATCGGCGTTAGCTCCTCCTTTGTCTGTCTTGTTAAAAACAGGAGCATGAAGATTGATGAAAACGATTGTCCCCGGTTTTACGTAGCTCAGGTCATTTTTTAACCAATCTAATTGTTGTTTCCCGAATCGTTCATCATATTTTTTCCCTTTATAATAATCAATATCCTTTAGAGAGATGATATGTACCTTTCCTATATTAAAGGAGTAGTTGTATGGGCCGAAGTTGTTTTCAAACACATGTTCCGCATAGCTCTCTTCCGCTATTTTCTGATTAGATAATGCGGGGTATCGAAGATCATGGTCGTGATTACCAATTGTAGAGAACATCGCGATACCTAATGGAGCGATCGCTTTTTTGTATGACTCATAAAGGTCCATGCGATCACCGGTGATATCACCTAAAGCCATGCCATATACCTCTTTTCCGTTAAAGTGCTTGATTGTTTGTTTCATGTCTTCGACGGTCTCATCACGATAGCGTTCCATTTGTTTCTCATTAGAAGCTTGTGGATCTGAGATCGCGAAGAATACAAACTCATTATTTACTTTTTCTCTAGGAATCAATGTAAAATTATGTTCATTAATCTCTTTAGTTTTGTCTAGTTCTTGGAAAAAGCGGTTTGGAATACTGTTGGTTTGCTCTATTTTATAGTTGTTAGGTACAGAAAGGTAAACGAATCTGCTTTTTCCCAGATCTGAGTCTAAGTTGTAAGCGCCTTTTTTATCTGTTTGAGTGAAGTTGAATCCGTCTGTTACAACAACCCCTTGTATGGGTTTACCCTTTGTATCAGAAACGATACCTTTTACGATCGAAGCTTGTGCTGCCCATGTAGATAGCGCAAGTAAAAGAGAAAATGATAAGATTTGCTTTTTCATCTTTGTCTTATTTGATTAAAAATAGAATAATGCAGGTTTTATTATATGGAAGCCTCATCTTCCTTGTTTAGCCGGGGAGATGAGGCTTTATTTAGATCTATCAAAACTTGATTAGAATTTATAGCGAATACCAATTTGGATTTGCCAAGGATTTCCATTCATGTTAGATACTCCGGTGTTTTTGTTTACGTTATAAACAAATTGCTCTTTTGTCGGATCAAAGCTCTTGATAGAGTAAATGTTTTGTTTACCTAAATCATGGCCTGCTCCCCAGTTCTTGTTAAGCATATTCAAGAAGTTGAAGAAGTCGACAGAAGCCTCAATGGAATGAGTCTTGTAGATCTTGAAATTTTTATTCAAGCGAAGATCAAATGTACCGTAGAATCCATTTACACCGCCATTTCGTTCAGCGACTTTACCATAACTTTTACGGATATAGTCTTTAACACTCTTTTCCGCATTTGGATTGTCAAGAATAGCTTGAATACCTTCACGGATATATTGCGGTGTTTTGTTATCGTTCGGATCATAGATATAAGCCAAATCATTGCTTGATACGAAATCTCCGTTCATATTTCCGCTAACAGCCAAAGAGTAACGTGTTCCACCAATACCCGTAAAGCGTAAGCCAACGCTGATACCCCAGAAAGAAGGAGCGGTACCATAGAATACGACTTTATGACGGAATTGGTTGTCTGAATAAGTCATTTTGCTTAAGTCACGTGGATCATCTTTTACCATTAGCGCTAAGGTTGCGGTGTTCGCTACGTTACCATTGTAAGAAGTATTGTCTTTTGAGTCATTCCATGTATAGCTGAAAGAGACCTCTCCATCTTTGAAATAACGCCAGGTTCCATCAACAACGAATGCGTATTGGTTAATCTTACCATCGCTGATCAATTCAAGCACACGTCCTACTTTGTCGCTCTTACGTCCTTGCATCCAGTCTGTAGCGCCATTTCGCGGATTGATAGTGTTAGCCGGAACATAGACGCCTCTATTGCCTTCAGCCTCGATACGGAAGTATGGCTCATCTACCATGTTCCTGTCTACATACATGTAGTTATGTCTTGCCCAGTTAGCGTAAGCGCTGATACCAACACGTAGGCGGTCAGAGAAGAAGTGGGTATAACTTGCGTTAAGTTTATATACAACAGGGACACGAGCGTCTTTGCTGTTCATGTTGATAGTGCTGATCTTAGGTATATTCGGATTGTTGAATAAGTCGGCACCCGGAGCCGTTGACGGATCTTGACGATAAGCGAAGAAATCTGGTTTTGGAACAAGGTTTCCTTGTATATCAACAGAAGCGACTTTTGTACCGTCGAAAAGCATATTGTTGATCATAGAGTAGTTGTTCAAATCAGATCCAAAGATACCAGAACCAAGGCGGATAATGTCTTGATGTTTGTCGTTGATATCCCAAGTGAATTGAACACGAGGTTGCAATTGGAAGGTAGAGATAACATTGTCTGTACGTAATCCTAGTTCGTCATAAACTGTTTGGTTAAAATTCGCGCGGTTGAAATAGCGAGTATAGTCCATGCGGATACCGGCTAATACTTCGAAACCTTTGAACAGTTTAGTTTGTAATTGCCCATAGATAGCAGAGTTTAATGTGTTCATCTTTACCGTAGGATCGTCTACTAATGCGATTTCACGAGCGTAACGGTAAGGAGTTAGATTGTCAAAGTTTTCCATTCCTGAAAAATAAAAACGTCCATTCATTTCACTTCCGTAAAGAGATTTCATGTTTGTATACATGAAGTCCGCTCCGAATGTGTAATTAATACGATCAGTGTTATAATAAATGTTGTCCACTAATTGTAAAACGTTATCTTTGAAATGCTCTGGAGCGTAACGTTGTCCGCCCAGCTGAATAGAGGCGTACATGTTTTTACCATCGCTAGAGACCGATTCAACATTTTCAACAATAGCGCGAGGAATGTTTGCGCTAGGAAGTTGTTTGTTCGGTTTCGTTCCTTCGAAAACCAAGAAGTGTTGAAGTTTTAATTCATTGGTTAATTTAGGACTTAACACAGAACGCAATGTCGCTAACAAGCTGTTGTTGTGAGAGGCACGATCAATCCAAACTTCGTAAAGGTTAATGTTGGAGTTATCGCTTTCACTTTGTTTATTGTCTTCGTTGATGAAGTTATTGCGGATGGTTAACAAGTTGGTCGCGTTTAATTGCCAATCGATACGGGCGAAAACGGCATTTGTCTGTTTCTTTTTTCCAAATTCACCAAATTGAGGATCGTTAGAAACGCCGTATTTATTACGTGCGATATTAAGAAATTGATCAATAGTAGATTGCGTTACATTGTAACGAGATTCGTCTTCTTGACTTTTGATGTCTGCGATGTAGATGGGACGAGAGTCTTGTTGATGATCCCATACAACGAAGAAATGTGCACGGTCTTTAACGATAGGTCCTCCTAAAGAGAAACCATATTGATAAGTAGAGAAGTCCGAGTTGGATTTATTACCACGAATGTCATACGAGCTAGATAACCAATCTGCACGTCCGAATCCAAATACGCTACCGGTAAATGTGTTCGTACCTGATTTAGTAACGGCGCTGACTGTACCACCACCAGAACGTCCATTCGTTACATCATAAGAGTTTGTGACTACCTCAAACTCACGAACAGCTTCCATGGAAATTGTATAAGCTCCTGCTGTTGTACCGCTTGCTACTGTTCCTTTGGCGGTCATACCATCGATAGTGTAGTTTGTTGAGGAAGATAATTGACCTGCAATGTTTCCGCCACTGCTAAGAGGAGAAAGATCCATTAAGGATGTGAAGTTTCGTCCGTTAACAGGAAGTTTTTTGATATTTTGTGCAGAGATAGATGTTGCGGCACCAATCTTAGGGACAGTGTTCTTTAAAGAATTAGCTACTACTTCGACGGTTTGGATTTCTACCGATTCTTCCGCTAATTGAAAATCTACGCGAAGCATATCGCCTTGGTTAAGGGCATAACCTGTTTTTTTCTGTTCGCCATAACCAATGTAAGAGGCTGTGACCGTATAGGGTGAACCTAATGGTAGCTGTTTGATCGTGTATTCGCCCTTTTCGTTAGTGATAGACCCTGTAAAGAATCCTGTTGATTCGTTTTTTACCTGGATAGTCGCTCCAATAACAGATTCCCCTTTGCTGTCAACAACTGTTCCTGTAATGATAGCTTGAGTACCTTGCGCAAAAGAAAGAGTGGATAAACTGTTAAAGAATAAGAGACAGATAAGTAATCTGTAAGTCATTTGTTTTTGTAATAAACGCATAAAAACTTCTTTAAAATTAAACCTAATTATCTTTTTAGATCGCAAAAGTAAAAATCTGTTTTTTCAAAAAGATTACAGCGGTATTTAAATAAAGAAAAAGCCTAATGAAATGAATCATTAGGCCGATAATAAAATTAATAATATCTATGAAGAAGAAGTCTAGTTCTCGTCTAAAGTCTTGATAATGATAGATGCTATTTTTGAAGAGCTTTTTTTACTGCTCTTTTTTAATTTGTCAGGTTTCTCTAAATTCATGCAAGTAAAGAAGTTGTTTCCTCTGCATATTTCTTTTTTATCTTTATCAAATAAAGTGTAGCTTACGATGTGAAAAAGTGTACGTAATGGTTGATCTTGCCATTTTAAATAGTGCTGATTTAATACTAATAAATAGTCTGCGTCTGCTTTGTCTAACACTTTTTGTAGTTCATCTGTAGATACTCCAGATAAGTCTGAATAGCAATCTTCACTTTCTCCGTTTACTTTGATTTCGTTCAATACTTGACCTGATACTTGATTTGCTTGAGCGGGGATAAATTTACAATCGCTATTTTTAATAGCGGAAGCGATGTTTTCTGCAATAATATTGTTGTAGGTTTGGTCGATGCTATCGGCTTTCATGCCGGTTTCTTCTGCGATCATTCCATTGTAGAAGTAGTTTGATTTCACGTTATCGTGTAATCCTACAATTAGAATTTGTTTTGCGTGATAATTGTTGTTTTCTCTTTCGCCGGCTTTAGCATTTCCGGCGATTGTCATTACGGCGAGAGTGAAAAGCACTGTAAAGGACTTGATTCCGAATAATTTTTTCATGATTCTCTTGTTAATACTGTCTCTATTTTTTCGGGGGCGAAGGTAGAGATGGAATATTGCAGCCTTATTACAGAGATGTAAAGTCGTAGTTACTGTCATTGAATAAAAAAGGCCGTTTCCGAAAGAAAACGACCTTTTTATGTGGGTTGAAAATTAATTATTTCTTGTAGTTCTCAATCCATTTACGAGCATTAACGAAAGCTTCAATCCATGGAGTAACTTCATCGTTCTCTTTGCGATCGTTAGGATAATAGCCACATTGCCATGGGAATATAGCACGTTCTAGATGAGGCATCATCGCAAGATGGCGTCCATCGGTAGAACATACGCCAGCTACAGACCAGGGAGAACCATTTGGATTAGCAGGGTAACCATCGTAGTTATATTTAGCGATGATGTTATAAGCGGATTCTTCATAAGGGAATTCGAATTTACCTTCACCGTGAGCTACCCATACGCCTAATTTTGTGCCGCTTAGAGATCCGAACATAACAGAGTTGTTTTTCGGAATTTCCAAGCTGACGAAATTAGATTCAAATTTATGAGAATCGTTGTGTACCATTTTGTGCTTCTTCTCATGTTCCGGGTAAACCAATCCTAATTCGGCCATTAGCTGACAACCGTTGCAGATACCCATACTTAATGTATCTTTACGAGCATAGAAGTTCTTGATAGCCATTTTAGCTTTCTCATTATATAAGAAGCCTCCAGCCCATCCTTTTGCAGAACCTAATACGTCTGAATTAGAGAATCCACCACAGAATACAATGAAGTTTACGTCCTCAAGAGTCTCACGACCACTAGCTAAGTCTGTCATGTGTACATCTTTTACATCGAAGCCTGCCAAATATAGCGCATATGCTGTCTCACGCTCACATTGTGTACCTTTTTCACGGATAACAGCAGCTTTAATGCCACTCGGAGTGCGGCGATCTGCAGAAATGCCATAAGAAGAAAGCTTACCTGTAAAGTCTTTGTGGAACTTGTATTCAACCGGTTGCATCTTGTAGTTCTCAAAGCGGTTGCCTGCGCATACACTACCACTTTGCTTAACATCCAATTTGTAAGAAGACTCGTACCAAACATCACGCATATAGTCGATACCAAATTGATATTGAATGCCATCTTTAGAAACCAAGATATGACGCTCATTTGTCGGTTTTGCTATAATAGCAAATCCTACGCCTGCATCTTCCATTAATGCTTCGAAGGCTTTCTTGTCTTTTACTTGAACTAAGATACCTGGATTTTCAGCAAATAAGATTTTTATGATATCGTTTTCATTAATCTTATCTAGATTAACCTCTAATCCACCTTCTACATTCGCGAAACACATCTCAAGTAAAGAGGTGATCATACCACCAGCGGAGATATCGTGTCCTGCAAGGATTAACTTCTTCTCAACAGCTTCTTGAACGGCATTAAATGCATCGCGGAAATATTCCGGATCTTTAACGGTAGGAACTTCATTTCCTAACTTGTTCAATGCTTGCGCAAAGGCAGAACCACCCAACTTCAATGCGTCGAATGAGAAATCTATATAATAAATATATGTGTTCTTGTCGTGAACCAATACAGGAGAAACAATCTTCTTGATATCGCTAACTTCAGCACCGGCAGAGATAATAACTGTACCCGGAGCGATTACTTTGTCATCACCATATTTTTGAGTCATAGACAAAGAATCTTTACCTGTCGGAATGTTGATTCCTAAGCTGCAGGCAAAATCAGAAGCTGCTTGTACGGCAGTGTATAGGCGAGCGTCCTCTCCTTCGTTGCGACACGGCCACATCCAGTTCGCACTTAATGAGACACTATCTAATTTATCTGCTAATGGTGCAAAGATGATATTTGTTAATGCTTCCGCAATAGCCATGACAGAGCCGGCTGCCGGATCAACAAGCGCTACTTGAGGCGCATGTCCGATAGAAGTGGCGATACCGGATTTTCCACGATAATCTAAAGCTACAGCTCCTAAGTCACTTAAAGGTAATTGTAATTCACCTTGACATTGTTGACGAGCGATTTTACCTGTGACAGAACGGTCTACTTTGTTTGTTAACCAATCTTTACAAGCGACGGCCTCAAGTTGAAGAACATTTTCCAAATAATGATGAAGTTCAGATTCTTTATAAACAACAGGTTGATAACTCTCTTTTACCGTATGATCGGTCATGATCGTTCTCGGAGGGTTACCAAACATGTACTCTAATTTGATGTCGATAGGTTTTACTCCATCAGCTTGTTCGAATACGAACTTCATGTCATTTGTTGTCTCACCAACGACGTACATCGGAGCACGTTCACGATCAGCGATACGTTTTACACGAGCTACATCTTCTTCTTTCATAAGTAATCCCATGCGCTCTTGACTTTCGTTACCTACAATTTCTTTAGCGGAAAGTGTTGGATCTCCAATCGGCAATTTGCTCATGTCAATATGTCCACCTGTAGCTTCAACCAATTCGGATAAGCAGTTCAAATGTCCACCAGCTCCATGATCATGGATAGAGACAATTGGGTTTTCGTCAGATTCGGCGATAGCGCGTATTACGTTTGCAGCTCGTTTTTGCATTTCAGGGTTGGCGCGTTGGATAGCATTTAGCTCAATACCACTTGTATATTGACCTGTATTTACAGATGATACAGCTCCTCCACCCATACCGATGCGATAGTTATCACCACCGATTACGACCACTTTCTCGCCTGGTTGAGGATCACCTTTTAAAGCGTCTCTTCTATTTGCGAAGCCGACACCACCGGCAAGCATGATAACTTTATCGTATGCATATTTCTTATTGTTCTCTTCATGTTCGAAAGTTAATACAGAACCGCAAATTAGTGGTTGTCCGAATTTGTTTCCGAAGTCAGAGGCTCCATTAGAAGCTTTGATTAATATTTGTTCTGGTGTTTGATATAACCAAGGACGAGGATCAAGGATTTTTTCCCATTCACGTGCACCTTCTGTACGAGGGTATGATGTCATATAGACAGCTGTACCTGCTATGGGTAAGGATGCTTTTCCTCCACCAAGACGGTCACGAATCTCGCCACCGGTACCGGTAGCCGCACCGTTAAATGGTTCCACTGTTGTAGGGAAGTTGTGTGTCTCTGCCTTTAATGAGATAACAGTCTTGATATCTTTAATAGCGAAGAAATCGGGCTTGTCTCCAGAAAGAGGAGCAAATTGTTCAACAACAGGGCCTTCGTTAAACGCTACGTTATCTTTATAAGCGGAAACTAATTTATTGGGATTTTCGGCAGATGTCTTTTTGATAAGATTGAATAAAGAACTTTCTTTCTCTTCGCCATCGATGATGAATACACCTCCGAATATTTTATGGCGGCAGTGCTCAGAATTTACTTGAGAGAAACCAAAGACTTCGCTATCGGTTAATTTGCGACCTAGTTTTTGGCTAACCTCTTTCAAGTAGGCGATTTCTTCAGCGCTTAGTGCCAAGCCTTCTTGTTGGTTATATACCTCCAAGTCCTCAATGTAGACAATAGGATCCGGTTTTTTGCTGATTGTGAAAATCTCTTGGTTTAAACCGTTGTAGATGCGTTGTAGCATCGGGTCATGCTCTGCGTCTCCAGATGATACAGGGAAATATTCCTCAATACGAGAAATGCCTGTTAAGCCCATGTTTTGGGTGATTTCAACGGCATTCGTACTCCACGGGGTAATCATTTCTCGGCGTGGTCCAACATACCAGCCATCTAAAGTCTCTGATTGAACAGGGGTTGCCTCGCTAAACAACCAAACCAGTTTGTTTGTGTCTTCAGTAGAAAAGGGGTGTGCTGTTTCCACAGCTAGCACCGTCTTTGTTGAAGATTGAAAGAATAGAATCATATCGTTGATTTATTAGTATTTATCACGAAATAACGAATAAGCATCTTTTTGAGAATGCAAAGATAATGATTTCCATTAATTTTTGCGCTTTCATGTAGAGTAAGCTTTTGTTATCCGAACAATTAGTTGCTTTAATTGGGTGTAAAAGCTTTTTGTTGAAGTTTTGTTGTTCTTGTTGATGTTTATTTGTGGAAATAAATTTTTGGGGGCAGGTAAAGAGATACCGTTAGGTTGTTAAATATTAGATAATCAGAGCTGATAAATTGTTTATTATATATAGTTAAAGATAAAAGCCGAATATGTTTTAATAGAAAAACATATTCGGCTTTTATAAATTAGTTGCTATAAGAGCTTAATTAAGCTCGATTTCATCAACGAACATGAAAGCGGGATTACCAGCACCTCCATGCCATTTAGGAAGTTTACTACCTTTAATGATTACTTCTATATAGTGAGTTTTGACAGTGTCAAAGGTTACTTCTTGTGAATAAATACCATCTTTATCATCTTGGCTTAATTCGGGTATATCTTTAGAGGCAACTTCTTTGAAGCTCTTTCCATCGTCTGAAATTTTCACGATTACTTTAGAGGCACCCATAATCCAATCTCCTTTAACAACATTGGTGTTGAACGTGACTTTTTGAATTTCTGTGGGCTCTTTTAGATCGATAATGGCGTCAATATCTTTTCCTTGGAATCCCAGCCAATGTCCAGTTTTGTAATTATTGCTACCATGTAGACCATCGACTAATGTTGGAGCACCTTTGAAAACATACCCATTACTGGGCTTTTCTTTTAGGGTGATGGGTTTCATTGTTGCTTTATTGAAGAATATCTCCTCTTTAAAGATACGGCTTGTTCCATTTGGACGAATCACGATCGCTTTAAAAGTGCAATTGTTTTTTATCTGAACAGGTTTGTCATATTTAGTACTTGTTGATGTTGGATCGCTACCATCAGTGGTATAATAAATGTTACCCTCGCCAAATTTGTTCAATTCAATATCTAAGCTTCCATTTTCAATGTTAGGTGTTATAGATGCGGAAAGATCGAAGATATGTTTAGCGAAGTTATAGCCTAAGCGCTTATAAAGCGCTGTCATTCGAACAACACGTGAAACAAAAGATTGATAATCTTTTTGTTTAGGATTGCTCCATTGGGTTTCTGCTACCGCATTAATACGAGGTAATGTCATATATTCAACCTGTGCGAAGGTTGGAATATATTCTGTCCATAAATTTGCTTGCGCTCCAATTACATATTTTTGATCTTCCGGATCAATGCCTTTAGTCGGTTCAAATTCATAAACCTTTTCTAAGGGTAAATAGCCACCAATGGCGTCCGGCTCATTCTCTATATCTGCGGATTGATAATAGTCGAAATAAACATAAGTGTTAGGTGTCATGACAACATTATGTTTTTGCTTAGCGGCTTCAATTCCACCACTCATCCCTCTCCAGCTCATCACGGTGGCATTTGGCGCTAAGCCTCCTTCCAGGATCTCATCCCAACCAATGATATGACGGCCTTTACTCTCTACGAATTTCTCCATACGAGAGATGACATAGCTTTGCAAATATTCTTCCGCTGTATGCTTGTTATCTCTTTTTATGCCTTCCGCTTTGATTCTGGCTTGACATTTAGGGCAAGTTTTCCATCTTACTTTAGGGCATTCATCACCACCAACATGGATGTATTCGGAAGGGAATAGATTAATAACTTCACTTAATACATCCTCTAAGAATTGCATTGCTTTTTCATTTCCCGGACAGATCACATCGTCAGAAATACCCCATTGTCCCCAAACTTCATAAGGTCCGCCAGTACAACCTAAATCTGGATATGTCGCTAAAGCGGCTAATTGATGGCCTGGCATATCTATTTCTGGAATGATGGTGATATGGCGATCTGCCGCATATTTGATGATATCTCTTATTTGGTCTTGTGTATAGAAGCCCTCGTATTCTTTACCATCATATTTGCCGGAATTATGTCCAATAACTGTCTCTTTTCGTTTTGACCCAATTTGGGTTAATTCCGGATATTTTTTGATCTCAATACGCCAGCCTTGATCATCGGATAAGTGCCAGTGGAAAGTGTTTTGATTATGTAACGCTAATATATCTAAGTATGTTTTAATGGAGTCAACAGGAAAAAAGTGTCGGCTCACATCCAACATCATTCCTCTGTATGCGAAGCGTGGATAATCATTGATTTGTGCGGCCGGCAGCTCGATATTCATTTTTTGTGCTGTTGCCGGGATTGCCTTACGGATGGTTTGAATACCATAAAATACGCCGGCGTCTGTGCTTCCTGCGATACGTATTTCTTTTGCGTCTACAGTTAGTTGATACCCTTCTTTATTTTGGATACTTTGGTCTGTGACAAGGTTAATGGCATTTTCCGTCTCTTGTGTTGTGATGGCTAATTCATATCCTGTGATCTCTTTGATGTAAGAGGATAAGAATTGGGCGTTTTGTTTCATCTTTTCATCGTTTTCGCTGTAAACGATTTTAGTAGATGGATTTAATAGAAATGGGGCCCTCTTTGTTAGTGTAACTTCTTGAGGTAGAGGAACGATTCCAAAATCCCCTTTAATGGTCTTGTTGTTGGAGCAAGCGATCATACCAACGCATAAAGCGAGAGCAGCCGCTAGTTTTCCTAGTCTGTTCATGAGTTTAGAATTTAGTATATGAAACAATATATAGTTTTTGAATTGTCGTCAAAGATACTGGAATTTATCCACTTCATCTAACGCATAAATGTTTTTCGTGTGAAAAGACTAAGAAGAAGGAGACATTTTTTATTTGTGAAAGACATTGAGTGGATTTATTGAATTTCCTTTTTTGAAATAGTTATTAATTTGTTTAACCGTAGAGAAGCGAGTGTAAGCGTCATGGCAATAGATGATAATTTGCTTTTGTTCTGCGGCTTCATGAAGCATTCTTGTTTTTTCTTGATAAGAGATAATCGGAAAGGTGTCATAGGCAGAAATCCATTCAGGAGAAAGGTTTGCTATAAGGGGGATGACATCACCGGCAAAAATAAAGGTATGTTCGGGAGTGTAGATATAAGGAGCGATTTGTCCGGGAGTATGTCCGTCAAATAGGCGTAGTTCAATTTCTGGATAAATAAAGGTGTCGTTATCTAAAAGTTTTAATGCCCCGGCATCTTCTGCAGTCTTCATATTCTCTAGAAAATACGATCCTTTTTCTAATGGGTTGGGATGGATAAAGTTATACCATTGTTCACGACTGACCCAATGTTTAGCGTTAGGGAAAGCTAAAGATAATTTGGTGCTACTGTCTTTGTGTTGTGTTGTATATCCACAATGATCGAAATGAAGATGGGTAAATACAACGTCTGTGACATCTTCTGTTTGTATGCCTAGCGTACTTAACTCTTCTTTTAAATCCTTGAGCTTAAAAAAACGATAAAAGGAGAGTTGTTTAAGATGTTTGTTTCCAATGCCATTGTCTATCAATATAATATGTCCGTCATCACATTTTACGAGAAGACTTCGTATTGCTAAAATACAGCTATTTGTGTCATCACAAGGATAGCGTCTGCTCCATGCGCTTTTAGGGATAGCGCCGAACATGGCGCCTCCGTCTGCATAGAAGTATCCAGTGTCAATTATGTGTAATTGCATGAATATTAAGTGTGTTAATGAAATAATAAGCAAACCTAGTAAGATTTACTCTCATGCACAAGAAGTGAATCAGTTTCTTCTTTATCAAGTTCTGTTGTCATACAATAGAAGATACCATTTTGTCTCCATTCTTGTTTAATCAAATTTTGTTGTATTAGATAGATAAGAGCTTTATAGAGCCTGTTTTCTTCTAATTCGCATAGAGGTTGTAATTCAAGAAATTTGCAATGATGTAAACGGCGAATGATATAAATGACTTGTTCGCTGTCTTTTGTGATTTGTATTTCGTCAGTAGACATAATTATAGGATATAAGTTTATGGGATGTTATCTGCCAGTCGCTTGCAAGTATTCACGTTTTTTTATTTCATATTGAGCATAAGATTCCACATAGTTATCTCTGCTTTGTTGGAAAAGTGTTTGTGCTTTAAGTAAATCGCTCATCGTACAAGTTCCTGCTTGATAAAATTCTGTTTGGAGGCGAAGATTCTCTGTGGCTTGACCAATAGATTCTATGGCTATTTCTACCTGCTTATAGGCCTCCGTTAAGCTGTTCCATGTGTTTTTCATGTGGATTACTAATAATTGACTTTGGTCAGAAAGTTGGTTCTCCGCATTAATTACTTGTAATTTGTGCTTTTTGATGTTGTGAGATCCACCCCACCAACCAGAAATAGGGACACTGACTGTTGCGAATCCCATCCATACGGAATGATCTTCATCCATTAGATTGTCATACATATATCCTCCTCCAATAGCGATTGTAGGTAGATTTTTCCCTATAGAGATTTTGTGCTCTAGCTCTGCTGCTTTTACATTTTGTTTTAGTAGATTATATTCATTTGTAAGAGGTAGTGCTGTTTCAGGATGGGTATAAAGTCCATCGGGATGTTCAGGAAGAGTATCTTGAAGAGTGAGGCTAACATCGATGCTATCTTCTGGGTGACCTATATATTGCGCAAGAAGATTGCGGGAGACCACGAGAGCATTCTCTATTTGGATACGGGTACTACGTGTCTCATTGTTTTGTAATTGAACCTGAAGCAGATCGTTTCGATTGGTAATACCTGCGGATACTGCAGCATCCACCTCTTTGTGTAAGTTCTTTAATTGTTCCTCAATGATTGTGATAGTTTTGAGTTTTTCTTTGAGCATAACGATTTGCCAGTAATATTGCTCGGTTGTAAGTTTTACTTCATTTTCTGATTGATCTCTTTGTAAACGTGAAGCTTCCACATTTACTTTTGATAGTTTATTGGCGTTGATGATGCTTCCTCCAGTGAAAATAGGGACGCTAGCGGTAACACTACCTAGTACACCATTTTTTATTAAAGACAGGGTCTTTCCCGGAATCAGCTGCAGATCGATCAGCCCTTTGTCCGCAAGATAGCCTGTACCGGATGCGCTCAAAGAGGGAAAATAGTTGGTAAAAGCTTCTTTATTGGTATGGCGTGCGATGGAAAGATTATTGTTCGCGTTTTTAATGCGAGCATTGTTAGATACAGCCTCTTGTATGCACTCATCTAAAGTGTAGACTCGTTGTGCCGATAAGGCAAAAATGCTTGTGCAGCTTATCAAGACAAGGTAGAGACGTTTGATATATTTTATATGAGTTGTCATTGTTTAAATTAATTATGTATGGTCTGTTTTTTACTTCGCTTAAAAGTAGGATGTTTGATTAAAAAAATGCTCGTTCTTTTTTCTATAAAATTGTTCTATATGGGAAGGGAATAATAAATAAAGTATTTGGCACATTTTTCTTTGTTTGCGGATGAATGAATAATTAGGTATCTAATTAAATTTGCAATTCAACAGTTATTAAGGTAGTAAGTTATGGAAAATACGTCTCAAGCAAATTTGGATGCGTCAGAGATACAAGATATAGCGATTTATAATAATGGTGATTTGGCGTTTTTTGATAACTTGGAAAAGTTGGATGTAACAAAAGCATATACGACTGATTTTTATGTGTTTATATTAGTGAAAGAGGGTAAAGCGTCATTAAATATAAATGGAAATCATTATGTGGCTTATAAAAATGATCTTTGTATATGTCCGCCTAATAACATTGTTGATAATTGTATGTTAAGCATTGATTTTAAGTGTCATTGTGTGGGTATGTCACCGGAATATGTGAGACGCATTGTACCCATGGCTGATAATTCTTGGGATATTAAGATTATGTTCGAACGAAATCCTGTTTGTTCTTTGCTTCCCAAAGAGGTGCAATCTTTTTGTCAATATTATGATTTGATATGTTCTAAAGTAAGTTTGCCTCAAATTGTTCAAGGAAGAGTGATAGATTCGCTTATGTTGGCGTTTATTTATGATGCTCAGTATATATTAAGTCGCATGATTAAATCAGAACCAAGGCCATTTACTTCAGGAGAATATTTGTTTAAAAAATTTGTGGAGTTTATAGAGTCTTCTTATCCGAAAAGTAGAAATGTAGCTTTTTATGCAGATCATTTGCATGTTTCTCCTAAATACCTTTCGATAATTTGTAAGGCGGCATGTGGAAAAACCGCTTCGTATTTAATTGATCATTATGTGATGAAAGATATAGAGCATCTGATGAAGCATTCTTTAAAAAGTATAAAGGAAATATCAAATGAGTTAGAGTTCCCCAATATTTCATTCTTTGGAAAATATGTAAAGAATCATTTTGGATATTCTCCAAAGGTATTACGTGAGAAATTTCGCCAAGATTATACGTTAGCTTAGAAAATAGAAGAGCTTATCAAACTATTGTGAAATAGTAATATATATATGTTTATATTTAGACATGTTTCGTGTATTGATTTTGTAAGAATTGTAAAAATGTGATTCCTTTTATATTTTTTGTGCTTCTTAAAAGAAATAAATGTTAAAATTTTATTGCATACCTGTCGTAATATTTTGTTATAAAGCGTTTTATAGCTTTATAAGCGTTTGGTAAAAAGTCTTTTCTAGTAAAATTATTAATAAATATTGCTCAATATAAATAAAGCATTACCTTTGCGAGCGAAAAGTAGACCATGTATTTAGACCAATTTATCCATAAAGAATGTGACTGAAAATGGATATTGTAGGTATATATATTTTTGTTAATCTCATATTTAATTATAACCATTAAGAATGGAAAATTACAATAAGAAGAGTAAGCTTTTGTGTTTAACCTTATTTAAACCAAGTGCAATGTTGCTTACCACAGGATTCTTATTCTTAGCCTCAAACTCTATGCAGGCTGCTGTTGAACCGGAATTAAATCACGGTAATTTAGTGGAATCCATCGCTCAGAAAGGTAAGACAATTACAGTTAAAGTAACAGATTCTATGGGTGATTTGATTGGCGCTAATGTGCTAGTCAAGGGAACAACAATTGGAAATGTGACTGATATGACAGGTCAAGTGGTATTGCAGGATGTTCCGGCTAATGCGGTATTGGAGATCTCTTATATTGGTTATTTGACAAAGGAGGTGCCGGTAGGTAACCAGAGCGTTATTACGGTGTCTTTATCTGAGGATTCTCAGAAGTTGGGCGAGGTTGTGGTTGTAGGTTATGGAACGATGGAGAAAAAGCAAGTGACAAGTTCTGTGACTTCGTTAGCCGCAAGTGATATGATGAAAGGTGTTGGTGGTGCTGATATCACAAGCTCTTTACAAGGTAAGATTAGTGGTTTGATTCTACAAAATAGTGGAAGTGTGAATGCCGGAACGACTATTCAGTTGCGTGGTTTGACCTCTATTAATTCAGGTAAGCAACCTTTGATTGTTGTAGATGGTTTCCCTGGAGGAGATATTAGAGCCTTAAATCAAGATGATATTAAATCTATAGATGTTTTAAAAGATGCTTCTGCTGGAGCGATCTATGGTACTCGTGCCGCATCAGGTGTGATTTTGATTACGACAAAGAGTGGTTCAAATACGAATGGAAAAGTTAAGCTAAACTATAGCACAGAGCTTTCCAAAAAGCAAAATTATGGAAAGCCTGATATGATGTCTGCTGATGAGTATCGTCATCGTACGGACGTGAATATTACAGACTATGGTAAAGATGCGGATTGGTGGGATGCATTATTGCAAAAAAATAATTTTTCACAAAAGCATCATTTGTCTTTAGAGTTAGGGACAGAGAATGCCCAGGTTTATACCTCTTTTTTCTATGAGAATAATGAAGGTATGGCGATCAAGGATAATCGTAAAGATTATGGTGGACGCTTAAATGCGAACTTTAAGTTGTTTGATGGCTGGTTGGAGATTCGTCCGATTGTGGATTATAGGCAAACTTCTCGTACTTCCGATGGAAAGGATGAGGATAAAAAAGCGAATTTCAAACAAGCGCTTTATAATAATCCGACTCGATCACCGTATGATCCGGAAAGTCCAAGTGGGTATAATGTATGGACCGGTGAAACACTTGATTATAATATCGTAGCGGATAGAATGTTGACAGACTATGAAGGTTTGGATAAGTGGTTTAAGCCGGAAGTGACAATGAAGTTGAACGTGAAGCCTATAGAGGGATTGAGCTATACCCAGACATTAGGTTATGAGAATCGTCAATGGGAGTTGCATCAATTTCGTTCACGTTACCATCGTGAAGAGGTAACGAACAATCGGAATGGTTGGGCCAAAATGGACTTCTCTAAGACAGAGCAATTAACATCAGAAGGATACTTTTCTTATGTAAAGGAGTTTAAGGGAGGGCATAATTTAAATGCTGTAGCCGGTTATTCTTATTTTGAGAAAAATGGCGAAAGCTTTAATAGACATTATATAGATTAATTTGTTATATGACTCATTTTGTGACTGATTC